>NZ_JBIVPJ010000003.1:0-220912 GCF_044754585.1 Streptomyces sp. NPDC093065 | reverse complement strand
GCGCGGGCCCCCCCCCCCGGGTGGCACCCCCCCCCCCCCCCCCCCCGCCCCCCCCCGGCCCCCCCCCGCCCCCGCGGGCGGGGGCCGGCCCCCGCCCCGGGGGGGGGGGGGGGCGGGGGGCCCCCCCCCCCCCCCGGCTGGTGCTCTTCCCGACCGACGGGATGACGCAGTTCGCCTGCTACGCCTGGCAGGCGGGCGCCCAGTGGTTCGACACCTCGGAGGGCGCCTGGAACGTCTCCCTCGCCGACGCGCCCTCCCGGCGGGTCGCCGACTACTGGCAGGGGCTCATCGACCGGGACGACGTCTTCATGAACGCCGTCGAGAGCCGGCAGTCCGACGCGCAGATCGGCAACGGGCTGGTCCTCACCCGGCTCAGCGGCGCCTGGGACGCGGGCGCTCAGATGAACGCGCGGCCCGGGCAGAAGGGCCGGTGGCGTATCGCGCCCATGCCGCAGTGGGACACCGGCAGCCCCTCGACCGGCACGCACGGCGGCTCGACCTTCGCGGTCACCGAGGACAGCAGGCACCCGGAGGCCGCCATGGAGTTCATCGAGTGGCAGGTCTCCCACCCCGACGCCCTGCGCGCCCGGCTCTCCAGCGGCGCCAGCAGCCAGTACCCGGCCGCGCCCGGTCTGGTCTCCGTGGGCCGCGAGGCCTTCGACCGCTCGTACTACGGCGGCCAGGACATCTACACCCTGTTCGAGCAGGAGGCCGAGAAGATCGGCGACCAGTGGCTGTGGGGCCCGCGGATGAGCGCCACCCAGAAGGTCATGCAGGACTCCTTCGCCCGCGTCGGCGGCGGCCAGGGCAGCCTCGTCGAGTCGCTGCGCACCGCGCAGGAGGGCACCATGCCCGATCTCAGGGCCCTCGGCCTGTCCACCACCCAGCACAGCACCTGAGCCGACGAAAGGCAGGTGACACACCCATGACCACGACCACCCACTCACGGGTGCCGGCCGGTGCCGCGCGCGCCGCCTCCCCGGCACCCTCCGCCTCGGGCCTGCGCGCCCGCAGAGCGGCCAAGCGCCGTCAACTGACCGCCGCCGGCGTCCTCATGACGCCGTTCTTCGCCCTGCTGGTCACCGTCTTCCTGATCCCCGTCGGCACCGCCGTCTACCTCAGCTTCTTCAGCGACGACCAGCCCGGTCTCGGCTTCGGCCCCGAACGCACGGTCTTCGTCGGTCTGCGCTCCTACGCGGCCGTCCTCACCGACCCCACCTTCCTCGGCGGGCTCGGCACGGTCGCCCTGTACTGCCTCATCTACCTCCCGCTGATGGTCGTCGGCGCGCTCGCCCTCGCCCTGCTCCTCGACTCCGGAGTGGTGCGGCTGCGCGGCTTCGCCCAGCTCGGCCTGTTCCTGCCGCACGCGGTGCCCGGCATCATCGCGGCGCTGATCTGGCTGTACCTGTACACGCCCGGCATCAGCCCGGTCATCGAGCTGTTCGCGAAGGGCGACATCACGATCGACTTCCTGGGCGTGCACACGGTGGTCCCGTCCATTGTGAACATCGCCCTGTGGAGCAACCTCGGCTACAACATGGTGGTCTTCTACGCCGCCCTCCAGGCCGTGCCCCGCGAGGTGATCGAGGCCTCCGTGGTCGACGGCGCGGGGCCGGTGCGCACGGCGCTCCAGGTCAAGACGCCGCTGGTGCGGGCCTCCATCGTGATGGTGTCGATCTTCACCCTGATCTGGGCGCTCCAGCTGTTCACCGAGCCGATGCTGCTCAGCCAGTCCTCCCCGATGATCAGCTCGCGGTTCTCGCCCAGCATGTACATCTACGACGCGGCCTTCACCCGCAACAACTACAGCCTCGCGGCGGCCGCCTCGGTGGTCCTGCTGGTGTGCACCATCGCCCTGTCCTACGGCGTCACCCGCTTCACCGGCCGCGCCGACTCCGAGGAGGCCCGATGAGCGCCACCGACAGTTCCCTGCTGCGCCCCGGGCTGCTGGGCCGGGCGACCGTCAACGTGGTCGTCGCCGTCTCCGTCCTCTACACGCTGCTGCCGGTGCTGTGGCTGGTGCTCGCCTCGGCCAAGAACCGCGACGCGCTGTTCAGCAGCGACCTGCTCTCCCTGAGCGACTTCTCCTTCCTGCGGAACCTGAAGGACCTGTTCGCCATGGACGGCGGGCTGTACGGCCGCTGGTACGTCAACAGCCTGCTGTACGCGGTCCTCGGGGCGGCCGTCGGCGCGCTGGTGAGCGTGGCCTGCGGCTACGCCTTCGACAAGTACCGCTTCCGGCACAAGGAGAAGCTGTTCGGCCTGGTCCTCGCGGCGGTCATGGTGCCGCAGACGGTGCTCGCGCTGCCGCTGTACCTGATGGCCTCGGAGGCCGGCCTGGTCAACACCTTCTGGGCGGTGTTCATCCCGGTGCTGTTCAATCCGTTCGGCGTCTACCTCGGCCGGATCTTCGCCCGGGGCTACGTGCCCGACGAGGTGCTGGAGGCGGCGCGGGTGGACGGTGCCGGGGAGCTGACCACGTACGCCCGGGTGGCGCTGAGAATGCTCGGGCCCGGGCTGATCACCGTCTTCCTCTTCCAGCTGACCGCGATCTGGAACAACTTCTTCCTGCCCATGGTGATGCTGTCCGACCAGGACCTGTATCCCGTCAGCCTCGGCCTCTACCAGTGGAACAGCTCGGCGTCCGTGTCGCCCGAGTACTACCCCGTGGTCATCATGGGCTCGCTGCTCGCCGTGCTGCCGCTCATCCTCGCCTTCGTGCTGCTCCAGCGATTCTGGCGCAGCGGCCTGACCGCCGGAGCCGTCAAGTGACCGTGCACGCCCCCGGACCCGGCCACCGGCCCCGCGCCGCCGTGGCCATGTCCCCGGACGCCGCCTCGGCCGTCCTCGACCCCCAGTCCCTCGCCGCGTTCCGCCGGGTCTGCGACCTCGCGCCGTTCCCGGTGCTCGACGACCTGTCCACGGCGCGGGCGAGATCCGTACTGGCGGACGCGGAGCTGCTGATCACCGGGTGGGGCTGTCCGCCGCTGGACGCGGAGGTGCTGCGGGCGGCGCCACGGCTGCGGGCGGTGGTGCACACGGCAGGCAGTGTCCGAGGGCACGTCACCGACGCGTGCTGGGAGCGGGGGATCGAGGTGTCCTCGGCCGCCGCGGCCAACGCGCTGCCGGTGGCCGAGTACACGCTCGGCATGATCCTGCTGAGCGGCAAGCGGGTGCTGGAGCGGGCCCGCGACTTCCGGGTGTCCAGGACCCGCGGCGACTGGCTGCGCACCCCGCGCGGCGTCGGCAACTACCGGCGCACGGTCGGCATCCTGTCGGCCTCGCTGATCGGCCGCCGGGTCGTGGAGCTGCTGCGCCCGCACGACGTGGAGGTCCTCCTGCACGACCCGTACGTGAGCGACGCGGAGGCCGCCGGGCTGGGCGTCGAGAACGTGGGGCTGCCCGAGCTGTTCGCGCGCTGCGACACCGTCAGCGTGCACACGCCGCTGCTGCCCACGACCCGCGGTCTGGTGAGCCGTCCGCTGATCGACACGATGCGCGCCGACGCGGTGCTGATCAACACCTCCCGCGGGGCGGTCGTCGACCAGGACGCGCTGACCGACGCCGTGCTGGCGGGCCGTATCCGGGCCGTCCTCGACGTCACCGATCCCGAGGCGCTGGCGCCGGACCATCCGCTGTGGGACTGCGAGCACGCCCTGATCACCCCGCACCTCGCCGGTTCCGAGGGCAACGAGTGGCGCCGGCTGGCCGACCTCGCCCTGGCCGAGACCACCCGCTGGGCCTCCGGTTCCGGTTTTCTCCATCCCGTACGACGCGAAAGGCTGGCGTTCCTGGCATGAGCATCCCGTTCGAACTGCCCACCGAGGACCGTGCGTCCAGCCCGTGCACCGGTTACACCCGCGCCCACTGGGAGGCCGTCGCGGACGGGCTGCTGTGGGCCGCGTGGCGCTGGAGCACCCCGGGCCGCGCCCTGCTCGACCTGCCGGGACGGCCCTCGCGCTCGGGGGTGCGCTCCGACGGCCTGGAGGGCTTCGCCCGGACCTTCCTCGCGGCGGGCTTCCGCGTCGCGGGCGCGGACGGCGCGGACCCGCACGGCTGGCTGGACCGCTACGCCGAGGGCCTCGCCTCCGGCACCCGCTCCCCCGGCCGCGACGACACCGAGTCCTGGCCGCTGATCCTCGACCACGACGTGCAGGGCCAGCCCATGGTCGAGTCGGCCTCGGTGGCGCTCGGGCTGCGGCTGACCGCGCCGTGGCTGTGGAAGCACCTCGACTCCGGGGTCCAGGACCGTGTGGAGGAATGGCTGCGCGGGGCGCTGCGGCACGTCCCGGCACCGAACAACTGGTACCTGTTCCCGTACACGGTCGCCGGGTTCCTGGAGTCGGTCGGCCGCGGCGACGCCGAGACGGCCGCGGCCCGGCACCGGGCACTGGAGCTGATGGAGGGCTGGTACCGGGGTGGGGGCTGGTACGCCGACGGCGACGGACGTGCCTTCGACCACTACAACGGCTGGGCGCTGCACCTCTACCCGGTGCTCGACGCCCACCTCGGCGGCGACACCGACGCCCTCGCCCGGTACGGGGAGCGGCTGCGCGCCCACCTCGACGGCTTCGCCCTGATGTTCGGGGCCGACGGCGCGCCGCTGCACTTCGGCCGCTCCCTCACCTACCGCTTCGCCGCGTCGGCGGCCGTGGGCCTGGGCGCGCTGACCGGGCACACCCCGCTGGCACCGGGTGCCTCGCGGCGGCTGGTCAGCGGCAGCCTGCGGTACTTCGTGGACCGGGGGGCGCTGACGGAGGAGGGGGTGCTGAGCCTCGGCTGGTACGGCCCGCACGGGGCGACCCTGCAGCCGTACTCGGGTCCGGCCTCCCCGTACTGGGCGTCGAAGGCGTTCGTGTCGCTTCTCGCCCCGGCGGACCACCCGCTGTGGACGGCGCCGGAGGAGCCCGCGCCGGTGGAGGAGGGGGACCGCGTCCTGGCCCTGACCGCGCCGGGGCTGCTGGTGCAGGCGACCCGCGCCGACGGGATCGTACGGCTGCACAACCACGGCAGCGACCATGTCCGCCCCCACGAGGGCGAGTCGGCGGCCGAGGACGACCCGCTCTACGGCCGGCAGGCCTACTCGACCCGGACGGGCCCGACGGCGCGCGAGAACGTCGCGGACAACCACCTGTCCGTCGAGGTGGACGGCCGGTCCAGTGTGCGGCGCCGCGTGCATCCGCTGGGCGCGGGAGGCGGCGACGGCTGGGGCTGGGCGGCGTCCTGGCACCGGCCCGTCTTCGTCGCCGGGCCGCCGATGGTGCCGGGGCTGCGGGTGGAGAGCGTCACGGTGGCCCGGGGGCCGTACGAGCTGCGGGTGCACCGGGTCGTCGGGGCGCCGCCCGGGGCGCGGGTCACGCACACCGGATGGGCCACCGGCCCCGAGGAGCCCCTGACCTCCGCGCTGCACGGCCTCTACGGCTGGGACTCCGAGGCGGAGACCGTGCGCGCCCCGCAGGGCACCGCGTACGTCCCGTGGGCGGAGCTGCCCCGGCTGTCCGGTGCGGCGGGCGGCACCTCCGTGCACGTCGGCCTGGCCGCGCTGACCGGTGAGCCGGTGAGTGTGCAGGTGGCCGACGCGGTGACTGAGGTGGTGCCCGGCGAGGACGCCGTGGAGGTGGTGTGGGCGGCCGACGGGGCCCGCACCCGGGTCTCGTTCGGGCCGGTGGGGGTGACGCACACGGAGGGCTAGTCCGGTACGGCGTTCCGAGGGCTCCGATCCGCGGTCGCGGTCGGAGCCCTCGCCGTGCGCGCGCTCCCCGAGCGCGTCCCTGCCCGCTCCCTCCCGTGCCCCTCCCCCGTGCGCGCGCCCCCGGTGGCGCGCCGTGCCGGGGCCGGTGAGGCTGGAGCGGCACCCGTGAGAAGGAGCCCTCTCCATGCGCAAGTCGTCGTGCACCGTGATCGCGGCCCTGGCCGTATGGGTCCTGTGCGCCGCCGGAGCGGAGGCAGCGGTGCTCCGCGTCCCGGACCTTCCGGGCGATGTGACGGCGGGCGAGTGCGTCCAGGGCGGCGGAGTGATCGTCGTCTCCGCGGACGGCGACGGGACCGGTTCCTTCACGACGCTCTGCCGGGGCGGCGCCCACGACGGACAGACCATCACCTGAGCCGGCCCCTCCGTTCCTCGCGCCCATGCCTTGAGTCCCCGACGCTGGGTACGCGGTCACGGCCCACCACGGCAGTCGGTACCCGAACAAGACCGGGCGCGTGCAACGGCCCGCCCAGAAACGGAGAAAGGCCGATGAGCGAGGCCAATCCCCTCAAGCGAGCAGTCCGCAAGGTGACCGAGGGCCTGCACGGCGAAGCCGGTGGACCACCGGACGGCATCCCCGGCCGCCCCGGCCCCGAGTCGCCGCCCGTCGCCGAACCCACCGAGCCCCGCGAGCCGCTGCCCCCGAAACCGGACCAGAGCGGCCCGGACACGGTCTCACCGACCGGGCAGCCCACGGGCGCCGACCAGGCGCGGGTTGCGCAGTCCGGCAGCTATCTGACGGACGCCCAGGGGACACGGCTGTACGACACCGACCACTCGCTGAAGGCCGGGCCGCGCGGTCCCGTCCTGTTGCAGGACCATCATCTGCGCGAGAAGGTCATGCACTTCGACCACGAGCGCATCCCGGAGCGCGTGGTCCACGCCCGGGGCGCCGGCGCGCACGGTGTCTTCCAGAGCTACGGCACCGCCGCCTCGGTGACCAAGGCCGGGTTCCTGGCCGCCGACGTGGAGACGCCGGTGTTCACCCGGTTCTCCACGGTGGTCGGCTCGCGCGGTTCCTCGGACACCGTCCGGGACACGCGCGGGTTCGCGACGAAGTTCTACACCAGCGAGGGCGTCTTCGACCTGGTCGGCAACAACATCCCGGTCTTCTTCATCCAGGACGCCATCAAGTTCCCGGACGTCGTGCACGCCGCGAAGCCGCACCCCGACCGGGAGATCCCGCAGGCGCAGAGCGCCCACGACACCTTCTGGGACTTCGTCTCGCTGCACACCGAGGCGACCCACCACACCATCTTCTTCATGGGCGACCGCGGCATCCCGCGCTCCTTCCGGATGATGGAGGGCTTCGGCGTCCACACCTTCCGGCTGGTGAACGCCGAGGGCGTCACCACGCTGGTGAAGTTCCACTGGAAGCCCAAGCTGGGCGTGCACTCGCTGGTCTGGGACGAGGCGCAGACCGTCAACGGCGTCGACCCGGACTTCCACCGCCGGGACCTCGCCGACGCCATCGAGGCGGGCGCGTATCCGCAGTGGGAGCTGGGCATCCAGACCTTCCCCGACAACCCGGAGCAGACCTTCGAGGGCATCGACCTGCTGGACCCGACCAACCTCGTGCCCGAGGAGCTGGCACCGGTGCAGCCGGTCGGGCTGCTGACGCTGAACCGCAACCCGTCCAACTACTTCGCCGAGACCGAGCAGATCGCCTTCCACGTCGGGCACCTGGTGCCGGGTATCGACGTCACGGACGACCCGCTGCTCGCCGGGCGGCTGTTCTCGTACCTGGACACCCAGATCACCCGCCTGGGCGGCCCCAACTTCCCGCAGCTGCCGATCAACCGGCCGCAGGCGCCGGTCAACGACATGCTGCGCGACGGCATGCACCAGAGCGCCGTGCACCGGGGCGTGGCGCCCTACCGGCCCAACTCCCTCGACGGCGGCTGCCCGTTCACCGCGGGCGCGGACGCGAACGCGTTCGTCGAGGCGCCGGTGCGGGTGCCGGAGGGCAGGAAGGTCCGTAAGGCGCCGGAGTCGTTCGCGGACCACTTCAGCCAGCCGCGCCGTTTCTGGCTGAGCATGAGCCCGGTGGAGCGCGAGCACATCATCGGCGCCTACACCTTCGAGCTGGGCAAGTGCTACGAGCAGGCGATCCGGGAGCGGACGCTCCAGGTCCTCGCCAACGTCGACCCCGAGCTGTGCGCGGGCGTCGCCGAGGGCCTCGGCCTGCCCGCCCCGGAGCCGACCGTGCCACTGGCCGACGTCGAACCCAGCCCGGCGCTGTCCCAGGTGGGCGGTACCTGGCCGCTGGACGGCAGGGTAGTCGGCATCGTGACCGGCGGCGCGGACCTGGAGGGCGTGGGCGCGGTGCGCGAGGCGGTGCTGAACGCCGGGATGGTGCCGCTGATCGTGGCCCCGACCGGCGGCACCCTCGGCTCCGGCGACGCCGCGCTGACCGTGCAGCGCAGCTACGTCACCGCGCGGTCGGTCGAGTTCGACGCCGTACTGGTCGCGGGGACGCCCGACATGGGCGGCGACGCCTACACCCCGCGGGACTACAAGGCCGGCCCGGCGCCCGCGGGACCGGGGACGATCGACCCGCGGGTGAGCCTGCTGCTGTCGGAGGCGTTCCGGCACGGCAAGGCGATCGGTGTCTGGGCCGGCGGCACGCCGGCGCTCGAGGCGTCGGGGGTGCCCGCCGACGCCCCCGGTGTGATCGTCGCCGACTCCGGCACCGCGGCCCTGGAACAGGTCACGGAGCTGATGGGCTCGCACCGGGTGTGGGAACGCTTCACCACACCGCGGGGCTGATCCGCCGGACACTGCGGGATGCCGGGCACGGACGTCGGTGCCCGGCATCCCGCAGTGTTCGGCGCCTGTTCAGCACAGGACGCGCAGCGCGCCGGGCAGCGCCCGGGCCGTGACGGGCACGACGGCCTCGACCTCGCCGTCGGCGCCGTAGGGTATCGCCCGGTCCGCCTCGATGCGGACCTCCCGGCCGCGCACGACGTGTACTTGGGGCCGGTGGACGTGGGCGCCCGTCGCCAGTTCGTTCATCAGGGCGAAGAACAGCCGTCGCGGCGCCCGGTGGATCATCACCACGTCGAGCAGGCCGTCGTCCACGCGGGCGGAGGGGGCGATGAGGCGGTTGAAGCCGTAGTAGCCGGAGTTGGCGGCGACGACCGTGTAGCCGGTGAAGGCGTGCTCCTCGCCGTCGACCGTGACGCGGTAGCGCGTGGCGCGCCACCCCGCGACGGCCCGGACCGCCCCCGCGTAGTAGGAGGCGGCCCCCCGCAGCAGGCGCGTGGTGTTGGCGTGCCGGTTGGCGAGCGCGTCGACACCGGCGTACACGCTGCCGAGGACCACGGTGCGGTCGTGGACGGCGGAGGTGACCTCGACGGTGTCGACCGGGCGGGGGTCGCCGTGCAGCAGCACCTCGGCCAGTGCGGCCGGCTCGGTGGGCAGCTTCAGGGCCCGGGCGAAGTCGTTGCCGCGTCCGGCCGGGACGAGCCCGAGCACGGCGCCGGTGCCGCTGAGGGCACCGCCGATGCCGCCCGCCATGCCGTCGCCGCCGACGGCGAGCACCACCCGGCCCCGCTCCCCGGCCTGCCGGGCGAGTTCGCGGGCGTGCGCGAGGCTGTGGCTGTACTCGGTCTCCAGTCCCGCCCCGGCCTCCCGCAGCAGCCGGGCCACCCCGAGGAGCGCGGCGGCCGAGGTGGCGCCGCCCGCGGTGGGGTTGACGACGGCGGTGAACTGTCGCATCGATGTGCCTCCGGGCTGACGGGTGGTGCCGGACTGTTGTCTCACGGGGTGCGGGCGCGCCGGGCGTCGGGGTCAGTCGGCGGGCAGCAGGACGCCCGGGCTGAGCAGCCCAGTGGGGTCCAGGCTCCGCTTGACGGCGCGCAGCGCCTCGACGCCGAGGGGGCCCACCTCCCGGACGTACCAGTCGCGGTGGTCGGTGCCGACCGCGTGGTGGTGGGTGATGGTGCCGCCCGCGGCGAGGATCGCGTCGTTGGCGGCGTGCTTGGCCCGGGTCCAGTGCGCCACGGCGTCCTCGCCCTGGGCGGAGACGACCGTGAAGTAGAGGGAGGCGCCGTTCTCGTAGACGTGCGAGATGTGGCACATGACCAGGGGCGGGGTGCCGGACTCGGTGAGGGTGGCGGTGAGCGCCTCGCGGACGGCGGTGTACAGGGCCGGAAGGCGGGACCAGTGGGCCGCGGTCTCCAGGGTCTCGGCGAGCGCGCCGGCGTCGAGCAGGGAGTCGCGCAGGTACGGCGCCGAGTAGCGGCCGTGCGCCCAGCGCTCCCCCGGTTCCTCCCCGGCGCAGGTGCCGCCGTTCTCGCGCAGGACGGCGGCGGCGCCCTCTCGGCGGTGGGCGGTGTCCTCCTCGGTGCCCTCGAAGCCGACGACCGCGAGGCATCCGGCGTCCTCCTGCTGCTCCAGTGAGGTGCCGATGGCGTCGGGCTGGGCGAGGCCGACCAGGGTCTCGGTCTCGTCGGACAGCCGCAGCACCGTGGGGCGCGGGCCGTCCTGGGCGAGCCGGCGCAGGGCGGCGGCGCCCTGCTCGAAGGAGGCGAAGCGCCAGCCCTCGTAGCGCCGGACCTCCGGCAGGGGCCGCACGCGCACGGTGACCGACGTGATGACCCCGAAGGCGCCTTCCGAGCCGAGGACGAGCTGGCGCAGGTCGGGTCCGGCGGCCGAGCGCGGGGCGCGGCCCGTGTCGAGGGTGCCCGCGGGGGTGGCGAGGGTGAGGCCGAGGACCATCTCGTCGAAGCGGCCGTACCCGGCGGAGGCCTGGCCGCTGGAGCGGGTCGCGGCGAAGCCGCCGATCGTGGCCCACTCGTAGGACTGGGGGAAGTGGCCCAGGGTGTAGCCGTGCTCGGCGAGCAGCGCCTCGGCCTCGGGGGCGCGCAGGCCGGGCTGGAGGGTGGCGGTGCGGGAGACCTCGTCGAGGTCGAGCAGGCGGTTCATGCGGCGCAGGTCGAGGGCGACGAACGCGCCCTCGCGCTCCGGGGCGAGGCCGCCGACGACGGAGGTGCCGCCGCCGAAGGGGACCAGGGCGAGGTGGTGCTCGGCGCAGGCGGCCAGCACGGCGAGCACCTCGTCGTGGCCGTCCGGGAGGACGACCGCGGCCGGGGTGTCGGCGGTGTCGCCGGTCCGCATCCGCAGCAGGTCGGGCGTGGACTTGCCGCGGGTGTGCCGGATGCGGCTCTCCGCGTCCGTGCGCACGTCGTCCGCGCGGTCCCCGACGGCCGCCCGAAGCGCGCCGAGGGCGCCCTCGTCCAGCGGTGACCCGGGGACGGCGATCTCCGCCAGCGGGAGCGAGGCGGCGTCGCGGGTCCTGACGCCGAGCAGCTCGCGCAGCAGTCCGGTCACCGTGTCGGGCAGCGGCGTCGCCCTGGCCGGGTCGCCCCAGCCGTTCCACAGCATGTCCATTGCCTGTCGTCCTCACGGTCGCTTCGAGGGATGCCGTCCGCACCACCCCGCTGGGCGTTACACTGTGACACATGACGCCCAACCGTCACAACCACTCGAGCAGGCAGACCCCCGCCGACAACGACACGGTGCTGGACGCCGTGCGCGACTGCGTGATGGCCGTCGGGGTGCGCCGTACGACGATGACCGACGTCGCCCGCCGGGCCGGCGTCTCCCGGATGACGCTGTACCGGCGCTGGCCGGACGTGCGGTCCCTGGTCGGCGACCTGATGACCCGGGAGTGGATCGCGGTGGCCACCGGCGCCGTCCCGGCACCCGGGCAGGCCGCCGACACCCGCTCGCGCATCGTCGACGGCCTGGTGGCCGGGGTGGAGGCCTTCCGCGGCCACCCCCTCTTCCGCAAGATCGTCGACGTCGATCCGGAGCTGCTCCTGCCCTACGTCCTGGACCGGCGCGGGGCCAGCCAGGAGGCGTTCCTCGGGCTGCTGGCCGAGGCCCTGGAGGAGGGCCACGCCGACGGGTCGGTGCGCGGGACGCACACCGGACGGCAGGCCCGGTCGGTGCTCCTGGTCGTGCAGTCCTTCGCCCTGTCGCTGCGGACCATGACCGACGAGGACGACGCCGAGTTGGCTCCCGCGGCCCTCCTCGCGGAGCTGCGCACCATCCTGGAGAGGACCCTCACGCCATGAGCCCCACCGACCGCCCCGCCGCCGGGGCCTCCCTGTCCGCCGCACGGCGCTCGCGCGAGCTGGCCGACACCGTCGGCGGCCCCGTCGTGGACGTGCTCGTCGTCGGGCTCGGCGCGACGGGTGCCGGCGCCGCCCTGGACGCCGCCGCCCGCGGCCTGAGCGTCGTCGCCGTGGACGCCCACGACCTGGCCTTCGGCACCTCCCGCTGGAGCTCCAAGCTCATCCACGGCGGCCTGCGCTACCTCGCCTCCGGCCAGCTCGACGTCGCCCACGAGAGCGCGGTGGAGCGCGGGGTGCTGATGGAGCGCACGGCGCCCCACCTGGTGCGCGCCCAGCCGTTCGTCCTGCCGCTCACCCCTCTGGTCTCCCGCGGCCAGGGCGCGCTGGCGTGGGCCGGGTTCCGGGCCGGCGACACCCTGCGCCTCGCGGCGCGCACCGCCCGGGCCACGCTGCCCGCGCCGCGGCGCCTGTCCGCCGTGGAGACCCGCCACCTCGCCCCGGCGCTGCGCCCGGACCGGCTGCGCGGCGGCCTGCTGTCCTGGGACGGCCAGCTCACCGACGACGCCCGCCTGGTGACGGCGCTGGCCCGCACGGCCGCGGCCCGCGGGGCACGGATCCTGACCCGGGTCAGGGCACTGGAGCTGACCGGATCAGGGGCCCGCGTGCGCGACGAGCCGACCGGCGAGGAGGGGGTGATACGCGCCCGCGCGGTGGTCAACGCCTCCGGGGTGTGGGCCGACGGCCTCGTGGACGGCATCCGGATCCGCCCCTCCCGCGGCACCCACCTCGTCCTGCGCTCGGAGCAGCTCGGTCCGCTCCCGGCGGGCCTGCACGTGCCGATCCCCGGCGAGACCAACCGCTTCGTCCTCGTCCTGCCCCAGGGCGACGGCCGCGTCTACGTGGGCCTCACCGACGAGCCCGTGGACGGGGACGTCCCGGACGTGCCCGAGGCGCCCGAGACCGACGTCGGCTTCCTGCTCGACGTGCTCGGCTCGGTGCTGGACGTGCCGGTCCACCGCGAGGACGTGGTGGGCGCCTTCGCGGGTCTGCGCCCCCTGCTCGACACCACCCCGTCGGACCGGTCCGGCGGCGGGCCCCGCACCGCGGACGTCTCCCGCCGGCACGCCGTGCTGACCTCGTCCGAGGGCGTGGTCACCGTGGTCGGCGGCAAGCTCACGACCTACCGGCGCATGGCCGAGGACGCCGTGGACGCCGCCGTCGCCGCCCGCGGCCTCGCCGCCGGCCCGTCGCCCACCGCCGCGCTGCCCCTGGTCGGCGCCGCCGCCCCGCACACCCTGGTGGGAGTGCGCGCGCCGCGCCGTCTGGTACGCCGCTACGGCACCGAGGCCCCGGCCGTCCAGGCCCTCGCCGCCCGCGATCCCCGCCTCGCCGGGCGCGTACTGCCGGACCACCCCGTCACCGGGGCCGAGCTGGTGTGGGCGCTGCGGCACGAGGGCGCCCTCGACGAGGCCGACCTGCTCGACCGGCGCACCCGCATCGGGCTGGTCCCCGAGGACCGTGCGGCGGCCCTGAACGCCGTACGCGACCTCGTCGGCGAGATCGGCGGGAGCGGCGGGAGCGGCGGGAGCGGCGAGGTCGCGTCGGGCCGGGGCTGACCCGCCGGGCCTGCGGGTCCGCACGGCGGCCGCCCGGCTCGCGGGCTGGGGCGCCGAGCCGGGCGGGGCGGCCGAGCGGAGTCGGCCGGGGCGGCAGGCGACCCGGGGGGGGACGGGCGCCTGCCCGGTCAGGTACTTCGGCCGTCCTCCTGGACGGCCCTGCGGAGTTTCGCCTCGATCTTGTGCCGGGACCGGCCTCCCTCCTTGACGTACTCCGACATCGCGGTCCGCGCGTCCCGGTCCAGGTCGCGCCAGGCCCGTACGGCCGTCTCGTAGGTGTGGGACTGCCGCGGGGTCCACTGATGCTGCGTGGGCGGCCCGTACGAGTCGCGCAGCTCCTCGACCCGGTGCTGTGCCAGGTCCGCCGCGCGCCGCTTGTGCACGAGCTCCTCGAATGTGTGTGCCACCACACCTCGACCGTAGTCAGAGCAGCGCCGTCGCGCGCGTCGAACCCGGCACGACCGCTCCGGCCGATGCGCTCCGGGTCCGCCCAAGTGGTCCACTCGGGCGGCGAAGAGCCTTAACATCGACCCACCGACGGCGGCCGGGCACATGCGGCACACACGAGAGGTGAGGTCAGCGTGGCGGAGATCGAGGGAGCGGCGCTACCGGAGCGGCTGCTGATCACCCGCACCACCACGGGCGACGGCGTCAGCCTCGTGATCCTCGCCGGAGAGGTCGATCTCGACGGCAGCAGTCAGCTGCGCGAGGTCCTGCTGGCATCGGTGGAGTCGGCGCCGGGCACGGTGGTGGACTTCGGCGAGGTGGGGTTCCTGGACTCCAGCGGCATCAACGTACTGATCTCCGCGCACCGGGCCGCCGAGTCCCGCGGCGTCTGGTTCCGGCTCGCCGCACCCCGCGACGCCGTCGAACGCGTGCTGCGGCTGGTGGGCGTCGACGCGCTCATTCCCTGCTACCCGAGCGTGGAGCGGGCCCTGACCGCCTGACCGGGTCAGGTCAGCGGCAGGCGTGCGTACACCGTCTTCCCCGTCGCGTGCGGCCTGGTGATGACCTCGTCGCACAGCCGCGTCACGATCTCCAGCCCGTGCCTGCCGACCCGCACGGGGTCGCGGGGCAGGAAGGTGGGGAACGCGTCCCCGGTGTCCGACACCGCGATCTCCACGCGGTCGCCCACCAGGGTCAGCTCCAGCCTGCAGGGGCCGGGCGCGTGCCGCAGCGCGTTCGTCACCAGCTCGCTCGCGACCAGCCGGGCGGCGTCCAGGAAGGTGTCCGCCAGGGTCACGCCCCGCTCGGCGAGGCGCGCGGCGAAGCCGTGCACGACGTCCCTGGAGGCGGGGATCATCGCGGACCCGCCCCTGAACTCCACCACCGCGGATACGACGGAGCCGTCCGCGGTGTCGGGTCCGTGCGCCGGATTCATACCGAGCCTCACCGTCCGGTCCGGGGCCGAGTGGAGGGAGCGAAGGTCCCCGGCTCTCACGATACGCACCAGGGCGCTCGCGACGATCCGTTTGCCCCAACTTCCGCCGGACGCGCCGTCTTTTGGAGGTGCCCACCGCCTTCACGGCAGCCGGCGCCGCCCCGGCCCGTGCTGGACGGGGGCGGGGCGGCGCCGGATGCGGTGGACCGATCGACGGGTCAGGAGGCGGTGCAGGTGCCGACCGTGGGCGCGGCGTCGCTGCCGTTCTTCGCCACGGTGAACCCGAAGCTGGTCGACGCGCCGGCGGCCAGGGTGCCGTTCCAACTCGGCCGTACCGTCATGACGTTGCCGCTCCAGGTGGGCGTGCCGTTCCAGAGGGAGGAGACGGACTGCTGCGCGGGCAGGGTGACCGTCGCGGTCCAGGAGCCGATCGGCTCGCTGCCCGCGGTGATGGTGACCTCACCGTTGTAGCCGCTGTTCCAGTCCGCGGTCCTGGTGTACGTGGCCGTGCAACTCGCGGTGCCGTCACCCGGGTCGCCGGGGTCGCCCGGGTCGCCGGGGCCGCCGGGTTCGCCCGAGCCGCCGAGGGCGGACAGGACGGCGTCGTAGGCGGGCTTCTCGCCGTAGTCGCCGTCGAACAGCAGCGGGGTGCCGCCGCTGCGCCACGAGTACTTGTCGGTGACGCCCCAGACGGTCAGGCCGGTGCAGCGGCTGACCGCGAGGCAGGCCTCGACCACCTTGGTGTAGTTGGCGGCCTGCGCCGAGCCGGAGCCCTCGATGTCCAGCTCCGTGATCTGCACGTCCACGCCGAGGTCGGCGAAGCGCTGGAGGTTTTGCCGGTAGTCGGACGGGACCGGCGAGTTGCTGTTGAAGTGGGACTGGAAGCCGACGCAGTCGATGGGCACACCGCGGGACCTGAAGTCCTCGACCATGGCGTAGACGGCATTGCTCTTCGCGTTGACGCCGTCGGTGTTGTAGTCGTTGTAGCAGAGCTTGGCGGCCGGGTCGGCGGCGCGGGCGGCGCGGAACGCCTCCTCGATGAAGCCGTCGCCGAGCTTGTCCTGGAAGGGCGAGCTGCGCCGGGCGCCGCTGCCGCCGTCCTGGAACGCCTCGTTGACCACGTCCCAGCTGTGGATCTCGCCCTTGTAGTGGCCCATCAGCCCGTTGATGTGGTCCTTCATGGCGGTGCGCAGGTCGGAGGCGCCCAGCGAGCCCACCCAGGAGGGCAGTTGGGAGTGCCAGACGAGGGTGTGGCCGCGCACGTCCATGCCCTGGCTCTGCGCGTGGTCCACGATCCGGTCGGCGGAGGTGAGGGTGAAGGTTCCGCGGCTGGGCTCGGTGGCGTCCCACTTCATCTCGTTCTCGGGGGTCACCGAGCTGAACTCGCGGTCCAGCGTGGCGGCGTAGTCGGCCTCGCCGAGGTGGTTCGCGGCCACGGCGGTGCCGAAGTAGCGGCCCTGGCCGGCCGCCGCGGACCCCAGCGAGTCGGCGGCTTCGGCGGAGTGCGCGGCGGCCGTCAGCGCGGCCGCGGCCACGAGACCGGCGGTGGCCGCTCTCGACAGGCGTCTCACAGTCATGCTCATGTCATCCCGTTCCTCGAATCGGTGTGCGGAGGCCGTTCGGAAGGGCGGAAGCCGCCGAAGTTCGCCCGGGGGGAGGCCGAAAGTTTCGGTCTGATTTCCGAATGTCGCGGAGGAGATTACGGACTCCGGTCCCCGAGGTCAACGCCCCGTCACCACCGCGTCACGCTCACCCGTGCGCACCGACCACGTGCGCGACCGGTCGGTGGTGGCGCATTCTTGCCGTGTCACCCGCGCGGCGGCGCACGGACGAGGTGGGGCCGATGAGCACAGGCGCCGAGAACGCCGGGCGGACCGCCCGGACGCCCGGACGGCTGACGGCGCTGCTGATCGACGCCTCCACGCGGGCGATCGGCGCGGCCGGCGGCCGTGTGGGGGGCGTGTACCTGCGCTCCCCCACGCCGGGCCTGCTGCGGCTCGCCGTCCTCGCCGGACTGCCCGGTCCGCTGTTCCGCCCCTGGTGGCGCCTGCACGCCGACAGCCCGTTCCCGGTCGCCGACGCCTACCGGCTGGGCGTCCGCGTGGTGCTGCCCAACGCCGCCGAGACCATGCGCCGCTATCCGCAGTTCGCGGCCGGTCTGCCGTTCCCCTTCGGGTCCCTGTACGTGCCCGTCGCCGGCGCGAGCCGCACCTACGGCGTCCTGACCGTGCTGTGTCCCCCCGCCCCGCACGCCGCCGACGTACTGGAGGGCGCGGACCTGGTGGCCGGCCTGGCGCAGGACCTGGGCGCGGCCCTGGAGCGGCTGGAGGCGGGTGGTGACGCGCCGCCGGTCGCCTGGGAGGGCGGGCCGCTGTGTGTGCGGCCGCCCGCTTCAAGGCGGCATCCGCGGCGCGCCGGAAGTTTCGGCTGGGAGCCGGACTCCGGCACCGTCACCCTCGACGAGCCGTTGTGCGCCCTGCTCGGCGTCGCGGCCGAGGTCGCCGGCACCCCGACGGCGCTCGGGGCGCTCACCGGCGTCCTGGCCCCCGAGGACGGGCACCGGATCGCCGCGGCGCTGCGGGACGCCGCCGCGGGCAGTCCGCCCCCGCTTCCCCTGCACGTGCACACCGCGGACGGTGCGCTGCGCCTGGTGGAGCTGTGGCGGCCCCGGTCCGCACCGCTCGTCGGCGGGCCGGTGCGCGGCGCCGTGCGCGACGCCTTCGACGGCGCCGTGGCCGACGCGGCGGCCGACCTGCTGCCGGAGGGCGTCATGTGCGTGGACCGCCTCGGCACCGTCGTCTACGCCAACCCCCGCGCCGCCCGGCTGCTGGGCGGGCCGCGGGCGGGGCTGCTCGGCCGCTCGCTGTGGGAGGCCCTGCCCTGGCTGGACCAGGCCGCCTACGAGGACCACCTGCGCGGCGCCCTGCTCTCGCCGGAGCCGGTCCGCTTCCACGTCCGGCGACCGCCCGACGCCTGCCGCGGCACCACGCCGCAGCCCTACGAGGGTGACTGGCTCGCCGTCCGCGTGTACCCCGGGCCGGACTTCCTGACGGCCACCCTCCGCCCGGCCAACCGGGTGGCCGACGCGTCCCCCGGTCTCACCCCCGAGCACGGCGGGCCGGAACGCGGCGGGTCCGATCCGGCCTCCGGTCCCGAGGCGGGCGACCCGGCACCGCCGATCGCCACGACGGCACCGAAGTACCGCCCCATCGTCCTGGCCGTGGCCCTCACCGAGGCGGTCACCGCCCGCCAGGTGTCCGCCGTGGTCGTACGGGAGCTGCTGTCGGCGTTCGGCGGCCGCCGGCTCGCCATCTACCTGCTCCAGGACCGCCATCTGCACCTGGCGTGGGAGACGGGCTTCCCGCCCGGCTTCCTCGCGCCCTTCGAAGGGGTGCCGCTGGACGCCCGACTGCCCGGGGTGGAGACGCTGACCAGCGGCCGGCCGCTGTTCTTCGACACGATGCAGGCACTGGCCGCCGCGTATCCGGGCATCCCGCTGGACGCCACCGAGGGCGCCCGCGCCTTCCTGCCGCTGATCGCCTCCGGGCGCCCGGTCGGCTCCTGCATCCTCGGCTTCGAACGGTCGCGGGGCTTCAGCACCGAGGAGCGCACGGTGCTCACCGCCCTCGCCGGGCTCATCGCCCACGCCATGGAGAAGGCCCGGCGCTACGAGTCCGAGACCGCGCTCGCCCGCGGGCTGCAGGAGGTGCTGCTGCCCCGGCGGCTGCCCGCGCACCCGCTCCTCGAGACGGCGGGCCGCTATCTGCCCGGCACCCAGGGCATGGAGGTGGGCGGGGACTGGTACGACGTGGTGGCCTCCGGGGAGAGCATGGCACTCGTCATCGGGGACGTGCAGGGGCACGGGGTGCAGGCCGCGGCCACGATGGGGCAACTGCGCAGCGCCGTGCGCGCCTTCGCCCTCGGTGGCCGTCCGCCCGACGAGGTGATGAGCGGCGTCAACCGGCTGCTCGCCGATCTGGACCCGGGCCTGTTCGCGAGCTGCTGCTACATCCGGCTCGACCCGGCCACCGGACGGGCCTGTGCGGCCCGCGCGGGACACCCGCCCCCGCTGCTGCGCCACCCGGACGGACGCACCGAGGCCCTCGACCTGCCCGGCGGGGTCGTGCTCGGGGTGGACCCGGGCGCGCCCTATCCGCTGACCGAGTTCGAGGTCGAGCCCGGTGCCGTCCTCGCCCTCTACACGGACGGCCTCGTGGAGCGGCCCGGCACCGACATCGACGACGGGATCACCGCCCTGCGCCTCGCGCTGGCCCGGGCCGGAGCGCCCGCGGCGCGGCCGGGGAGCCGTTCGCTGGCGGGGGTCGCGGACCGGATCGTCGTGACCGCCCGCCACACCGCGGACCGCCCCGACGACATCGCGCTGCTGCTCGCCACCCGCCGTGCCCGCCCCGGGAGCTCCCGGTGACGAGAGGCGGACCCGGCCCGCGGACTCCCGGCTCGAACACCCCCGGCACCCGTCCGGCGGCCCCCCGTGTCACGGGGAGTGCCCCTCGCCTCTCCGGGCCCGGCAGTGTAGACATGAGCACATGGTCCGACTGATGGGTCGATCGGGAGAACGGTCACCCCGTCGTCCCGGCGGCCCGCACGCCCGACACCGGCAGGACGCGGACCGGTCACGGCGGGGAGCGGACGCGGGGCGGTCCGCCTCGGCGCTGCGCTCGGCGCTGTCCGGACGCAGCGTGGCCGGCCAGGTCTTCGTGATGAACGTGGTCATCGTGCTGTTCCTGGTGGTGGCCGCGGCGGTCGCGCTGGTGCTCCAGGTGCGGCACGACAGCACGGTGGAGGCCCGCAACCGGTCCGTCTCCGTGGCCGAGACGTTCGCCAACTCCCCCGGCATCGTGGAGGCGCTGCGCAGCCCCGATCCCACGGCGGTGCTCCAGCCGCGCGCCGAGGCGGTGCGCAAGGCCACGGACGTGGACTTCGTGGTCGTCACCAACAACGAGGGCATCCGCTACACCCACCCCAAGCCGGACCGCATCGGCAAGAAGTTCGTCGGGAACATCGCCCCCGCGCTGGCCGGGAAGACGGTGACCGAGGAGATCGAGGGCACCATCGGCCCGCTGGTCCAGGCGGTCGTGCCAGTGAAGGCCCCCGGCGGGAAGGTGGTGGGCCTGGTCTCGGCCGGCATCACCACGGAGAACGTGGGCGGCGTCGCCGACCGCCAGCTGCCCCTCGTGCTGAGCGCGGCGGCCGTCGGACTGGCCCTGGCGACGGGCGGCACAGCCCTGGTGAGCCGACGGCTGCTGCGGCAGACGCACGGCCTGGGGCCGCACGAGATGACCCGGATGTACGAACACCACGACGCGGTCCTGCACAGCGTCCGCGAAGGGGTGCTCATCGTCGGCGGCGAGGGCAGGCTGCTGCTCGCCAACGACGAGGCGCGGCGCCTGCTCGACCTGCCCGCCGACGCCGAGGGACGGCACGTCAGCGCGCTCGGACTGCCGTCCGACCTGGCGGAGCTGCTGGCCTCCGGCCAGGCCGCCACCGACGAGGTGCACCTGGTCAAGGACCGGCTGCTGGCCATCAACCTGCGGCCCACGGACGTACGGGGCGGTCCGGCCGGCAGCGTCGCGACGCTGCGCGACTCCACCGAGCTGCGGGCCCTGTCCGGCCGGGCCGAGACCGCCCGGGAGCGCCTGGACATCCTGTACGCGGCCGGAGTCGGCATCGGCACGAGCCTGGACGTCACCCGCACCGCCGAGGAACTGGGCGAGCTGGCCGTGCCCCGGTTCGCGGACTACGTCACCGTGGACCTGTTCGACACCGTGCTGGCCGGCGGTCAGCCGGACAGTGCGACGCCGCTGCGCCGCACCGCGCTCAGCGGCATCAGCGAGGAGGTCCCGCTCTATCCGGTGGGCCGGCGGATCCGCTACGTGGACTCATCCCCGCAGGGCCGCACCCTGCTCACCGGCCGGGCGGTCCTGGAGCCCCGCCTCGGGGAGGCCCCCGGCTGGCAGGCGCAGGACTTCGAGCGCTCGGCCCAGGTGGTGGAGTACGGCGTCCACTCGCTGATCACCGTCCCGCTGCGCGCGGGCGCCCTGGTGCTCGGGGTGGTGAGCTTCTGGCGTTCGGTCAAACCCGAGCCGTTCGACGAGGACGAGCTGGCGCTCGGCGAGGAACTGGTCGCGCGGGCCGCGGTCTCCATCGACAACGCCCGCCGCTACACCCGCGAGCACAGCATGGCGGTGACCCTCCAGCGCAGCCTGCTCCCCCGCAGGATGCCCGACCAGAACGCCCTGGACGTCGCCTACCGCTACCTGCCCGCGCAGGCGGGGGTCGGCGGGGACTGGTTCGACGTGCTGCCGCTGTCCGGGGCCAGGGTCGCGCTCGTGGTCGGCGACGTCGTGGGGCACGGGCTGCACGCCGCGGCCACCATGGGCCGGCTGCGGACGGCGGTGCACAACTTCACCGCCCTCGACCTGCCGCCCGACGAACTGCTCGGGCTGCTCGACGAGCTGGTCGGGCGGATCGACCAGGACGAGGCAGCCGACGACACCGCCCCGGTGACCGGCGCGACCTGCCTCTACGCGATCTACGACCCGGTCGCCGGCTCCTGTGTGATCGCCCGGGCGGGCCATCCGCCGCCGGCCCTGATCCGTCCCGACGGCACCGTGGAGTTCCCCGAGGTGCCGGCGGGGCCCCCGCTGGGCCTGGGCGGCCTCCCGTTCGAGACGACGGAACTGCGACTGGCGGAGGGCAGCCGGCTCGTGCTGTACACCGACGGGCTGGTCGAGGACCGCGTGCACGACATCGACGTCGGTCTGGAGCACTTGCGCCGCGCGCTGGAGACGGCCGGCGAGACGCCCGAGGAGACCTGCCGGACCGTCCTGGACGCCCGGCTCCCCGACCGGCCGGGCGACGACATCGCCCTGCTGGTCGCCCGCACCCGGACGCTGGGCCCGGACCAGGTCGCGGAGTGGGAGGTCCCGAGCGATCCGGCGGCGGTCGGCGAAGTGCGTTCCCAGGTCACCCGGCGGCTCGGCGAGTGGGGTCTCGACGAGCTGGTGTTCACCACAGAGCTGATCCTCAGCGAGCTGGTCACCAACGCGATCCGGTACGGCGGCGAGACCGTCCACGTCCGGGTGCTGCGCGACCGCAGCCTGATCTGCGAGGTGTTCGACAGCAGCAGCACCTCGCCCCATCTGCGCTACGCGGCCATGACGGACGAGGGCGGGCGCGGCCTGTTCCTGGTCGCGCAGCTCGCCGAGCGCTGGGGCACCCGCTACACACCGGCGGGCAAGGTCATCTGGGCGGAGCAGCCGGTGCCCTGACGGGCGCGGGGGCGGTCACCCGCCCGAGCCGGCGCGGGCGCGCGGGCGCCCTCGGTCCGTACCAATCTCGTGCGGGACGGGTGTCCAGCGCGCCGATTGTCTGGTAGGAAACTTTCCTATCAGTGCCCGGCACTCCCGACCCCCACGACACCTGGAGATTCCGTGAGGCACCCCTCCCCCCACCCGGCGCTCCCCGCAGGCCCTTCGCGCCGTACCGTGATCGCCATGGCATGCGCATCCCTGGCGGCAGTCCCTCTCCTCACCCCCTCGCGGGCCGCGGCGGCGTCCGCTCGCGCGACGGGGCTCGACGACCCGGCGAAGAAGGAGATCGCCATGCAACTGGTGTCGAGCGCGGAGAACTCCTCGCTCGACTGGAAGGCCCAGTACCGGTACATCGAGGACATCGGTGACGGCCGCGGCTACACCGCGGGCGTCATCGGTTTCTGCTCCGGCACCGGCGACATGCTCGACCTGGTCGAGCTGTACGCCGAGCGCAGTCCCGGAAACGTCCTCGCGCCCTATCTGCCGGCGCTGCGCCGGGTGGACGGCTCCGACTCGCACGAGGGACTCGACCCCGGCTTCCCGGACGACTGGCGCGGGGCCGCCGACGGGGACCCGGAGTTCCGCCGGGCGCAGGACGACGAACGCGACCGCGTCTACTTCGACCCGGCCGTACGCCGCGGCAAGGAGGACGGGCTGCGGACGCTGGGGCAGTTCGCGTACTACGACGCGATCGTCATGCACGGCGACGGCGGCGACCCGCTGAGCTTCGGCAGCATCCGCGAACGCGCCCTGGGCCGGGCCCGGCCGCCGGCCCAGGGCGGGGACGAGGTGGCCTACCTGCACGCCTTCCTGGACGAGCGGGTGTGGGCCATGAAGCAGGAGGAGGCGCACAGCGACACCAGCCGGGTGGACACGGCCCAGCGCGTCTTCCTGGACGAGGGCAACCTGGACCTCGAGCCGCCGCTGGACTGGCACGTGTACGGGGACGCCTACCACATCGGCTGACCCGGGGCCCCGGTGAGGCCGTGGCGTCCTGTCCCGGGGCCGCCGGGCACGACGCGGGCCGCGGAACCGGCCGTGTGCCGGGTTCCGCGGCCCGTGTGCCGCCCGATGCGTACCGGTGTCAGTGCCGGAACGCGTCCTTGCCCTTCTCCTTGGCCTGCCGCGCGTCGCCCTTGGACTGCGCGGCACGGCCCTCGGCCGTCATCCTCTCGTTGCCGACGGCCCGGCCGACCGCTTCCTTGGCCTTCCCCTTGGCCTGCTCCATCTTGGCCTTGGACTTCTGATTGCCGGCCACAGTGCTTCACCTCTCGGCGTTCGCTTGCGATGTCCTGTCCAGCGGGTCGCCCGGTGCGGCCGCTCCAAACGTACGAATGCCCGGCAGGGGTGTCCGGCGGGGCGCCGGGGTACGAGCACCGGCGAGGCAGTACGTCGTCGACTCGGAGGAACGTCATGGCCGGAGTACTGGACCGGATCAAGCAGTTCGCGCGCAGCCCGCAGGGCCGCCGGGCGGCCGAGCAGGTGCGCCGGACCGCCTCGGACCCGCGCCGCCGCGCGCAGGCCCAGGAGATGCTGCGCAGGTTCGGCAAGCGCCGCTGAGCGCCGGGGAGCCGGCGGTGGGTCAGTTCTGACCGGCGTGGGTGTGACTGTGGGACGTCTCCGGCGGGCAGCCGCGGTCCTCGCCGGGGCGGTCCCGGCGCCAGTCGCGGACCGCGACGGTCAGCGCGCACAGCATGGCGGCGACACCGGTGCCGACCGAGAGGGCCACGGCCTCGTGGTAGTCGTCGTGGGTGGAGTTCAGCGTCAGGTAGAAGAGCCCCGGCAGTGCGGCGGTGCCCACGGCGCCGCCCAGCCGCTGGCCCGTCTGCAGGGCGCCCCCGGCCGCGCCCGCCATCCGCACCGGCACGTCGCGGAGGGTCATGGTGATGTTCGGGGAGATCACGCAGCCGCTGCCGAGTCCGCCGAGCAGCAGGGCCGGTGCGGCGAGCCAGGCGGCCGGACCGGAGGGCGCCAGCCAGAGCAGCAGCGCGGTCGTACCGAGCCCCACCATGACGGCGATCAGCCCCCAGACGGTCAGCAGCCGCCCCAGCCGTTCCACCAGCCGGCCCGCCACGGCCGCGGCGACGGCCGAGCCCACGGCGAACGGGGTCACCGCGAGGCCGGACATGAGGGGTGAGTAGCCCAGCCCGTTCTGGAAGAAGAGCGCGAAGACGAGCCACACCCCGCTGAACCCGACGAAGTACAGGGCCCCCAGCCCGGCGCCGGTGGCGTAGCCGCGGGTCTCGGTGAGCAGTCCCGGTTCCAGGAGCGGCTGGCCGCCCCGGCGGGCGACGCGGCGCTCCCACCGCGCGAAGGCGGCCAGGACCAGCGCCCCGGCCGGGAACAGCCACCACACCTTGGTCAGGCCGCCGCCCTCGGCGAGGACCAGCGGCAGCATCAGTGCCAGGATGCCCGCGCCGAGGAGCGCCACGCCCAAGGGATCGAGCCGTCCCCGGCCGCCGGGCGCCACCCGGGGCAGCAGACGGAAGCCGAGCAGCAGTGCGAGCAGGCCGACCGGCACGTTGACGTAGAAGATCCACCGCCAGCCCTCGGGCCCCGCCAGCGCCAGGATCAGACCGCCGACGACCGGTCCCACGGCGCTGGAGACCCCGACGGTGGCGCCGAAGAGTCCGAAGGCGCGTCCGCGTTCCGCGCCCCGGAACAGCTGCTGGATGAGGGCCGAGTTCTGCGGCGCCAGGCTGCCCGCGGCGACCCCCTGGGCGAGCCGGGCGGCGACCAGCAGCTCGATGCCGGGCGCGGCCCCGGCGGCGGCGCTGAACAGTACGAAGGCGGCCAGGGCGACGAGGAAGACGCGGCGCCTGCCGAACGCGTCGCCGATCCGTCCCGCGGTCACCAGGGTCAGGGCGAACGCCAGCGCGTACCCGGAGACGACCCACTGCACGGCCGCGGGCGAGGTGTGCAGCCCCTGCTGCATGGAGGGCAGGGCCACGGCGACGATCGTCACGTCCAGCAGGGTCATGAAACCGGCGACCAGGGTGACCCAGAGGGCCCGCCACCGGTTGGGATCGAGTTCGTCGTCCGGACGCTGCACACGGGCTCCCCTCGTGAGGCTGCACGGGACGCGCCACTTCGCCCCACGCCTGCGTCACCCGTGACCGGCGCTTCAAACACCGGGCCGGGTCCCGTGCCCCCACCGGCCCACCGGCCCACCGAACGAGACCCCCAAACCTGAACCATGAGATGCCATAAGGTGTGCTTATGACCTCATAGACCGGACCCGTGTACCGACTTAGGCTTGCCTTAGCTTAGGCTTCCCCGAGAGTCGATCTGTCACCGCTCGAAGGGAACCTGAACATGCCACGCCCACTGCGGGTGGCCATCGTCGGATCCGGCCCGGCCGGGATCTACGCCGCTGACGCCCTGCTCAAGTCCGAAGTGGCCGCCGACCCCGGTGTTTCCATCGACATCTTCGAGCGCATGCCCGCCCCGTTCGGACTCATCCGGTACGGCGTCGCGCCCGACCACCCGCGCATCAAGGGCATCATCACGGCCCTGCACCAGGTGCTCGACAAGCCGCAGATCCGCCTCTTCGGCAACGTGAACTACCCGACCGACATCAGCCTGGACGATCTGCGCGCCTTCTACGACGGTGTGATCTTCGCCACCGGCGCCACGGCGGACCGGACCCTGTCCGTCCCCGGCGCCGACCTGGACGGCTCGTACGGCGCGGCGGACTTCGTCGCCTGGTACGACGGACACCCCGACTTCCCGCGCAGCTGGCCGCTGGAGGCGGAGAAGGTCGCCGTCCTGGGCGTGGGCAACGTCGCCCTGGACATCGCGCGCGTCCTCGCCAAGACCGCCGACGAGCTGCTGCCCACCGAGATCCCGCCGAACGTGTACGAGGGCCTGAAGGCCAACAAGGCGCTGGAGGTCCACGTCTTCGGCCGCCGGGGCCCGGCGCAGGCGAAGTTCAGCCCGATGGAGCTGCGGGAGCTGGACCACTCCCCCAACATCGAGGTGATCGTCGACCCCGAGGACATCGACTACGACGAGGGCTCGATCGCGACCCGGCGCGGCAACAAGCAGGCCGACATGGTCGCCAAGACCCTGGAGAACTGGGCGATCCGCGACGTCGGCGACCGGCCGCACAAGCTGTTCCTGCACTTCTTCGAGTCGCCCTCGGAGATCCTCGGCGAGGACGGCAAGGTGGTCGGTCTGCGCACCGAGCGCACCGAGCTGGACGGCACGGGCAACGTCAAGGGCACCGGCGAGTTCAAGGACTGGGACGTCCAGGCCGTCTACCGGGCGGTCGGCTACCTCTCCGACCAGCTGCCCAAGCTGCCCTGGGACCTCGACTCGGGCACGGTCCCGGACGTGGGCGGCCGGGTCGTCCAGGAGTCCGGCGAGCACCTGCAGTCGACGTACGTCACCGGCTGGATCCGGCGCGGGCCGGTCGGACTGATCGGCCACACCAAGGGCGACGCCAACGAGACGGTGTCGAACCTGCTGGACGACTACGCGAACGGCCGTCTCCAGACGCCCGCCTCGCCCGCTCCGGAAGCGGTGGACGCCTTCCTCACCGAGCGGAACGTCCGCTTCACCACCTGGGACGGCTGGTACAGGCTCGACGCAGCGGAGAGGGCGCAGGGCGAGCCGCAGGGCCGTGAGCGCGTGAAGTACGTCGAGCGCGAGGACATGCTCCGGGAGAGCGGCGCCTGAGCCGTGGTGTCCGGCACCGGCCGCTCCTTGCGGGGCGGCCGGTGGCGGACGTGTCCCGGCGGGGCCGGGACGGGCGGACGCGGGGCCGGGTTCAGACCTCCAGTTCGCCCTCGATGCGGCGCAGCTGGTGGCGGGCCATCGCCAGGTTGGCGCGGTTGGCGTCCAGCACCAGGTAGAGGAACAGCCCGTTGCCGCCGCGGCCCTTGAGCAGGCGGATCATGTGGTACTGGGTGTTCAGCGTGATCAGGATGTCCTCGATCTCGTCCTTGAGACCGAGGTGCTCCATCGTGCGCAGTTTGGACCGCACGACGTCGGTGTTGCCCGCGGCGGCGACTTCCAGGTTGAAGTCCTTGCCGCCGCCCAGGGTGCCGAGCGCCATTCCGCTGGTGTAGTCGACCAGCGCGACGGCGGTCGCTCCGTCGATGGAGCTGAGGCATTCCTTGAGCGAGGTCTCCAGGTTGGCCATGGTGGTTTCCTTTCCGGACGTGATCGGTGTGCGATCGGTACGCGATCGGTGGTTCAGGTCGGCCGGTGGTGGCCGCCGGCCTGGGGGGTGGGCTCGTGGGCGGGGCGCTGCGGGGTGCGCACCGGGAGGGTGCCGATGGGGCGGGCCGTCTGGGCGGGGAGCGCCGTGACGGGTTCGGCGGCCTGGGGGCGCCCGCGTTCCGGTCCGAGACCGGCGGCGACCAGCTCCCCGATCCGCGCGCCGCTGCGCCGGCCCTCCAGGTGCAGCCGGCCCACGTTGACCCGGCCGTCGGCGAGCAGGGTGAGCACGGCGGCAGGACCGGCGGCGTACGTGGCGACGTAGCCGTCGGCCCCGCGCAGCAGCAGTTCGCGGAAGCCGCCGCGCGCGGTGGCCTCGGCCATGCGGTGCGCGACACCGAGGGCGGCCGCGGTGAGCGCGGCGAGTCCCTCGGGCTCGGTGCCCGGCGCGTCGTGGGCCAGGACGAGTCCGTCCACGGTGGCCGCGAGCGACCCCGTCAGCTGGGGGACGCGGTTGCGCAGCCGGTGCAGTTCGTCCAGGACGTCGCTCTCGACGGCCATGAGCAGTCTCCTTTCGTCGCGCCTGCGGCGCGCGCGGATCACAGGGCCTCCAAGGCGTCTCGAAGCCGTCGCAGCAGGGCCGTGTCGGGGTCGTCCCACACGAGGGCCCGCGGTTCCGGTCCGGGCTGCGGGGGCCGGGCGGCGGGCGGTGCCGCGCGGACGAGGCCGTCGGCGGCCAGGCGGCGCAGCTCGACCAGGGTGTGGTAGGTGCGGCAGGCGAGCGCCGAGGCGATCTGGGCGGCGGTGCGGACGCCGTCGACCTGCGTCAGGGTGCGGCCGCGTCGCGCGGGCAGGGCGGCGGAGCCGGTGCCCGGCACCCGGGTCAGCGGGAGGGTGTCGATGGCGGGGTCGGGCCAGATGCGGTCCAGCAGGGCGCGCCGGCGTCCGGACTCGCGCACCACGACGTCCACCGGCACGGAACGGACCGCGCCGAGCCAGTGCACCGCGCCCGGCCGGAAGCGCTGCGCGCGTGTGTCGTGGGCCAGGACGAAGTACGCGGCGTCGAACAGCGCGCCCAGGTGACAGACCTCCAGCGCGCCGGCGGCGAGGCTGCCGCCGTCCACGAGCCGGTGGCCGACCCGGTGCTGTGTGCCGCCCCGGTCGACCGCCTCCCACCAGCCGTCCGTCGGGACCGCGCCGCTGCGGGTGAGCAGTGCGCCGAGGTCGGGGGTGAAGGCCGACTCGACGTGCACGACGCGGCCCGCCTTGAGGTAGACGATGCCGCGCTCGCCCGACAGGGCGCCGGTCGCTCCTTCGCGCGCGAGGGCGCCGAGGGCGTCCGCCGTCGTCTCGTGCGCGGTCCAGGTGGTCGTCACCCGGGTCATCCGAGCACCAGCCGGTCGGCCATCTCGGCCAGCCGGATGCGGGCCAGGGCGAGGTTTCCGTCGTTGCGGTCGAGCCACAGGTGCAGGAAGACGGTGCTGTCGAACGGGGTGCTGACGAATCTGAGCAGGTGGTAGGCGTCGCCGGTGGTGGCGATCAGGTCCTCCACCGGGGGTTCCTTGCCGGGCTCCCCGCCGCCTCCCGTACCGCCCGCCGCCAGGGAGCCGCTCTCGGCGACGTGCCGGCCCAGCTCGGCCGTCTCCGCGGCCGTCGCCTCCCAGTCGCCGCCCGGTGCCTCGCCGACGGCGCCGAGAGCGAGCCCGCTGATCCAGTCGACCAGCGACGCGCCGCGCGCGCCGGGCAGCCGCATGGCTTCCAGCAGACTCTCGTCGATTCCGGGCACGCCGGATCCCCTCCCCTGCACGGCTGTACCGCGAACGTGACGACGACACTACGGAAAGTGCACGCATCCGGTGAGCGCTTTGGCATTTTCCAGAGGAACGTGCGCGCGCTGCGGCATACTGCGGTGTTCGGCCCGGTCCGGGAGCCGGGGTGCGGGCGGCGGAGCGTGTCTGCGCCGAGACGGGCAACCCGAAGGTCATGGCCCGACTGCATCTCTCCCGTCGCGGGAAACACACGAAGGACGCACCGGCCGACGAAGCGGCCGGTGAACCGGCCGAGGAGCGGACGGACGAGGACTACGGTCCGGATGCCGCCACCGAGGAGGCCGCCCCGGAATCCCCCACCGAGCTGCCGAAACGTTCGTGGTCCGCGCTGCTGCGGCGCGTGGTCGCCGAGTTCAAGGACGACGAGCTGACCGACCGCGCCGCCGCCCTGACCTACTACGGGATCCTGGCGCTGTTCCCGGCCCTTCTGGTGCTGGTGTCCCTGCTCGGCATCGCCGGCGAATCCGCCACCCAGGAGGTCCTGGACAATGTGCGCAAGCTCGCGCCGGGTTCCGCCCGGGACGTGATCACGGACGCGGTGGAGCAGTTGCAGGCCAAGGCGGGCCTGGGCTCCGTGCTGGCGGTGGTCGGCCTGGTGGGTGCCGTCTGGTCGGCGTCCGGGTACGTGGCCGCGTTCATCCGCTCCGCCAACGCGGTCTACGACATGCCCGAGGGGCGCCCGGTGTGGAAGGTGCTGCCGCTGCGGGTGGTCCTGACCGTGGTGCTGCTGGTGCTCGCGGTGGTCAGCGCGCTCATCGTGGTCTTCACCGGGAGCCTGGCCCAGCAGGCGGGCACCGCGCTCGGGGTGGGCGACACCGCTCTGACGGTGTGGTCGATCGCCAAGTGGCCGGTGCTGGTCCTGCTGGTCACCTCCATGATCGCGATCCTCTACTGGGCCGCGCCCAACGCCCGGGTCAAGGGCTTCAAGTGGGTCTCCCCCGGCAGCCTGGTCGCGCTGGTGATCTGGCTGCTCGCCTCCGCCGGGTTCGCCTTCTACGTGGCCAACTTCGGCTCGTACAACAAGACGTACGGCACCCTGGCCGGTGTGATCATCTTCCTCGTCTGGCTGTGGGTGACCAACCTGGCGATCCTGCTCGGCCTGGAGTTCGACGCGGAGCTGGCCCGCCAGCGGGTCATCGACGGCGGCCACCCGCCCGAGGAGGAGCCGTACGTGGAGCCGCGCGACACACGGGCCTGGAAGGAGGCGGACCGGCGACGCGCGGCCGGGGACGAATGAGGCCCGGGGGCACTGGGGGGACCGGCGGCCCCGGAGGGACGCTACGGCAGGATCGAGTCGACGTATCCGCCGTCGACCCGGACGGCGGCGCCGGTGGTCGCGGAGGCGAGCGGGGAGCTGAGGTACACCACCAGGTTGGCGATCTCCTCCGGTTCGATCAGCCGCTGGAGCAGCGACTGCGGCCGGTGCTCGCGCATGAAGACGCGCTGCGCCTCGTCCCAGGGCAGGTCGCGGTCGACGAGCTGGTACACGAAGTCCTCGACGCCCTCGGTGTGGGTGGGGCCCGCGATGACGCAGTTCACCGTGACCCCGCTGCCCGCCGCCTCCTTCGCGAAGCCGCGGCCGACCCCGAGCAGGGCCGTCTTGGAGACTCCGTAGTGGATCATCTCGGCGGGGATCACGACGGCCGAGTCACTCGCGATGTACAGCACCCGGCCCCAGCCGCGGTCCCTCATCCGGGGGAGATGGGCGCGCGTCAGCCTGACCCCGGCGAGGACGTTGATCTCGAAGTAGCGGCGCCACTCGTCGTCGCTGATCTCCAGCGCGGGGGCGGCGCCGAAGACGCCGAGGTTGTTCACGAGGACGTCCACGTCGGGCAGCGCCTCCACGGCCCGCGCGGCGCCCTCCTCGGTGCCGAGGTCGGCCGCGACCGGCACGAACACGCCGTCGGGCACCTCGTCTCGCAGTCTCCCGACGCTCTCCTCCAGGCGGCCGGCGTCGCGCCCGTTGACGCCCACGGTGGCGCCGGCGCGGGCCAGCCCGGCGGCGATGGCCGCCCCGATGCCCTGCGAGGAGCCCGTCACCAGTGCGGTTCGTCCGCCGAGGTCGAGGTTCATCAGGTCGCTCCTTCTCATGCCGTACGGTCGGTCTGCCTGCTCCTGCCCACCCTCGCCCACCACGCACCCGTGCCCCGGCCGGCCGCACCGTGCGCCGCGTCGCGGCACGCCCGGTCGGCGGACCCCCGGTGCTCTCGGCTGACCTGCGGCGACAATACTTGCCTACGTCCTTGCCCCTGCTGCCCGATGGACCCATGCCGACCTCTCCCACCGCCCGCCCCACGTTTCCGCCCACGCTGTGGGCCGCTCGCGGCCGCCATGTCGGCTCCGCCGCCGAGGACACCGTCCGGCAGACACTGCGCCGGCTCAAGGACGACCACGTCATCGACGACTTCCTGGAGCCGCCCGACGAGCCGGCGGCCGGGTCCGAGGGCGCCGGGGCGCCCGGCCCGCGGATCCTCGAAGCGCGCTGGAAGGCTCCCGGGGCCGTGACCGTGCGGGCCAGGCTGATCCTGGAGCCGGCCTCGGCGGGCGGGCAGGAGTGGACGCTGCTCGCGGAGGCCGAGGACGCCTGGGACCCGGCCTGGCCCTCTCCCGCCACCGTGTTCTGGCCGGACGACCCGGACGTCACGTGGGACCGGGACGCCGCCACGGGACTGCGGCTGCGGGGCGTCAACACCCTGCCGGACGACGACAAGGCCGTACGCAGGCTGCTCAAGGAGGCCGGGCGCAGTCCGTGGAACATCCACGTGGTGGTGCACGAGGCGATGACGCCGGACCACCGCGGCCGGGTTCCCCTCGTCCAGTGGCTGCCGCCCGGTCTGCGGCACCGGGTGGTCGAGCACCGCGCCGCGCCGCAGCAGCTGCGAGTGGTGAACTGGGCCCTGGGGGACTTCGGCGTCCAGGTCCCGCGCGGCGGCGCCGTGGTACTGCCCGGCACCCCTGCCCCGGCCGGCTACGCCGCCGGCGACTTCTCCGTCCGCACCGTCTTCCTGGACGGCTCGGAGCCCACCGCGCTGATCTCGGCGGTGACGGCCTTCGACGCGCTGGACAGGCCGTTGCCCGACGACGCGGTGGAGGCCCTCCGCTCGCTGCGGGAGGAGTGGCGGCTGCTGACGCTGGAGGAGGAACTGGAACGCGAGCGCAAGCTGGTGGCGATGTACGCCGAGGCGCTCGAGGCCATGACCCAGTCCCGCGACCTGTACCGGGAGGCGGCGGAACGGGCGGCCGAGGCCCTCGCCGTGTACCGGGAGTCCGCGGGCGCCGCCCCCGCCGGACCACCGCCGGCCGAGCAACCGGCGTCCCCTCTGCGCGGACTGACCCGCACCCTGCAACGACTCCGGGGCACCACCCGAACCCCCCGCCCCGACACCGACGGACAAACAGGCGCCGAAGCCCCCCGAACCGACGCCTGACCACACCACCCGAGACCCGACCGAGGACGCCACCCGGACGACGGACGCACCGGCCGACCCCCACCGGCCACCACCCGCCAAGCCACCGGCACCCCCTGCACGGACTGACCCGCACCCCGCAACGACCCCGGAGCACCCCCCGAAGCCCCCGGAACCGACGCCTGACCACACCGCCCGGGACCGGACCGAGCGGGAAGCGGTCCGGGTCCGTTCCCGGGGCCCGCCGTTCGGTGGCGGTCAGCGGGGTGCGTCCGGTGGCCGCGCGGGCGTAGTGCTCGTCGCCCCCGGGCGCACGGCACCGGGTGGCCCAGGAGGCCGTCCGGAGTGGCGCGGACCGCAGTCAGTCCGGCCGGTGACGGGCCGGGGGCGGCGGGCAGGCCGACGGTCAGGTCTAGATGGTGGACGGTCGCCTCGACGGCCAGGGTGATCATGAGGTCTCCGGCGGTCAGGACGTGGCCCCGGGCGCTCACCGGGCGGTCCGGCGCGGCCGTGCCCGCGGCCCGCGCGGCGGCGGCGGCCACGGTCTCCAGGCACGCGTCCTTGAGCTGCACGAATTCGAGGAACATGCTCGCGGCAAGTTGTGACGTCGCCCGTGGGCCGCGCCGACGGGGTCCGGCGCCCAGTCCCTCCAGTAGGTGACGGCGTCCCGGTCGGGCGGGGCGGCGGCCGGGGTGTGCAGGGCCACCAGGGCCCGCCGGGCGGCGGCGAGGAAGGGGAACATCAGGTCGCGCACCGCCCACCCGGTGCAGCCGGTCAGCAGCCACGACTCCTCCTCCCCGAGCGGGCGGACCACGGCCGCCGGCGCCTCGTAGGCGTCGCGCACGATGTGCGCCGGTTCCGTGCGGTCTCCGGATCGGGTGGTCATCACGTCACCCCAGGGTCCCGCTGAGGGCACCCTCACGTGTCATCCGGCCCGAGGTGGATACGCGGACGGAACAGGAGCACGGCCCGTCCCGGAAGGTCAGCGACGCCATGGACAGCCAGCACGAGAGCGCCCCCGCTTTCCGCCCACCGGAGTCCTCCCGTTCGGAGACCACGCTCCGCGTCAACGGCAAACCGCACACCCTCGTCGTCGACCACCGCCGCGTCCTGCTGGACCTGCTGAGGGAGGACCTCGGGCTCGCGGGCGCCAAGAAGGGGTGCGACCACGGGCAGTGCGGCGCGTGCACGGTCCTGGTCGACGGGCGGCGCGTCAACAGCTGCCTGCTGTTCGCGGTCGCCCTGGACGGCTGCGAGATCACCACCGTGGAGGGGCTCGCCGGGGACGGCGAGGAACTGCACCCGGTGCAGCGCGCCTTCCTGGACCGGGACGCCTTCCAGTGCGGGTACTGCACGCCGGGCCAGATCTGCTCCGCGGTCGGCGCGCTCGCCGAGGCCGCGGCGGGACACCCGTCCCACGTCACCGACCCGGCGACGCCGTCCGGTGAGCCGGTCGCGCTGGGCCGGGAGGAGATCCGGGAGCGGCTGAGCGGCAACCTGTGCCGGTGCGGTGCGTATCCGCGCATCGCCGACGCGGTCGAGGACGTGATCCCGTGAAGTCCTTCGCCTACGTCCGCGCGGGCAGCGTCGAGGAGGCCACCGACGCGTTCGCCTCCCATCCCGGTGCCCGCTACCTCGGCGGCGGCACCAACCTCGTCGACCTGATGAAACTCGGCGTGGAGAGGCCGGCCGCGCTCGTCGACGTGTCCCGGCTGCCCCTGGACACGGTGGAGGAGCTGCCGGACGGCTCGCTGCGGGCCGGGGCGACGGTCCGCAACAGCGACCTCGCGGCTCACCCCGCCGTGCGCGACCGCTACCCCGCCCTGTCCCAGGCGCTGCTGGCCGGCGCCTCGGGGCAGTTGCGCAACGCCGCCACCACGGGCGGCAACCTGCTGCAGCGCACCCGCTGCCCCTACTTCCAGGACGTGTCCAAGCCCTGCAACAAGCGGGAGCCCGGCACCGGCTGCGGCGCCCTGGAGGGCGGCGTGCACCGCGACCACGCGGTGCTGGGCCACTCCGACCAGTGCATCGCCACCCACCCCTCCGACATGGCGGTCGCGCTGGCCGCCCTCGACGCGCGCGTGGAGCTGCACGGCCCCGAGGGCACCCGCAGCGTGCCCGCCGCCGACTTCCACCGGCTGCCCGGCATGCACCCGGAACGGGACACGGAGATCCACCCCGGCGAACTGATCACCGGCGTGCTCCTGCCCGCGGCCACCGCCGGGCTGCCCTCGGCGTACCGCAAGGCCCGCGACCGGGCGTCGTACGCCTTCGCGCTGGCCTCCGTCGCCGTCGTGCTGCACCTGTCGGACGGGGTGGTGGAGCGGGCCGGGATCGCCTTCGGGGCGCTGGCGCACCGGCCCTGGCGGGCGCGGCGGGCCGAGGACGCGCTGGTGGGCGCGGCGCCCACCACGGCGGCGTTCGAGCACGCCGTCGACCTGGAGCTGGCCGCGGCCGAACCGCTGCGGGACAACGCCTACAAGGTGCCGCTGGCCCGCCGGCTGGCCCTGGACGTACTGGGCCGGCTCGCCCCGCCTGCCACGACCTGACGGACCCCGGTGTCCACGAGGAGGACTCCATGACCGCCACCGATGCCGTCCTGGGCGCTCCGGTCGAGCGCCGGGAGGGGCGGGAGAAGGTCACCGGCACCGCCCGGTACGCCGCCGAGTTCGACGCGCCGGGCCGCGCCCAGGCGTGGCCGGTGCCGGCCACGGTCGCGCGCGGCCGGGTGACCGGCGTCGACACCGCGCCGGCGCTCGCGCTGCCCGGCGTGCTCGCGGTGCTCACGCACGAGAACGCGCCCCGCCTCGGCGATCCCGACGATCCGACCCTGGCGGTGCTGCAGGGCCCGCACGTCCCGCACCGGGGCTGGTTCGTGGCCCTGGTGATGGCCGAGAGCCTGGAGGCGGCCCGCGCCGGCGCCGCGGCCGTCCGCGTCACCTATGAGACCGAGCCCCACGACGTGACGCTCACCGTCACGCACTCCGGGGCGTACGTCCCCGAGTCGGCCAACGGCGGCTTCCCGGCCGTCACCGAGCACGGCGACCCGGACGGGGCCCTCGCCTCCTCGGCGACCCGGCTGGACGTCGCGTACACGGTGCCGCCGCTGCACAACCACCCCATGGAGCCGCACACCAGTACGGCGCACTGGGACGGCGACCGGCTGACCGTGCACTCCTCCAGCCAGGGCACCACGGCCGTGCAGAAGGAACTGGCGCGCCTGTTCGGGCTGGACGAGGACCGGATCACGGTGCGCGCCGAGCACGTGGGCGGCGGCTTCGGGTCGAAGGGGACACCGCGGCCCGAGGTGGTGCTGGCCGCCATGGCGGCGCGCGAGACCGGACGCCGGGTGACCGTCGCGCTGCCGCGCCGCTACCTGCCCGCCGTCGTCGGGCACCGTGCCCCGACGCTGCACCGGCTCCGCCTCGGCGCGGACGCGGGCGGCCGGCTCACCTCCCTGGTGCACGAGGTGACGACGTACACCTCGCGGGTCAAGGAGTTCGTGGAGCAGGCCGCGGTCCCCGCCCGCGTCATGTACGGCACCCCGGCGCTGCGCACGGCCCACCGCGTGGCGGCGCTGGACGTGCCCACACCCTCCTGGATGCGCGCCCCGGGCGAGTGTCCCGGCATGTACGCGCTCGAGTCAGCCATGGACGAACTGGCCGCCGAACTCGGCGTCGACCCGGTGGAGCTGAGGATCCGCAACGAACCGGAGACCGAGCCGGACAGCGGAAAGCCCTTCAGCAGCAGGCACCTGGTGGAGTGTCTGCGCGAGGGCGCCCGGCGCTTCGGGTGGGAGGACCGCGACCCCCGCCCCCGGTCCCGCGAAGCCGGGCCCCTGCTGATCGGCAGCGGGGTCGCCTCGGCCACCTACCCGGTGCTGGTCTCGCCGTGCGTCGCCTCGGCGCGGGCCCTGCCGGACGGCGGCTACCTGGTGCGGGTCAACGCCACCGACATCGGCACGGGCGCCCGTACGGTGCTCGCGCAGGTCGCGGCCGACGCCCTCGGTGCCCCGCTGGACCGGGTGCGCATCGAGGTCGCCGACAGCGGCATCGGGTTCGCCCCGATGGCCGGTGGCTCCTCGGGCACCGCGTCCTGGGGGTCGGCCGTGCACGAGGCGTGCACCCGGCTGGCCGGCCGGCTGACGGAGCACACGGGGCCCCTGCCCGACGAGGGGATCACCGCCGAGGCCGACACCTCCGGGACGGCGGACGCCGAGAGCCCCTACGCCCGGCACGCGTTCGGCGCGCATTTCGCCGAGGTGACCGTGGACACCGTCTCCGGTGAGGTACGGGTGACGCGGCTGCTGGGCGTCTTCGCCGCCGGGCGCATCCTCAACTCCCGTACGGCCCGCTCCCAGTTCATCGGGGGCATGACGATGGGCCTGGGCATGGCGCTGACCGAGGACAGCACGATGGACCCGGTGTTCGGCGACTTCGTCGAGCGCGATCTGGCCTCCTACCACGTGCCCGCGCACGCCGACGTGGCGAACGTGGAGGCGCACTGGGTCGACGAGACGGACGACCACCTCAACCCCATGGGCAGCAAGGGGATCGGCGAGATCGGGATCGTGGGCTCGGCGGCGGCCGTCGGCAACGCCGTCCACCACGCCACCGGCGTCCGCTTCAGGGAACTGCCCCTCACCCCGGACCGGGTGCTCACCGCACTGCTCGAACACGGACATCCCGCGGGCATGCTGGGGGTCTGAGTACGGACGCGCGGTCCGCGCCGGACGACCTTCCGGCGCCGGACCACGTCGTACTCCCCGGGCGGGCGGTGCTCAGTCCGCGACGGTACGGCTCGCCACGGCCACGCGGCGCACCGGCCCGCGCCGCGCGGAGGCCGGTGAGGCCACCCGTACGCACAGCGCCGTCAGCGCGACCAGCGCGGCGGTCACGCCCATCGCGACCGCGATCCAGGTGGGGGCCAGCGTGAGGTCGGTGACCGGGGAGACCCGCGCCGTGGGGGTCGCGTCGCCGTAGAGCTTGGCCGCGGCCAGCGCCGCCGGACCGGCGACCGCGGCGGCCAGCAGCGCCACGGCCGGCCGCACGGTCAGCAGCAGGGCCAGCACCAGGCAGAGCGCCGACAGGCCGAGGGCCACCCCGTAGGCCTGTGCGGAGGCGTCGCCGCGGCGCAGCGGGAAGTAGGCCACGCCGCACCCGGCCAGGACCGCGACGGTGAGCCAGGCGGGCCAGGCCGGGCCCCGGGCGGCCCGCCGTGCCGCACGGGCCTCCTCGCGGTCGCGCGCCCCGCGGGCCTCGTCGTTCACGCGCGCCGCACGGGTCCCGGCGCGGTCGCGTCCCCGGCGGAACGGGCGTGGCGGCCTGCGGCGTTCGCGGCCGCGGCGGTCGGCTGAGGCGAACACGCCGGCGCGGCCCGCCGGCCGGGCGGCGGGCTCCGCGGGCTCCCGCCCGTCGTCCTCGTCGGGCGCCTCCTCGGCCGCCCGCGACCGCCGGGCGTCGGACCGTTCCGGGGCTGCATGTCCGTTCTCGGCGAGCCGCCCGATCAGTTCGACCAGTTCCTCGACGGGCCGGCCGGTGGCGGCGGCGCGCACCGCCTCCTGCCCGCAGTGCGGTTCCAGCGGGGTGCGGTGCAGCAGGGTCATCAGGCGGGTCACGTCCTCCACGGAGCGGCACTCCGCCGCGGCCCGGATGGCCTCGTCCGCGCTGTCGGAGTGGCGCGGCGGCCGGGTCAGCAGGCCGACCAGCCGGGTGACGTCCTCGACGGACCGGTTCACGCCGACCGCGCGCAGCGCGTCGATGGTGGCCTGCGCGTACCGCGGCGACTGCTCCAGTGTCGTGATCAGGTCGACGACCTCTTCCAGCGGCCGGTCGGCCACGGCGGCGCGCACGAGGTCGCCGACGGGATCACCGTACGGCTGCGCCGCTCCGTCGTGGGCGTCGGCGCCCGTGTGCGGGGCGGTGCCGGCTTCGCGGGGGCCGGGATCTTCGGGGCCGGAGACGGGGAGGCCGGGGTCGGGCTCGAGTTCGGGGAGGTCGGCGTCGTCGAAGTCGACGTCCCACAGGTCGCTCTCCCGCTCGGCGGAGGGCCGCCCGGCGCAGGCCCGGTCACCGGCGTCCGCGCCGGGCGGTCGCGCCGTGCCGGTGGTCGTGGTCGTCTCGCCGGTGGGAAGGTCCAAGGCGGATATGGCGTACTCGGGCGAGCGAGGTGATGAAGAGCCGGTGCTCATGATCTCTCCGTGTGGTGGGGGTGCGGCCGCCCTGCGTCCCCGACATGCGACTCGCGCTGTGTGCTGCCATTACTAGGCACGTCCACCACGCCGTGCCACTCCGGTGGGCCACAGGGATGAGAGACCCCGTCCCACGGTCTTGCCGCCGCCGCGAGCGGGCATCCGCACAGGGAGGCGCGTACCGCGCGCCGTAGGAGGGGCACGTGGATACGACCACAGTGATCGTCGTGGCGGTGCTGCTCGCGGCGATCGTCCTCGCGGCGGCGGTCGCCGTGCTGGTGCGGCTGGTCCGCACCCGGCGGGACCTCAGGCGCGCCGGGCTTCCCACGGGGCCGCGCTGGGTGTTCTGGGGCGCCGTCCTCTACTTGGTGCTTCCGGCGGACCTGTTGCCCGACCCGGTCTACCTCGACGACGTCGGCGTACTGCTGCTCGCTCTGCGCTCCACGCGCGGCCGGACCGGCGGCCGGCGCGGTGTCCCGGACCGGCGGCGGAGCACCGGCCCGCCCGGCGATTACGCAGCGTAAGGAAACCATTCACCCGTTCGATTCGTATAAGTCTCTGGAAGCCGAAGGAAGTCGGCGGACCAGGTGACGGCGCACAGAGGGTCGCCGCCTGATCGGCGCAGCACCGACTAGGGAGAGACGATGCAACCGTTCGCGCTCAACTACGCACGGCCGGCAGTGGAGTTGGAAGCCACCACTCCGTACGTCTACGACTCCGGGCTGCAGTTGAACGTGCTCCTCGACGGGCGGGTGGCCGCATGCGACCACGCGCTGCTGAGAGAGCTGGGGACCACGACCTCCACCGCGGGGTCGAAAACCCACTTCGACGACTGAACACGGGCCGTCGAGAATGACCGTGTTGATCCTGACCAGTGAAGAGGACGTCACCGCGGACATGGTGGTGGTGCACCTGAACGCGTCGGGAGTACCGGTGGTCCGCCTGGACCCGGCCGACCTCACCGATTCCGTCGCGCTGTCCGGCGAGTTCGTGCACGGCTCCTTCCGGGGCCATCTGTCCTCGGGGGGACGCCTGGTGAGCATCGGCGGCCTGCGGTCCGTCTGGGTGCGCAGGCCGGGCGGCGCGGCCACCCGGGCCGCCGAACCGTCCGCGTGGCTGACCGAGGAGGCCGGCCAGGCGCTGTACGGCATGCTCCGGGGCTCGGGGGCGCGCTGGATGAACCAGCCCGACGCCGCGCATCGGGCCAGGTACAAGCCCTGGCAGCTGCGGCTGGCCCAGCAGTGCGGGCTGCCCGTGCCCGCGACGCTGATCACGACGTTCCCGCGGGCGGCCCGGGAGTTCGCCGAGCGCTACCCGGACCTGGTGGTCAAGCCCGTCTCGGGTGCCCATCCGCAGGATCCGCCCCTGGCGGTGCCGACCAGCCGGGTTCCGCCCGAGGCGGACTTCTCCGCCGTCGCCCACGGCCCGACGCTGCTGCAACGCCGGGTCGCCAAGCGTGCCGACATCCGGCTCACCGTCGTCGGCGACGCGTTGCTGGCCGCCCGCAAGACGGCCCTCGCGAGCCTGGACCCCGACGAGGTGGACGTCCGTTTCACGGCCTCGGGCGAGCCGTGGCGGCCGGCCGAGGTGCCGCCACGCGTCGCCGAGGGGGTCCGGGCCTATCTGCGGGCGGCCGGACTGGCCTACGGCGCCCTGGACTTCGCCGAGGACGGCGACGGCACCTGGTGGTTCCTGGAGTGCAACCAGTCGGGGCAGTTCGGCTTCGTCGAGGTGGACACGGGCCAGCCGATCGCCCGCACGATCGCGGAGTGGCTGGCCCTGCCGGGCACCGCGGACGCGGTGGACGCGGTGGACGCGGGCGGCGGTCCGGGCACGGCGGCGGTCGGGTGAGACCGGGTGCGCCCGTCCCGGGCCGCCCCTCGAAGCGGCCGTCCGTCAGCGCGGGCCGGGCAGCAGGGCGGTGCGTTGCCAGCCGGCGCCGGGGGACGGCTGGCGTTCGGCACCCGGCAGGTGTCCGGGGGCGCGCAACGGTCGCATGACCACCTCCAGTTCCCTGCTCACACGCTCGGCGTCCCGCCGCACCTGCTCGGGGACGTCACCGCGTTCGGCGACGAGTCGGTCGTAGATGGGGGAATCCTGGAACACCCGTCAACGTGCCTTTCGTGTCGTCCGCCCCCGTCCGGAGGCGCGACTGAGCAGTCTAGGCGCCCGTTCACGCGGGGGTGTGCATTCCGCCAGGATGTGAACGGCGCTTCAGGCGCCGGTCGTGGAGCCGGGCCGCACGATCATGAGGACGGTCACGGTGGCCCACAACAGGTTGAACACGCCGGTGAGCATGGCCAGCCGGGCCGTGAGGGCCCGTTCTACGGGCTGCCGGCCGGGTCAGCTGTTCCAGGAGTTCCTCCTGGCGCGGCAGGACGAAGGCGGCCAGGAGTCCCGCGGCGACCGCGGTGAGGGTGACGGACGCGACGATCCAGGCGTCGCCCAGGACGCCCATGGAGGCGGCGGTGGCGAAGCCGAGGACCGGCACGGAGATGCCGACACCGGCGTAGACCCGGCAGATGCGGCGCAGCAGCCGGACCGTGCCCACGTGCGCGGCGCCCGCGTCCCCGGCGCCCACCCCGTCCCCTCCCCCGACGGTCACGGCCACCGGTGCCCGGCGGACGGCCGCCGGGAACATGCTGGCCGCCACGGTGACGGGTCCGACGGCGAGGACGGCCGCCAGGACGTGAAGGGACAGCAGGATCTTGGTCATGGGGCGGGCTCCGGGAGGCGGTTCGAGTGGTGCGAAACGGTGATCGAAGCCCACGGTAGGAAGCGGACGGGCGGCCGCCCAGGGGCGGGAACGACAGCTTCCAACGGAATCTCGCCAGTGCCTGCACAGCAGGGACCCGGTCCCGTGCGGCCACCGCGCGGCCTTCCGGGCGAGGTGCGCTCCTCACCGGCCGGTTCGTCGGTGCCCGTGTCGTGGTGCGGACGGACGCGGCCGGTTCCCACCACGACACGGGCCGCACGGCGCGGCGGTGTCACACGGCCAGCGACAGGCCGCTCTCGCCGTCGGCCTCCAGCGAACCGGCTTCCTGTGCGCGCCCCTTGGCGAGCAGCAGCGCGTCCGCCTTCGCCACCGCGTCGTGGACGCCGGTCGTCGCCATCATCACGCACAGTGTGTAACTGACGTCCGCCAGCTCCCGCGCCGCCTCCGGCCTCTCCCTCTCCGCCTGAGCGATCCGCAGTGACGCGTACCGCGTGAGCAACTCCCTGACGACCTTCGGGTCCGGTTCGAGCACGAAGCGCCCCTCTCTCGGTTTTCGCTGCGTATGCCCGAACCCAGTCGAAACAGTCGCACCACGCACGCTTGCGCGCGCAATTGACCAGATCCTGTCCTTTCCTGTCCGACCGCCACCACGAGCGGTCGACGAGTTGGTTGAAAGCGGACGGATCGACTGCCGCCGTCAGGCGACCTGGCCGCTGTGCAGCGCGGTGTACGCCCCTCCCCCGGCCAGGAGTTCCTCGTGGCCACCGGTCTCCAGGATCCGCCCCTCGCCCATCACCACGATCCGGTCCGCGCCCCGCACGGTGGACAGCCGGTGCGCCACGACGAACGTGGTGCGCCCGCGCAGCAGCCGGGCCAGCGCCTGCTGGACCAGCGCCTCCGAGCGGGTGTCCAGTGCCGAGGTGGCCTCGTCGAGGATCAGCACCCGGGGGTCCCGGATCAGCGCCCGGGCGATGGCCAGGCGCTGGCGCTGCCCGCCGGACAGCCTCGCCCCGTGCTCCCCGACCAGGGTGTCCAGGCCCCGCGGCAGCCGGTCGACGAACTCCAGGGCGTTGGCGTCGCGCAGGGCCCGGCGCACCGTCTCGTCGTCGGCGTCGTCCATGCCGTAGGCGACGTTCTCCCGGATGGTGCCGTCGAAGAGGATCGACTCCTGCGGCACCACCGAGACGAAGCGCCGGTAGGTGCGCAGGTCGAGCGTGTTCATGTCGGTGCCGTCGAGCAGCAGCCGGCCGGAGGTCGGCCGCAGGAAGCCGATCACCAGGTTGAGCACGGTGGACTTGCCCGCGCCGGACGCGCCCACCAGGGCGATGGTCTCGCCGGGTTCGACGGAGAGGGTGAAGTCCTCGACCGCGGGCCGCCCGTCGCTCTCGTAGAGGTGCCCGACGCCCTCGAAGGTGACGGCTCCGCGCAGGGCGGTCAGCTCCTTCTTGCCCTCGTTGTCCTCCAGTTCGGGGGCCTGGAGCACCTCGCCGACCGAACGGACGGACTCCAGGCCCTTGGTGGTGACCGGCGCGAGGCCCGCCAGCGTCGTCGTGGAGCTGGTGAGGGTGGTCAGGAAGGCGCTGAGCATCACCACGTCGCCCGCGGTGACTCCCCAGACGTCGTAGTACGAGATCAGCGCGGCGCCCGCGAGCACCAGGACGCCGACCACGTTGAGCACGACCCAGGACAGCGAACCGAAGCGGCCATTGACCAGGTCGAGGCGCATCCCGGAGGTGAGCAGCCGGTCCAGGGTGCCGTCCATGCGGCGCAGCGCCTTGCCCTCCAGGCCGTGGGCGCGGGTGACCGGGATGAGCCGGGTCATCTCCGTGACCCGCGAGGACAGGGTCTCCACCTCGTGGCGGAAGTGCTCGTTGTGGGTGCGCAGCCGGGCCCGGAGCCGGGCCACGAGGAGGGAGGCGGCGGGGACGACGACGAGGAAGACCGGCAGGAACTCCGGGGTGCGCACGGCGATGATGACGAGACCGCCGGTGAGTACGGTGAAGGCGCCGAGCCCGGTCTCGGCGGTCTGCTGCACCATCTGCTCCACCGTCTCCACGTCCCGTACCACCTTGGCCTGCAGCACGCCCGCGCTGACCCGGGAGTGGTAGCCGATGGAGAGCTGCTGCATGCGCGTGCACAGCGCGGAGCGCAGGGCGGTGCCCATGCGGCGCACGCTGCCGTACAGGAGGCGGACGTACAGCAGGTGCAGCGGGTAGTTGACCACCAGGATGAACATGATGATCCCGGTGCTGGTCCACAGGTCCTCGATCGGCCCGTGCTGGACGACGGTGTCGATGATGGCGGCGGTGATCAGCGGCAGCAGCCAGACGGGACTGTGCTTGACGGTGAAGACGACGACCGCGCCGGCCAGTCGGCGGCGGTCGGCACGGAGCAGGTAGACGAGGGTGCGTATCGGGTGTTCGCCCCGGTAGCGGTGATCGAGCGGCATTTCCATCGACGACGCCATCGGCGTGGTCCTCCTGGTGACCGAGTGGGGCAAGCGCTTGCTTCCCGCGCTTTCCTACCCCGTCGGCCGGGAGTGCGCCACACCGTTCCGCAGCGTGGAAGGAGACCCGCGCCTTCTCCCCCGTGGAGGGCGCGGGTCCCGGTCTCCGGAAGTGCGGTGGCTCGCGGTTCGGGGAGGGCGCCGCTCGCGACCCCCGAGGCTCGGGGTCTCAGTCCCCGAGGGTGCGGGCGAGCTCGGTGGTGGCGCGCATGATCTCGGTGTCGTCCTCGGCCAGCAGCCGCTCCAGCCCGTCCCGCCGGGCGCGGACCGCCTGCCGCGCCGCACGCTCCCAGGCCACCGGGTTCTCACGGTGGTTGAGCAGCTTGGGGTAGGCGGTGGCGGTGGTCTCCCACTGCCGGGCGTCTGCGATGTTCTTGAGCAGCTGGATGATCTGCGCCCGACAGCTCACCTGGGGCCGCTGCGCCAGCTCCCACAGGAAGGGGACGGTCGCGGCGGTCGCCTGCTCGACGACGAAGCCGTACTGGCAGATGCGCCCCCGCAAGTCACCGAGGGCGGCGCGGGCGGTTTCGGCGTCCCCCCGGGCGACCTTGCGCAGCAGCCGGGGAATGGCCGCCGCGGAGCCGGTGGAGTCCTGGATGTCGCTCCAGGGCACCCCGTCGAGGCCGGCCAGCAGGGCGGTACTGCGGGGCGAGCCGGGCGGCTGCGCGTGACGGTCGGTGCGCTGGATGCTCGGCTCGGGTGTCGGAGCGCTGCGCATGGTGTGGGGCCCTTCCGCGGCAGTCGGGTCAGGTGAGGGGACGGGTCGGCAACGTGGCCCAGACCGTCTTGCCCGCCGGAGGACGCGGGGTCCAGCCCCACTCCTCGGCGAGGGCGTCGACGATGCACAGGCCGCGTCCGTGCTCCCGGAGTGCGGAGCCGTCGGACGGGTTGAACACGGGTCCGTCGTCCCCGGGGTCGGAGACGGTCAGGGTCAGCCGGGCCGGGCCGAGGACCAGCCCGAGCCCGACCTCCGGCGCACCGGCCGCGGCCGACGGCACCGCGTGCGTCACGGCGTTGGAGACGAGCTCGGTGACCACGAGGACCGCGTCGTCACCGCGGTGCTCGAGCGACCACTCGCGCAGCGTGTCCCGTGTGAAGACCCGGGCCCGGGCGAAGCCCTCCCCGCTGCACGCGACGCGCAGTGCGGCGGAGGCCGGCCCGTCGCCGGGGACGGGACGCGCCGCGTGCGGAACGGGCAGCGGCAGGCCGGTCCGGCCGGCGGCCTCTCGCGCCGGGTACGGGAGCCCTCCCGGGCGGCTCGCCGCGCCTGCCTCCGACACGGGTTCGCCGGGCGACCGGAGCGTTGGATGCGCAGGTGACGGCACAGCATCTCCCTGATGCGACGTCAGGACAGGGCCTCAACCGGGGGGGTTGACGCCACGGCTATTATCCACGCTTAGAGCACTCGCGTGCAATTGCACGAGAAATTGCGCGAAAAAAGTCGGATGGGGGCGCTCGGGGACCGGCACGGCCCGGTCCGCTCCCCCGAAGAGCAAGGAGACCGCGGTGCCACCAGTGCGCAACGGAGTGCAGGCCAGCTTGTTGGACGCCTGCTGGAAGAAGAGTCGGCACAGCAACGCCGAGGGCAACTGTGTCGAGGTCGCCCTCGTCGACGGAGGCATCGCGCTGCGCAACTCCCGTTATCCCGACGGCCCCGCACTCGTCTACACCCCGGCGGAGGTGGCCGCGTTCCTGGCCGGCGCGAAGGAAGGCGAGTTCGACCACCTGCTGTAGGGCGGCGCGACGGCCGCTCAGAACGCGACGACGCGGCGGCGGGACGCTCCGGAAGCGGAGTCCAACTACCCGATTTCTACAGGCGGATGCGGTGGGCGCCGACGGGATGAGATAGTCTTCTCTTCAAGTCTGCCGGTCTGCTGGGAGTCAGGATGTCCGCCGCGTCGCATCGCATCTCCCGTCTCGAGCCCTATCTGGACCGGGCCGAGCCGGCTCCTACTCTGCTCAAGATGCTCGTCGGTGTGCAGTTGGCCGGTTTCCGCGAGGACGCCGGCCTCTCCCAGGACCAGGCCGCCCGCGCCGTGGGTTTCAGCGGCGCGAAGCTCTCGCGCATCGAGTCGGGCAAGGGCCGCAAGCCCCCTACGGAGAACGACGTCCGTGCGCTCCTTGAGCAGTACGGCACCGACGCCTACGAGGCCTCGGTCCTGCTCAAGCTGTTGCGCCGGGCCGGTGAACCGGGTTGGTGGCAGCGGTACGACAAGCGCCTGATGCCCGAGTGGTTCGACCGCCTGGTCGGCCTTCAGGAGGCAGCGGCGACCATCCGTACCTTCGAGATCCAGTACGTCCCCGGTCTGCTCCAGACCGAGGCCTACACGGAGGCCGTGGTCAGGCGCGGTCTGCCGAACGCGCCGGCGAGCGAGGTCGGACGCCGGGTCGAACTGCGCAAGCACCGGGCCGAGTTGCTGAGCCGCGTCGACGCACCTCAGCTGTGGGCGATCATCGACGAGTCCGTGCTGCTGCGTGTCCTGGGCAGCCGCGAGGTCATGCGCCAGCAGCTCGAGCACCTGGTGACGATGGCGAAGCAGCCCCATGTGACGCTGCAGATCGTGCCGTTGGACGTGACGAACGCGTCGGCGCCCGCGATCCCCGTCACCTATCTGCGCTTCGGCGGCACCGACCTGCCGGACGTGGTCTACCTGGAGCACATCAGGAGCGCCAACTTCCTGGAGGACCAGGACGAGACCGAGGAGTACCGGGTCGCGCTGGACCGGCTGGCCGACGAGGCGCTCACTCCGCGCGCGTCACTGGAGCGGCTGTGCGAGACGATGGCGACGCGCTACACCGACAAGTAGTCCCGGGACGAGGAGGAGGGGCCACGCGCGGTGCGCGTGGCCCCTCCTCCGTTCCTCCGTCGTGTCCGTCCGTGCGGGCGATCCGCTCGTCCGGGATCAGCGCAGACGTCCGAGCCCGCCGAACTCGATCCACTCCTCCGTGAGCTGACGCGGCGCCACCTCGGTGTCCGGGCGCCAGGTCGAGACCTCCACGAGCCCCGGGTCGAGGATGTCCATGCCCTCGAAGAGGGCCTCGACGTCCTTGGGCTCACGCACCCGGCCCCAGTGGCCCTGCGTCGCCTGGTCCATGAAGTCCGTGACGAACTTCCGCACCTCGGCGTCCTCGCTCACCAGCTGGCACATCACGGCGAAGCTGCCGGGCGCGAGCCACTCGGTCACCCGGCGGACGACCGCCCGGGGGCCGTCGGTGTCGCTGTCCGGGATGCAGTGGAACACCGAGTTGAACAGCACGGCGACCGGCTGCGAGAAGTCGATCAGGCGCTGGGTCTCCGGGTGGGAGAAGATCTCCTCCGTCGCACGCATGTCGGCGTGTATGACGGCGGTCTGGTCGTTCTGGTCGAGCAGCGCCCGGCCGTGGACCAGCACCATCGGGTCGTTGTCGACGTAGACGACGCGGGAGTCGGGGGCGACGCGCTGGGCGACCTGGTGCACGTTGTCCTGGGTGGGCAGGCCGGAGCCGTGGTCCAGGAACTGGCGGATGCCGTAGTCCTCGGCGAGGACGCGGACGACCCGCTGGAGGAAGCGCCGGTTGTTCAGCGCCAGCCGGCGCGTACTGGGGACGACCTTGTCGAGTTCGCCGACGGCCGCCCGGTCGGCCGCGTAGTTGTCCTTGCCGCCCAGGTAGAAGTCGTACATACGTGCCGCCGTTGGCACGTTGGCGTCGATCTCCGTGGACAGCTGCTTGTCGGCTTGCATCGTTCCCCCAGCTCCGTACGGGCGCCAACTGGACTGGCATGACAGACAGTACATCCTAAAGACCTAGTGGTCAGCCAAACCAGAGGCCGGCACAAGTGGCCGTCAAACCTGTTGTGCCGCAGCGTAGTTGGCGGCCACTCACCCGCCTCAGCCGCGTGCGGCCAGATACGCGTCCACCCCGGCCGCCCTGTGCGCCTCCTCCACGCCGACCAGGCCGCCGAGCGCCTTGGCGTCGGGCTTCAGCACATAGGTGGACCGGCTGGCCGGCGCGGTCACGTAGGTGAAGTTCTGCGGGGTGCCCAGACCGGTGTCGGCGTTCTTCTGCGAGCGGTGCGCCCTGACCACGTCCTGCCGGGTGAGGCTGCCGCCCTCGCAGGCCTTCCTGAGATCGGTGCCCATGAGCCGGGCGGCGTTGTATCCGGAGAGCACACCGGAGTCGACGGGCTCGCCCGGGTAGGCCTTCCGGTAGGAGGCGACCATCTTCTTGACGCCCGGCAGGCCGGAACTGACCGCCGGTGCGGCGCTGACCACGTGGACCATGGCCTCCAGCGCCGCCGCCGCGGGCGTCTTCAGCAGCTGGGGCGCGTAGCCGGGCGCGCTCGTGACGATCGGCACCTTCAGACCGCGGGCGGCGGCCACGCCGGCGAGGGAGGCGGTCTGGGCGGGGCCCGCGCTGATCAGGATCGCCTTCACCCCGGCCTTGCTCAGCGCGGACACCTGCGCGGTCAGGTCGGTGTCCGTGGCCTTGATCTTCTGCCCGGCGACCTTCGTCCCCGCCTGCTCGGCGGCCCACTCGGAGCCCTCCAGCGCGTTGGCGCCGTAGTCGCCCTCGAAGTAGACGTGTCCGATCGTGTCGCCCTCGGCGAGCTTCCCGGTGCGGGTGAGGAAGTCGACGGCGGCGATCATGTCGAGGTCGTAGGTGGTGCCGAGGACCTGGACGGAGTCCCGGCCGAGCAGGGAGGCCGCCCAGGCCTGCGGGAAGGTCAGCATGTGGTCCCGCTCGATGTCGTCGAGCAGGGCGGCGACCACCGGGGAGCCGATGACCTGGGGCAGGGCGACGACGTCGGGGGCGATGTCGGCGTAGGCGGTGACCGCCTTCTGCACGTCGTAGCCGTGGTCCTTGACGACGATCTCGACCTGGCGTCCGCAGATGCCGCCGGCGGCGTTGGTCTCGTCGGCCCACATCTGCTGGGCCTGCACGATGCTCTTGCCGAGGGTGGCGTAGGGGCCGGTGAGGTCGGTCAGCGCGCCGAGTCTGACGGTCTTCTCACTGACTCCCGGTCCGGTCTTGACGCCGTCGGCGGCGTCGTCGGGGCTCCCGCCGTCCGCCTTGGAACTGCAGGCGGTGCCCGCGAGCAGCACGGCGGCCAGTGCCGCGGCCAGGGCGGCGGTCCGGGCGGCGGACCGGGTGGTGCGGGGCCTGGGGTGCGTGACGTTCACGGGGTGTGCTCCTTGGCTCGTGCGGTGGTGTCGGTGGTGTCGGGAGTGGCTGAGGCGGCGTCGGGGCCGGTCGGGGCGGGTCCGGGTGGGGATGCGTCGCCGCCGGGCGGGCCGGTGACGGGTGGCCGGCGGCGCAGGCGGGCCCGGGTGCGGCGGGCCAGGCCGTGCAGGCCGTCGGGGGCGTGGAGGAGGATCACGACGATCGCCACGCCGTAGAGGTAGCGGGAGGCCTCGGTCGGTCCGATCGAGCCGCCGCCGGACCCCGGCGTCGCCACCAGGGGCAGTTGGTCGGCGTAGCGGGTCATCAGCAGGGGCAGCGCGGTGACGAAGACGGCTCCGGCGGTGGCTCCGGCCACCGAGCCGAGGCCCCCGATGACGATCATGGCGAGGTAGTCGACGGAGAGCGCGAGGGAGAAGTAGTCGGGTACGACGCGGCGGAAGGAGAGCGCGAGCAGGACCCCGGCGAGGCCCGCGTACATCGACGAGACGACGAACGCGGCCGAGCGGTACCGGGCCACGTGCACGCCCATCACGGACGCCGCGGTCTCGCTGTCGCGCAGCGCCGTCAGGGCACGTCCGGGCCGTCCGCGCAGCAGTCCCCGCGCGGTGAACCAGGTGAGGGCGAACAGGGCGAGGCCCAGGTACCAGAGCCGTTCCTCGGCGCCGAACGGCACGCCCAGGACGGTGAGTCCGGGGTCGCCCTGGGCGAAGGCGAAGCCGCCCAGCTCCAGCGGCGGCACCGAGCGGCCGTTGAAGCCGCCGGTGACGGAGTCCGCGGTGAGCAGGACGTGGTGGCCGAGGAAGACCAGGGCGAGGGTGGCGACGCCGAGGTAGACGCCTTTCACGCGTCCGGCGACGGGACTGAACAGTCCGCCCGCCGCCCCGGCGAGCAGGACGGCGAGGACGAGGGCGACGGCGGGCGGCAGCCCGGGGCCCGGCTCGCCCGCCAGCCAGACGTAGCCGTAGGCGCCGACGGCGAGGAAGAAGGCGTGGCCGAGGGAGAGTTGCCCAGCGGTGCCGCTGAGCAGGCCGAGCCCCACGGCGCCGATGGCCGCGGCCATGGAGAACAGGCCGATGCGCAGCCAGAAGGCGTCCAGGTAGAAGGGCGGGGCGCACAGCAGGAGGGCGGTCAGCAGGAGCGGGCCCCGCTTGAGGAGGAGGCGGCGCGGGTCAGACACGGGCCGCTCCCTTCGCCGCGAAGAGTCCGGCGGGGCGCACCAGCAGGACGAGCACCATCACGGCGTACGGAGCGACGTCGCCGAAGCCCTCGCCGAGGACGTGCAGGTCGGACTGGTAGCCGGCGACGAACGCCTCGGTGAGGCCGATCAGCATGCTGCCGACCAGGGCGCCGACCGGGGAGGTCATGCCGCCGAGGATGGCGGCGGGGAAGGCCTTCAGCGCGATCTGCCCGGTGGTGCGCTCCAGGCCGGGTGCCGGGAAGGCGACCAGGAAGACGGCGGCGAGCGCGGCGAGGGCGCCGGCCAGGCACCAGGCGGCGGTGCGTACGCGGGTGAGCCGTACGCCCATGAGGGCGGCGGCCTCGCGGTCCTCCGCCGCCGCGCGCAGCGACAGGCCCCAGGGCGTGAACCGGAAGAGGGCGAAGGCTCCGCCGATGGCGACGGCGGACACCAGGATCGCGGCGACCCGGCTGTCGGCCACGGTCACCGGCCCCAGGTCGGTCACGGCGGAGCCCCAGGGGTCGCCGAGCGGCAGCAGGTCCCCGCCGATGCGCCGGGCGAGGTCGGTGACCAGGACGATGTCGACGCCGATGGTGGCGATGGTCTGGACGTGGGCGGCGTGCGGGTCGTTTCCGCCGACGCGTTGCAGCACCAGCCGGTCCAGCACTCCCGCCGCGGCCGCCGTCACGAGGACCGCGAGGGCGAGCGCCCCGGCGAAACCGAGGTCGTCGTGGAGGACGGCGACGAGGTACCCGCCGAGCAGCAGCAGGGAGCCGTGGGTGAAGCTCAGGACTCCGGAGGCCTTGAAGACGGTGACGAAGCCGAGGGCGATCAGGGCGTAGACGGAGCCGAGGGCGAGTCCGCCCAGCAGGCTGTCCAGGAAGCCGGTCATGCCGCGTCCTCCCCCGTGGTGCCGGTGCCGAGGTAGGCGCGGAGCACCTCGGGGTCGCGCCGGACCTCGTCGGGGGTGCCGTGGGCGACGGCTCGGCCGAAGTCGAGGACGGTGACCTCGTCGGCGAGCCGCATGACCAGGCCCATGTCGTGCTCGACCAGGACGACGGAGAGGCCGAGTTCGGCGCGGACCTCCCGGACCACCTCGGCAGTGCGGGTGCGTTCGGCGGCGTTCATGCCGGCCACGGGTTCGTCGAGCAGCAGGACACGGGGCTCCAGACACAGGGCGCGGGCGAGTTCGACGCGTTTGCGGTCGCCGTAGGACAGCAGCTCGACGGGTGAGTCGAAGTGGCGTCCGAGGCCGGTGAGTTCGGCGATCTCGCGGGCTCTGGCGAGGTGGGAGCGCTGTTCGCGCACAGCGTGCGGCAGTCGCAGGGCGGCGGCGAACCCGGCGCGGGACAGGGCGTGCCGGCCGAGCATCAGGTTGTCGGCGACGGTGCCCCGGGTGGTGACGATGTTCTGGAAGGTGCGGGCGACACCGAGGGCGGCGATGCGGTGCGGGGCGAGCCGGGTCAGTTCGGCGGCGCCGAGCCGTACCGTACCGGCGGTGGGGCGGTACAGGCCCGACAGGACGTTGAAGCAGGTGGACTTGCCGGCGCCGTTGGGGCCGATGACGGCGTGCACGGTGCCGGGGGCGACGGTGAAGGAGACGTCGTCGAGGGCGAGGAGCCCGGCGAAGCGCACGGTGACGCCGCGTACGTCCAGCGCGGGCGGCGCGGCGGCGGGGGCCGTCACGCGGCCCCCTTGCCTTCGGCGTCGTCGCTCGTCTCGCCCAGGTAGAGGCGGCGTACGGCGTCCGTCCGGGCGAGTTCGGCGGCGTCGCCTGACAACCGCATCTCGCCGACCTCCAGGACGTACGCGTGCTCGGCGAGCGACAGCGCCATCCCTGCGTTCTGTTCGACGAGGAGGACGGCGGTGCCCTGGGCGTTGATCTCGCGGACGACCTCCGCGATGCGGTCGACCATCATCGGGGCGAGTCCGAGCGAGGGCTCGTCGAGGAGGAGCAGGCGGGGGGCGGCCATCAGGGCGCGGCCGATGGCCAGCATCTGCTGCTCCCCGCCGGAGAGCAGACCGGCGGCCTGGCGGGTGCGTTCGGCGAGCCTCGGGAACAGGGTGAAGACCCGTTCCCGGGCCTCGCGGACCTGGGCCGGGGCCCGCCGGTTCAGGCCGAGTCCGCCGGCTCGCAGGTTCTCGTCGACGGTGAGTCCGGCGAACACCCGCCTGCCCTCGGGCACCTGGACGACCCCGGCGCGCACGGCGGCGACCGGGTCGCGGCCGTCGAGGACGGTGTCGCCGTGGCGGACGCGGCCGGCCGTGATCGCGCCGCGGTGCAGGCGCAGGGTGCCCGAGACGGCCCGCAGCAGCGTCGTCTTGCCGGCGCCGTTGGCTCCGAGCAGGGCGACGACGGCGCCGTGCGGGACGGTCAGGGACACGGAGCGGAGGGCGGACAGTGCGCGCCCGTACGTCACGTCGAGGCTCTCGACGTGCAGCGCGGGTGCGTCGTCCGGTGGTGCTGCGGGCATCGCGGCTCCTTGGGACCGGGCCGGAACGGCACGGTGACGGGTGAAGGGGGAGCTCACGACAGCACGGGCTCAGGGGGCCGTACAGGGGGACCGGCCCGGGTCGCTGCGGGGTCCCAGTCCGGGGCGGGTGAGTCTGTGCGGATGCCCAGAGGGGCGGCGGCCGGGTGACGCCCGGCGTCCACACCGACGCAGGGCGCGGGGCACCCCGGGGGCGCTGCCGCTCGCGTGCGGGCGGCCGTTCCGTCGGCCCGCCCGGCGCCCGTCCGGGGCGGGCCGGGCACCGGCGTCACACCGACGTGGGGCACCGGGCACCCCGGACCCCGGACACTCCGGGGTCCCGGCCCCCCGGGACGGCTTCCCCGCGTCGCCCTCCCCCGCGGCTCAGTCGCGCAGGACGCGCCGGGCCGTGAGGGCCAGGCTGAACTCGACGACGTCGGCCGGGCGGGACAGGGAACGGCCGGTGAGCTGTTCGCAGCGGCGGAGGCGGTTGAGGACCGTGTTGCGGTGGCAGTAGAGGCGCTCGCCGGCGCGCTGGGCCGAACCGTCGCACTCCAGCCACGTGGTGAGGGTGTCCAGCAGCACCTCGCGGTCGGCGGGCTCCAGGCGGAGCAGGGGGCCGAGCACCTTCTCGGCGAGGGCCCGGCCCAGCTCGGGACTGGAGACGACCAGGGCGGCGGGGAGCTGTTCGGCCAGCCGTACCGTGCCGCCGGCCGCGGGGCAGATGTCCAGGGCCGTGTCCGCGAGCCTGCGGGCGTCGCCGACGGCGGCGAGTCCGTCGACCGGGCTGCCGACGCCGATCCGCAGGCCCGGGAAGGGGACGTCGGACGCGGTCTGGGGCCACGCCGGGTCCGTGAGCCCTTCGCGGGCACCGATCAGGACGATGCCGTAGTCGACCTCGGGCCCGGCGTGCCAGTGGACGCGGGCTCCGGGCGGTACGGCGGCGGCGCGGGCGGCGTCGGGGCGGGCCGGGGGTCCGCCGGTGAGCGCGACGACGACGTAGCTGCCCTGTTCGGGCAGGTCGAGGGCGCGGGCGGCCTCGGGCAGGTCGGCGATGCGGCCGGTGCCGTCGAGCAGGCCGGCGGCCAGCAGCCGGGCCCGGTTCTCGCGGCGCCGGCCGATCTGCCACTCGGTCTGCCGGTAGGCGTCCGCGACGAGGGTGCAGTGCTCGTCGACGAAGTTCCACACGTCGGCGGCCACGTGCACGAGGAGCCGCACGTCCTCGGGTGCGGTCCTGGACGTCTCCTCGACCAGGCGCTGCCACACCAGTGAGCCGCCGAGGCGGAACGCGTGCAGCAGGGCGTCCAGCGGGAGTCCCTGCTCGGCGCGGGCGGCGCCGATCCGCCAGGAGCAGCGGCGGGCCGCGTCGCGGGCGCCGCGCGGGTCGAGCAGTGAGGCCACGCTGTGCCGCAGGGAGCGGTGGGCCTCCTGCCAGGTGGCGGTGGGGTCCTTCGTGACGGCGGCCCGGTAGGCGGGCTCCTGCTCCTCCAGCAGGGCCAACAGGCGGTCGGTCAGGTCGGGCAGGTCGTCGAGCAGGGCGCGGGCGGCCCGGTGCAGGACACGCAGGGCGTCGGCGTCGATCAACGACGTGACGCCGGGGGTCCGCGGGCGTGGGACGGGCGCCAGCCCGGTGCGGATCGCTGCTCGTGACCGTACGGCGTGCTGCATCGCGGTCCTCCCCGGGGCAGGGCTTGCGGAGGTGTCGCCCATGCGACGGGCCGTCCCGCCGCGCCGGGCCTGCCCCCTGACTCGTCCTGCCCCGAAGGATGACATACCGTCCGGTCGGTCCCTAGGGTCGTGCACCGGTCTTTTCCTGCTGTCCCGGCGGCCTCCGGGCCTCCGCGGCCCGTTCCGCCTGCCCGACCACGCGGGCCAGCTCCAGGCGGGAGCGGACACCGAGTGCGGCGAACACCTTGCGGAGGTGGTAGTCGACGGTGCGGGTGCTCACCGCGAGAGTCAGCGCGACCTCGCGGTTGGTGGCCCCCTCGGCGACGTGCCGCGCGATGCGCAGTTGCTGCGGTGTCAGGCGGGAGAGGCGGGCCGGCGCTCCGGCGCCGGTGGCGTGCGGGGCGGCCCCGAGGGCGCGCAGCTCGTCGCGTGTCTGGGCGGCCCACACGCCGGCGCCGCAGCGCTCGAAGCCGGCCAGCGCGGCGCCGAGGCGGCCACGGGCCTCGCGCGGTCTGCGGCGCCGGCGCAGCCACTTGCCGTACAGCAGCGCGGTGCGGGCCCGTTCGAAGTCGCCGCCCGCCTCGTCGTGCCGGGCGAGCGCGCACCGGTAGAGTCCGTCGGCGCGGTCCGGCGGGGCGAGGAGCGCGCGGCAGCGGGCCAGTTGGGCGGCGGCCTGCGGGTCGGCGCCGAAGGCGGCCCAGCCGGCGAAGTCCGTGAGGACCTCGCGGGCGTCCCTCTCGCGTCCGGCGAGGACCGCGGCCTCCACGAAGCAGGGCACCGCCAGCCGCCACACCGCGAAGTGGCCCCGCCCGGGCCCCGGCAGGACGAGGAGCCCGAGCCGGTCCGCGGCCTCGAACGGACGTCCCCTGCCGAGGTCGGCGCGGGCCGCCGCCCACTGGGCGAGGGTGGCCGCCTGGACCAGACCGTGCCGCCTGGCCGTGTCCAGCGCGGCCGTGACATGCCCGGCGACGACGTCCGGTTCCTCCTCGATCGACGCGGCGAGGGCCAGCACCGCCCGGTGGTGCGCCGCCGAGTTGCGCTGCCCGGACCGCAGTGCCGCGCGCAGCCCCTCCTCCGCATGGGTGCGGGCCTGGGGGTGCCGGCCGGCGCGCAGTTCGGCGTAGGCGAGGTACTCCAGTGCCTGCGGCTCCAGCACGTCCGTCCCGAGCTGCCGGGCGGCGGCCAGGGCCCGGGCACCTGCGCCGCGGGCCGCGTCCACGTCGCCGAGCAGCAGCGCGGCCGCCGCCGACCGCAGCAGCGGCTCGGGCCGGTCCTCCGTCCTGCCCCGCTCCACCACCTGCCCGAGCGGTGCGCCCGCCCGGTCGAGCCGCCCTTGGAGCAGCGCCCGCATGCCGACGCGGTGGTCACGCACGACGGACGCCGCGAGCCCCTCGGTGCGCCCGTGCGCTTCGATGAGCCCGTGCGGGACAGGGAGTCCGTGCGGTTCGTGTGGCGGCCCGGGAAGCGGGGTCGCGGCCGTGGCTCGGTGCGGTGGTGCGGGGGCGAGCGTGGCCAGGCACGCGGGCAGGTCGCCCGCCGCCCAGGCGGCGTCGGCTGCGGCCAGGGCGGCGGCCGACGCGGCGGCGGGCGCGTCTGCGGCGAGCAGGGAGGCGGCCAGCAGCAGGGACTGGTGGGCGTCGCCGACCGGGCCGTCCCCGAGTTCCACGAGTCCGCGCACCAGCTCGGCCCGGCCCCGTACGGCAGCGGGTGCGGCGTGGTCCCGGGCGGCGACGAGGAGCGGGCGGGCCTGTTCGGGGTGCCCCGCGAGCAGGGCCTGCTCGGCCGCGGCGGTGTACCGCTCAGCCCGGCCCGCGCCGTCGGCCGTCAGCTCGGCGGCGCGGGCGTACGCCGTCGCGCGCAGCCGGTGCGAGGCCGGCACCGTGCCGTCGGCAGCCGCCGCGAGCCGGTCCGCCTGCGCGGGGGCCGACGCGGGGCCGCTCAGGGACCAGGACCGGTGCAGCAGTTCCGGGAGCCGGTGGCCGCAGCCGTCCAGCACGTCGGCCCACGCGCGGTGCACGGCGCGGCGCGCGTCCGGCGCGGCGGTGGCGTACACCGTACGGCGGACCAGCGGGCTGTGGAAGCGGAGCCGGTCGCCGGCCAGGGCGAGCTGCGCGGGCAGTGGTTCCGGACGGGCGCCGGACCCCGGTGCCGGCCGCAGGCGCCGCAGCGCGTCGCGGGCCAGGCCGGCGTCGACGTCCGGCCCGTCCGAGGCCCGTACGGCAGCCGCCACCGTCAGCAACAGGTCCCGCGCGTGGCCGCAGGGCCCGGTCGGCGCCCCGCCCGCGGCCTCGGCCAGGGTCGCGGCGTCCGCCAGCGGGCTGCTGGACAGAGACCGGTGTCCGCGCAGTTCGGCCGGTGACAGCCTGCGCACCAGGGCGACGAGGAGGGCCGGGTTGCCCTCCGCCTCGGCCAGGAGCCGCTCGCGGACGGCCGGGGCGGCGCCGTCGGTCAGGTCGTCGAGCAGGGCGGCCGCCCGGGGCGGTGCCAGCGGGTCCAGACGGACGACGGGCAGCCGGGCGAAGTCCGGGCCGACGGCGCGGTCCGCGGCGACGGAGAGGAGCACGCCGACCCGCGCGGCACGGCTCAAATGCTCCGCCGCGCGGGCCAGCGCGGTCCGGGCCGGGGCGTCCCACAGGTGCGCGTCGTCCACGCACACGAGCAGAGGGGCTTCGCCCGCCGCCGTCCGCAGGGTGTCGAGCAGTCGCCCGGCGGTGACGGTCGCGCCGTCCGGGTCGGGGCCGAGGTGCAGTACGGGACCGGCCCGGAAGGAGCGGGCGGCCCAGTGGAGCAGAGTGGTCCGGCCCAGCCCGGGTTCGCCGGTCAGCAGGAGTCGGCCGCCCCGGGTGGGCAGTCCGTCCAACAGCGCACGCAACGCCTTCCGTTGCGCGCTGCGGCCGTGGATCCGCACGGCCGTGTGTACGGTCGTCTCTCCGGTCATCCCCGGGAGGTTACGCGCGCGTAACCGGGGGCGGAAGGCAGCCGTCCGCGCGGCTCGGCCACGGCTTCGGCGCTGTCACCTGCGGTGGTGCGCCGTGCGAGCGGCCCGCGCGCTGTGCCGGCGCCCAACCGGCCCCGGCCGGGGTGGTGCGTCGGCACAGGGTCCGGCGACGGCCGTGAGGTGTCCGCGACCGGGTCACGTTGTTCAGTCCCGGACAGGTGCGGGCGGTGGCGGACGGCCGGTCGGCGGGAGCGGCACGGTTCGGCGGGAAAGGCCATCGGGGCGATCGTGTCGCCGTCGGTTCCCGCGAGCGGCGGGGGCGCGGGTGTGCTGTCCGGGTTCCAGTGGACGAGGGCGTTCGCCGCCCGGAGCGGCGGCCGGGACCTGGCGGGGTCCAGGGTGCCGCCGACCGGGCACGCGTACGAATCCGCCACACCCTTGGCGCGTCCGCCCCCCTCAGGGACCCCTGCCCGTGCAGCGCGTCCACCCCGTCCGCCCCCGCCGTGCAGCGCGTCCGCCCTGTCCGGACCCCCTGCCGGTGTGGCACGCTCGGCATCGGCCGGGCTGTGGCACGCCGGCCGTCATGGAGGATCGTCGCCGGGCCCGGCACCGGGTCCGGCACCGTGGAGAGGCGACGGCATGCGCATCGGACTGCTCGGCACCGGCCCCTGGGCGGACATGGCGCACGCCCCCGCGCTGGCAGCGCACGAGGGGCTGGACTTCACGGGGGTGTGGGGGCGCCGCCCGGACGCCGCGAAGGAGCTGGCGGAGCGGCACGGCACACGCGCCTACGACGACGTCGACGCCCTGCTGGCCGACGTGGAGGCCGTCGCCGTCGCGCTGCCCCCGGCCGTGCAGGCCGACCTGGCGGTGCGCGCGGCGCGGGCCGGGTGCCATCTGCTGCTCGACAAGCCGCTCGCGCCGACGGAGGCGCAGGGGCGGGCGGTGGTGGAGGCGGTGCGTGCGGCGGGCGTCGCCTCGGTGGTCTTCTTCACCACCCGCTTCCAGCCCGAGACCGAGGCGTGGATCACCGAACAGGCCGCCGGGGACGGCTGGTTCACCGCGCGGGCCCAGTGGCTCGGCGCCGTGTTCGGCGACGGCGGCGACAGCCCGTTCGCCGACTCGCCGTGGCGGCGGGAGAAGGGCGCCCTGTGGGACGTGGGGCCGCACGCCCTGTCCGTACTGCTGCCGGTCCTCGGTGACGCCCGGCGGGTGGCGGCGGCCGCGCCGGGCCCCGGGGACACCGTCCATCTGGTGCTCGACCACGCGGGCGGGGCGTCCAGCACGCTCACGCTCAGCCTGACGGCGCCGCCCGCCGCGGCGGGTGCCACGGTGGAGCTGCGCGGCCGGGCCGGCGTGACGCTGCTCCCGGAGACCACCGAGGGCCCGGTGCCCGCCCTGCGCCGGGCCGCGGACGCGCTGCTCGCCGCCGCCGGAAGCGGGCGCCCCCATCCGTGCGACGCCGCGTTCGGGCTGCGGGTCACCGAGATCCTCGCCGAGGCCGAGGCCCTGCTGACCGGCCGGGGGTGACCGCGGTCAGCCTTCGGTGCGCTCCGGCCCGAAGGGTTCCTCGCTCCGCGGGAACCAGGCCCGTTCGCCCTCGACATGCAGCAGGAAACCGTCGGCCGGGCCGTCGGGCGACACCAGCCGCACCCGTCGTTCGATCTCGGCGCGGACCGTCTCCCACTCCGTCCAGTGCTCGGCGTCGTCCCGTTCCACGAGGGCGAGTTCGCGGGCGAACAGGTCCTGTACGGCGCCGTGGGCCGGGCCGGAGCGGAACCGTCCCGACAGCCAGGGAAAGTCGGCGTCCTCGGTCAGGATCTCCCCGATCTCCGCGCCGGCCTCTCCGCGGCCGCGGCCCCCGTCGTCCGGCACCCCGCGCACGTGCCGGGGCTCGCCCTCGAACCCCGTGTCGCCTCCGCGGGCCCCGCCTTGGATCACCCGCGCGGGGGCGGCAGGCCGGCTGCCGCCCGGACCGGTCCGGAGTCGCCCCGGCCCGGTCCGGTCCCGGTCCCGGTCAGCGCACGGCCGCCCCGGGACGGAAGTTGATCCGTTCCCGCATGACCGGGTAGCCGGCCTTGGTGAAGTTGGCGGCCATGGGGTGGTTCCCCCGGTCCGTCGCGGCGGAGACGAACTCCGCGCCCCGCTCGACCAGGAAGTGGGTGCACTCGGCCAGCAGGTCGTAGGCGTATCCGCGCCCGCGGTGTTCCGGCAGGACACCGATGAAACCGATGCACGGGCCGGAGGGGTTGTGCGCGGGGATGTGGATGCCCGCGAGTTCGCCCCGCGAGGTGTACGCCAGCTGCCACCACTCCCGCGGCGACGGGCACCAGTGGAAGAAGTCGAGCTCCGCCTGAGCGGCCCGGTCGAGCCCGCCCTCCGCGATGTCCATCAGCGCGTGGGCGTCCAGGGTGACGGAGTGGATGCGGCGCAGCGCGTCGAAGAACACCGCGTCGTCGGGCTCCGGGCGGAAGTCCAGCCGGCCGGGCCGCTCGGGGAGCCCGCACCCCGGTGTCCACCGGTACAGGAAGCGTTCGACCAGGAGGTCGTACCCGGCCGCGCGCGCGGCGGTGAAGCGTGCCTCGACGGCGGCGCGCACGGCGGGGTCCTCGCGCCAGGTACCGGGCGGGTTCAGTTCGAGTTCGACCTGCCAGGGCGCGGTGCGCAGGAGCTCGGCTCCGGCTTCCTCCTCGCCCTCGGCCACGTCGAACCAGTTGACGGTGACGGGTTCGGTGTCGGCGGGGCCGCCCCACCACGCGGCCCGGGCGACGACGGTGCCGTCGCGCAGGGCCACCCGCTTCCAGTCGGGGCGGTGGCGGGTGAGCCGGTGGCCCTCACGGGCGTCCAGCGGGTCGGGCAGGGAGTCGAAGAGATGGGCGTCGCTCGCGTCGAGCGCGCGGATGACCAGATCGGTCACGGTTCCTCCGGGAGGTGCGAACGTGGTGCGCTCCCGGTCAGTCGAGGTACGCCGGGACAACGGGGAGGGAGCGCGAAGGCGAGGTGAACTGCACGGCTCTGCCCTCCTTCCGTCGGTCTCAGGGCGTCGGGCACAGGTTAGGCGACGCCGGTCGGGCAGGGCCACCGGTTTTAAGGGCGTGACCCCCTGGACGCGTGGATTAAACAGGCCTTAATCAGCGATTAAGAGTTCCTCCGCGCGAAGCTCTCACCCCAACTCCCATCTGGGACAACGTCCTTGGGGCCGGTCGGACGAGGTTGGCCGGGCCGTGGCCGCTGCGTAGCATCGGCCCACGTTCTGAGAGCGCTCTCAGCTTCCTCTCGCACCGCCATGCCCCGATCACTCTGGAGACCCCCCACATGACCCCTCGTCACCAGCGTCCGCTCGCCCGCCGCAAGCTCCTCGTCGCCCTCGGGGGCATGGTCGTGGCCGCACCCGTCGCCGCCGCCGTCGCCCCGCACGCCCTGGCGGAGGTCGGCTCGGACGACGCGGCACCCGAGGCGGAGGCCGGCGGCCTGCCGCTGACGATCGTCAACGGCACCGGCTCCTTCGGCAACGGCGACGTGCACGTCTACATCGTCGGCAACGTGGACGGCCGCCAGGTGCGGGTCGCTCCCGACGGCACCGTGGTACCCGTGGCCCTCTCCGACAACGGCGCCGACGGCTACACCGACTACGCGATCGGCCTCGCCGGCAGTGGCGAGACCGACCTGAACCTCCCCCACCTCTCCGGCCGGATCTACGTGTCCCTCGGCGAGAAGCTCAAGTTCAAGGCCGTCGCCGACGGCGCGGGCAACGCCGCGCTGCAGTACCCGGCGGGCTGGGTCGAGTCCGACCCCAACTACGGGGTGCTGCACGACTGCGCGGAGTTCACGTTCAACTCCTCCGGGATGTTCTGCAACACCACCATGGTCGACATGTTCAGTGTGCCGCTGGGCATCCGGCTGACCGGCGCCGAGGACCAGAGCACCGGCACGGTACGGCCGGGGGGCCGGGCGGCCGTCTTCGACGCGCTGCGCGAGGTCGAGGAGTTCGCGCCGCTGGTCGTGGACGACACCCGCGTGATCGCGCCCGGTCACGGGCTGGACGCCGGTCTGTTCCCCGAGGACTACCTCGCGCCGTACATCGACGAGGTGTGGAGCACCTACACCGGCAAGGACCTGAGGATCACCACCAACGCCGGCACCTTCACCGGCCGGGTGCGCGGCGACCGGCTGACCTTCGACGGGCCCGCCCAGGTGTCCTTCGCCAAGCCGTCCACCCGCGACGTGCTGTTCTGCGACGGCAACCTCGCCGCACCCAACGACGGCACGACCGGCCCCGTCGCCGCGGTCCTCGGCGCGGGCTTCAACCGCTCCACGCTGGTCTCCTCGGCCGAGCAGCCCACGACCGACCCCAAGACCTTCTACGGCACCGCGCTGACCAACCACTACGCCAAGGCGGTGCACGCGGCCACCGAGGACGGCAGGGCGTACGGCTTCGCCTTCGACGACGTGGCCGACTTCGCCTCGTACATCCAGGACACCGCGCCCACCGGGTTCCGGCTGACGCTCGGCGCCCTCTGAGCCCGGGCGGCGCACCGCCCCCGGCTCTCCGCGTGCGGGCGGTGCGCCGGCGTAGGAGCGTGGTGGTGTGCGAATGGTGCCCGCCCTGTCACCGCGTCGGGGCGAGGAACGGCGGAGCTGGCTGAGCGGGGCGCCGCCGCCCCGCTGGGTCCGGGTGCTTCCGCCGGCCCTCGTCGTGGCGATCTGCGCGGCCACCCTGCTCAGTCACGAACCGCTGGAGATCGGCTTCCTGCTGGGCGCCATCCCGCCGCTGGCCGTCCTGTCGTACGGGCCGCTGGCGACCGCCCTGCTGGGCGGTGTGGTGATCGCGCTGCTGCACGTCCCGGCGCTCCAGCTCGACCGGCCCGGCGACGCCGACCTGCTGACCATCGTCTTCGTCGCCGTGCTCAGCGTCTTCGTGTCCTTCGTGCGCAGTCGCCGGGACGCCCAGCTGGGGCTGGAGCGCACGGTCGCCGAGGCCGCGCAGCGAGCCGTCGCTCCCCCGCTGCCGGAGCGGGTCGGGGCGGTGTGCTGCACGGGGCTGTACCGGGCGGCGCAGCGCGGAACGCTGGTCGGGGGCGACTTCTTCGACGTGCGCGACGGGCCCTTCGGCGTACGGGTCGTGACGGGGGACGTGCAGGGGCACGGCCTGTCCGCGGTGTCGACGGTCGCCTCGCTGCTGGGGGCGTTCCGGGAGGCGGTGCTCGACCAGCCGGACCTGGCGTCGGTGGCGGGGCGGCTGGACCGCAGGCTGCTGGTGGACTCCGCGGACGCGCGGCACGCCGAGCTGTTCGCGACGGCCGCGCTGCTGGAGTTCTCCGCCGACGCCCTGGAGGTGCGGGTCGTGGTGTGCGGCAACCCGCCGCCGCTGCTGCTGCGGGGCGCGACCGCCACGGAGCTGGAGGTGTCGCCGTGGACGCCGCTCGGGCTCGGCCTCGCGGACGCGGGCGCGATCGAGGCGTGCACGGTGTCGCTGCACCCCGGCGACCGGCTCTTCCTCGCCTCCGACGGCGTGGTCGAGGCCAGGGACGGCAGCGGCGCGTTCTACCCGCTGGCGGAGCGGCTGAGCACGCTCGCGGGCGAGGATTCCGCCGCGCTCCCGGACCTGGTCTGGGCGGACCTCGTGCGCTTCTGTCCGGACGTGCAGGACGACGTGACGATGCTCGTGCTCACTCCCTCGCCGCCGGCCGGTCGGTGACCGCCCGCTCGCCCTCCCCCTCGGCGTCGATGTGCGGCAGGATCCGGTCGAGCCACCGCGGCGTCCACCAGGCGTGCCGCCCCAGCAGGGTCATCACGGCAGGGACCAGCAGCAGGCGTACGACGGTGGCGTCGACGAGCACGCTCACCGCGAGACCCAGCCCGAGCATCTTGACCACGATGTTGTCGCTGATGACGAACGCGGCGAAGACGCTGACCATGATCAGGGCCGCGCAGGTGATGACCCGCGCGGTGATCTCCAGGGCGTGGGCCACCGCCCCCTCGGCGTCCCCGGTGCGCAGCCACGCCTCGTGCACCCGGGAGAGCAGGAAGATCTCGTAGTCCATGCTCAGTCCGAAGATGATCGCGAACATCATCATCGGGACGTAGCTCTCGACGGGCACGGTGCCGGACACCCCGAGCGCGGGCCCGCCCCAGCCCCACTGGAAGACGGCCACGACGACGCCGTAGGACGCGGCGATCGACAGCACGTTGAGGACGGCGGCCTTGAGGGCGACCAGGAGACCGCGGAAGACGGCGAGGATGATCAGGAAGGCCAGGGCGACGACGACCGCGATGATGAGCGGCAGGCGGTCGGCGACGATGTCGCGGAAGTCGACCTGGGAGGCGGTGGTGCCGGTGACGTACCCCTCGGCGCCGGTCCCGGCGACCGCGTGCGGCAGGGTGCTGTCGACGAGGCGGTTGGTGAGGCCGGTGGTGGCGGCGCTCTGCGGGGAGTGCGCCGGGTAGACGGTGGCGAGCAGGACGTCGCCGTCCTGGGTCGCGGTCACCGGTGTCACCGCTGCCGTGCCGGACACGCCGCCGAGGCCCTTGGTGACCTGCGAGGCGAGGTCCGAGCGCTGCGACCGGGGCACGCTGCTCTGGTCGACGACGACGGTCAACGGGCCGTTGGAGCCCGGTCCGAAGGCGTCGGACATCAGGTCGTAGGCCCGCCGGTCGGTGAAGGACGTGGGGTCGGCGCCGTCACCGATGTGGCCGAGCTGGATCGAGAAGACGGGAACGGCCAGGACGGCGAGGACCGCCACGCCGCCGGCCAGGAAGTACCAGGGCCGCCGCTCCACGCGCCGCGCGTAGCGGTGCCAGGTGCCGTGCGGCTCCGCGCCGGGCTCCGCGTCGGTCTCGGCGACGGGCCGGCGCACGCGCAGGCGGTCGATGTGCCGGCCGACGAGGCCCAGCAGGGCGGGCACCAGGGTCAGCGCGCCCAGGACGGCCGAGACGACCGTCACGGCCGCGGCGATGCCGAGCTTGCCGATGAAGGACACTCCGGAGGTGTAGAGGCCGAGGAGCGCGACGATCACCGTGCAGCCGGAGACGAGGACGGCCCGGCCGCTGGTGCCGGTGGCGTGGCCCGCCGCGTATACCGGATCGGCTCCGTTCATGAGGTTCTGCCGGTGCCGGGTGATCAGGAACAGGGCGTAGTCGATGCCGACGCCCAGGCCGATCATGGTGGCCAGCGTCGGGGAGACGGTGGCGAAGGTGAACGCGGCGGCGAGCAGACCGAGGGCGGCCAGGCCGCCGACCACCGCGATCAGGGCGGTCACCAGGGGCGCGACGGCGGCCGGTACGCTGCCGAAGCCGATCAGCAGGACGACGATCGCGACGCCGAAGCCGATGAGTTCGCTCACCCGGTCGTCGGCGTCCGGACGGGCCAGTTCGCCGAGCGACCCGCCGTACTCGACCTCCGCGCCCGCCGAGCGCAGCGGATGGACGGCGTCGTCGACTCCGTCCAGGTAGCCGTCGCCCAGCTGGGCGGGCTGGATGTCGAAGCGGACGGTGATGTAGCCGGTGCGGCCGTCCGTCGACAGGGGGCCCTCGTCGTGTCCCCCGGAGGAACCGGAGGCCGGGGCGGCGGTCAGCGGGTTCTGGACGGACCGGACGTGCGGGAGCTTCTGCAGGTCGCCCACCGTGGTGGCCATCTGCGAGCCCAACGAGGTCAGTTCCTTGTCGCCATCGTGCACGACGATCTGTCCGCTGTAGCCGCCGGCCGCCGGATCGTGCCGTTGCAGGACGTCCAGGCCCTGCTGGGACTGGGACGAGGGAAGGGTGAAGTCGTCCGAGTAGTCCCCGCCGAAGGAGCGGTTCGCCAGGGTCAGCGCCACCAGGGCGGCCAGCCACGCGACGACCACGACCACCCCGTGCCGGGCACACCACTCGCCCCACCGCCGCAGGCCCCCCGTTCTCGCCGTCCCCCGTCCCCCGGCGCCGGTGCGCCCACGTGCCATGGCCATGGTCCTTCTGCCGGGCGAAACGCTCGATGGCTCCCATTACACGCCGTGGCGTCCCTGGCGGCACGCCGGACCGGGCGCCCGCGCCGGCCCTCCGGATGCGCGGGCCGGTTCCGCATTGAATGGTGTTATCGGGATATTCGGGACCGACAACAGCACGGCACCGAAGCAGCGATCCGGATCCGAGGAGCACTGATCATGTCGACGTCACAGCCCGACGCCTCCCGACCCTCCGAAGCCGGTCCGGGAGATGACCGCGCCACTCCGGACGACCTGCTCCACGCCCGCACCGGCACGGACGTGTCCCCGGAGGACCTCGTCCTGGCGGCCGGCCGGGACGTCACCCCGCAGAACCTGGAGTGGGCCAGGCGCAAGCTGGCCGACGAGGGCCCCTCGGCCCTCGACAAGCTGCTGCCCTGAAGCGAGTGGCCCCCGGCCGGACGGATGGATCCGTCCGGCCGGGGGCCACTCGCGTCGTCCTAGGACTCCGGCAGCTCGGTCTCGTCCTCCACCACGTGCACCGCGGCCTCCTCGGCGCCCGCGGCCCCGCCGTCGATGCCCACGTCCTCCGCGACGGTCTCCTTGGTCGTGTCGGTGCGTACGCCCTCGTCGGGGGCGACCAGACGGCCCGAGCGGTCGGTGCCCGCCTCCGGATCCACCGGTTCGCCCTCGCCCCCGGGCTCGTCGCCCACGCCGTCCCCGTCGGGCGCCGACACGTCGGGCACCTCCTCGGCGAGCCGTTCGTCGAGGCTCTCGCCGTCGTGCTGCTCGGCGGCGGTGGTGCCGTGCCTGGTCACGCCCAGGGGCTTCTCCGGCGGTGAGTAGCCCTCGTCGAGGGTGTCGTCGTAGGTCCGCTCGTCGAGGGCGTCCTGGAGGTCGAGGGGCGCGGCGTCCTCCTGCTCCTCGTTGCTGCCGGTGGGCTGGTAGGCGTCGTCGGCCATCGGGTCCGTGCCCATCGTTGCCTCCCTCTCGCGCTCGCGTCGGCTCGTGGTCTCGCTGTCCGGTTCGCGTTTCCCGATACGCGATCTCTAACCCGGGGGTGCGACGCCGATCTCCAGGTCGCCGACGCGGTGGGGTGCCCAGTCGCGGGCGTAGGCGGGCGGGATGCCGCCGGGGCCGGTGAGGGCGGCGACCGGGATCCGCCGGGCGGCGTCCAGGATCTCGGCGGTGGTGGTGTTCTCGTTGTTGCCGCCGGTGGAGCCGGAGGAGCAGCCGGTGTAGTAGCCGATCGGGATGGACTCGTGCCCGGTGAGCAGACAGGGCGGGCGGATGCCGAGCCGGTGCAGTTCGCCGGCGACCCGGGCCCAGTCCTCGCGGCTGTCGACGTTGCGGTTCACGGTGCCCGCCAGGACCGAGAACTGGACCGCCAGATGCCCGGCCACCGCGAGCGCGACCAGCGTCGCGGCCACCGGCCGCCACCGGTCGCGCCCGTTCTTGACCAGGTGCCACAGCGCGTCGGCGACCGGGAGGGCGAGCAGGGCGTAGGCGGGCTGGAGGAAGCGGGGCGCCGCGTAGCCGATCATGAACAGGTACGGCGCAGCGGCCGTGACGGCGCAGGCGAGGGGCACCAGTGTCGCGGTGGCGCGGCGGGCCCGCAGCGCGACGACCGCGCCGAGGACGGCGAGGACCGGGAGGAGCAGCCACCACAGGGTGACGACCGGGTGCGGCATGGCTCCGGTGCACGGGCGGCACAGGCCCCGGCCGCCCAGGCTGCGCATCTGGTCGTCGACGGCGATGTTCCAGCCGAGGCCGCCCTGGATCTCGGAGGCACGCTGCAGCCGCTCCCCGAGGCCGCCGTACCAGGCGTACGCCTCGATCGCCCACTCCCCTCCCCCGGCCGCCAGCCCGCCCGCGAGGGCGAGCAGCAACGGCCAGTGGCGGCGTACGAGGACCAGCACCAGCAGGGGTGCCGCCACCCAGACGGCGTCGGTGGGCCGCATCAGCGCCATCAGCAGGGCTCCGGCGGCCGCCCCCCACAGCGCGCCCCGGGCGGAGCGCCCGCGGGTCCCGCGGGCGCCGAGCGCCCGCAGGGTGCAGCCCACGGCGGTCAGGGCGCCGATCGCGACCCAGTAGTTGGGCATGGCCTGCGGACCGTAGAAGAGGGTCACCCACAGGGTGGCGAAGAACGCGCCGCCCGTGGCCAGGACCCGGGCCGGGAACAGGCCCCTCCAGGCGCGCAGGGCGAGGTACAGGCCCAGGCCCGACGCCGCGGCGAGGTAGACGCGCAGGAGTTCGGTGGAGGCCGACCAGGAGGCGACGGGTGCCACCAGCAGGGTGACGCCCCGGGCGCGGGGCGCGCTGAAGAAGGCGGCGGGGTGGTGGCTCGTGACCTGGCTGGCGTACACGATCTCGTCCCAGCCGAGCCCCATCGAGGGGTGGACGAAGACCAGTTGGGCGAGGGTGAAGACGGCGGCCACCGCCGCGAGCTGCGCGTCGCCGCGTAACCGCCGCGGGGCGCCGGTCTCCTTCGCCGCCGCGCCCCGCCGTCCGTCGACGAGAGCGGCGTTCGCGCCGTCGGCCATCGTGCACCCCTCACCCCCGCTCGTCGCGGGGCCGCTCGTTGCTCACCTCCTGCCGCCCGTGGCGGGAGCCCGGAAACCCGGAAAACATGGTCAAACTAACCCGCGTGCCCCCGATATGCAGGGCGGAACTCGGCCAGTCGCGCGGTCTCACGTGTCGTCCGGGCCCGCCCGGTCGACGACACCGGGGCGGCGGTGCGGGGGCTGCTCGGGCGTGGGCCGCCACTTGGGCGCGGAGATGCCGACGGTGACGGGCTCGTCCCCCTTCACATGGACCTCGATCCCGTGGTGATGGATCGTCAGGGGCGGCCCGGCCAGCAGCGAGTACGACGCCCGGTCGGGGCCGATCTCCACCTGCAGGCACCGGCCCCGGAACTGCAGCCGGAAGACGAGGCGGCTGAACTTCTCGGGCAGGCGGGGCGTGAAGCGCAGGCTGTCGCCGTCCCGCCGGGTGCCGCCGAATCCGGCGACCAGCGCCATCCACGTACCGGCCAGCGAGGCGATGTGCAGTCCGTCGCGGGTGTTGTGCTCCAGGTCCGCCAGGTCCATCAGAGCGGCCTCGGTGGCGTAGTCGTACGCCAGCCTGAGGTGTCCCGTCTGCGCGGCGACGACGGCCTGGCAGCAGGCGGACAGGGAGGAGTCCCGTACGGTCAGCGGCTCGTAGTAGGCGAAGTTCGCGGCCATCTGGTCGTCGTCGCAGTGGGCGTCGAACCAGCTGCCGCAGGTGTACATGGCCAGCACCAGGTCGGACTGCTTGACGACCTGTTTGCGGTAGATGTCGAAGTAGGGGAAGTGCAGCATCAGCGGGTACTGGTCGGCACCCGTGCGGGCGAAGTCCCAGCGCTGGTGGCGGGTGAAGCCCTCGTGCTGCTCGTGGACGCCGATCTCCTCGTTGTACGGGATGTGCACGGCCTCGGCCGCGTCCCGCCAGGCGGCGCTCTCCTCCTCGTCGACGCCGAGCCGGGTCGCCTCCTCCGGGTGGCGTTCGCACACGTCGGCGGCGGCGAGGAGGTTGGCCCGCGCCATGAGGTTGGTGTACGTGTTGTCGTCGACGACGGCGCTGTACTCGTCCGGTCCGGTGATGCCGTCGATGTGGAAGACGCCGTGGTGGTCGTGGTGGCCCAGCGAGCGCCACAGCCGGGCCGTCTCCACCAGGAGTTCCAGGGCGGTCTCGCGCTCGAAGCCGGTGTCGCCGGTCGCCGCCGTGTAGCGCACCGCGGCGTGCGCGATGTCGGCGGCCACGTGGAAGGCGGCCGTGCCGGCCGGCCAGTACGCGGACCCCTCCGAGCCGTCGATCGTCCGCCACGGGAACGCGGCGCCGCGCAGCCCGAGCTGGGTGGCGCGGTCCCGGGCGGCGGGCAGGGTGGCCTGCCGCCAGCGCAGCGCCTCGGCGACGGCCTTGGGGGCGGTGTAGGTCAGCACCGGCAGCACGAACATCTCCGTGTCCCAGAACGCGTGGCCGTCGTATCCGGAACCGGTCAGTCCCTTGGCCGGAACCGCGCGCTGCTCGGCGCGGGCCCCGGCCTGCAGCACGTGGAACAGGGCGAAGCGGACGGCCTGCTGGATCTCCTCGTCGCCGTGCACCTCGACGTCCGCGCGGGCCCAGAAGTCGTCGAGGTAGTCCCGCTGTTCGGCCACCAGTCCGTCCCAGCCGCCGTGCGCGGCGGCGGCCAGCGCGGCCTCGACCTGGTCGCTCATCGCGGGGCGGGAGCGGGCGCCCGACCAGCCGTGGGCGACGGTCTTCTGCACCCGCAGCCGCTGTCCCGGGTCGAGGACCGAGGTGATGGTCAGGCGGGACACGTCCGCGTTGCTCTCGCTGCTGGTGGTGATCTCCCCGGGGGCGTCGACGACGTGGTCGGCGGCGACCGCGACCCTCAGGCCGCTGCGCCGGGTGCGGTGGACCAGGCGCAGGCGCGACCCGACGGCCAGGTCCTCCTCCGGTTCCAGCGGGGACTGCAGTGCCTTGGCCGTCCGCGGGTCGCCGTCGGCGGAGGGCAGGCTCTCGTTGGTGACCAGCTCCGACTGGATGACCACCCGGGTCCGGCTGTCGACGGGTTCCACCTCGTACTCCACGGCGGCGATGGCGCGCTGGGTGAGGGAGACCAGGCGGGTGGAGCGCACCCGGACGGTCGTGCCGGCCGGGGAGGTCCACTCGCAGCTCCGCTCCAGCACTCCGCGCCTGAGGTCCAGGGTGCGTTCGTGCTTGCCGAGCCGCCCGTAGCGCAGGTCGAAGGGCTCGTCGTCGACCAGCAGCCGCAGCAGCTTGCCGTTGGTGACGTTGATGACGGTCTGGCCCGACTCCGGATAGCCGTAGCCCGCTTCGGCGTAGGGCAGCGGGTGGAGTTCGTAGACGCCGTTGAGGTAGCTGCCGGGCAGTCCGTGCGGTTCGCCCTCGTCGAGGTTGCCGCGCCAGCCGACGTGTCCGTTGGACAGGGCGAAGACGGACTCGCTCTGGGCGAGGAGGTCGAGGTTGAGGGCGGTCTCGCGCACCCGCCAGGGCTCCACGGTGTACGTCCGGTTGGTGATCACGCGTGGCCTCCCAGCTCGGCGAGGTCCTTGACGACGCGGTCGGCGCCGTGGGCGTAGAGGGCGTCGGTCTGGCCGACGCGGTCGACGCCGACGACATAACCGAAGTGTCCGGAGCGGCCCGCGTCCATGCCGGCCAGCGCGTCCTCGAAGACGGCGGCGCGGGAGGCCTCGACGCCGAGGTCGCGGGCGGCGGCCAGGAAGGTGTCGGGGTGTGGCTTGCCGGGCAGTTTCCGTTCCCTGGCCACCACGCCGTCGATTCGTACGTCGAACAGCCGCTCGGCGTCGATGGAGCGCAGCACGTCCCGGGTGTTCGCGCTGGAGGAGACGATCGCGGTGGCGAGGCCGGCGGCGCGGACCGCGTCGATGTAGCGCAGCGTGCCCTCGTAGGGTTCCACGCCGTCGGTGCGGATCTTCTCCAGGAGGAGTTCGTTCTTGCGGTTGCCGACGCCGTTGACGGTCCGCGCGTCCGGAGGATCGTCGGGGGTGCCCTCGGGCAGTTCGATGCCGCGGGAGGCGAGGAAGGAGCGGACGCCGTCGGCGCGGGGACGGCCGTCGACGTACCTGTCGTAGTCGGAGTCGGTGAAGGGGCTGAAGTCCGTGCCGTCCCGCTCGCGCAGGAAGGCGTCGAAGGTCGCCTTCCAGGCGGCGGCGTGCACCACCGCCGTCCTGGTGACGACCCCGTCGAGGTCGAAGAGGCAGGCCTGGATGTCGTCGGGAAGTCCGAGCTGCGTCGTCATACCCCCACAGTTCCCCGCCGGGGCGGGTCCGATCAGGTGACACACTGTGGGATGTGCCGCTGACCTTCGACGACCTGCTCGCCCGTGCCCGCCGCCTCCCCCGGGACGGGCGGCGCGCGATCCTGGGCATCGCGGGCAGTCCCGGCGCGGGGAAGTCGACACTCGCCGCGCGCCTGGTGCGGGAGCTGAACGGCGACGGTGAGCCGTGGGTGGCGCACGTGCCGATGGACGGCTTCCACCTCGCCGACGCCGAACTGGACCGGCTGGGCCGCAGGGACCGCAAGGGCGCGCCGGACACCTTCGACGCGGCCGGGTACGCGGCGCTGCTGGAGAGGCTGCGCGCGGAGCCGGACGGCGAGACCGTCTACGCGCCCGGCTTCGAGCGGGTGCTGGAGCAGCCGCTCGCCGGGGCGGTGCCGGTGCCGCCCGCCGCACGGCTGGTCGTGACGGAGGGCAACTACCTGCTGCTGGAGAGCGGGGCCTGGGCGCGGGTGCGGCCGAGGCTCGACGAGGTGTGGTTCTGCGTACTGGAGGAGGCCGAGCGCGTACGGCGGCTGGTGGCGCGGCACGAGCGCTTCGGCAAGTCCCCTGCGGACGCGGCCACGTGGGCGCTCGGTCCCGACCGGCGCAACGCCGAACTGGTCGCCGCCACCCGGCACCGGGCCGACCTGGTGGTACCGGCGGACGCGATGACGGGCCCGCCTCCGGGCGGGCGGGGGACGGCGCCCTCAACGCCCGTCTGAATCGGTCACTTCTCGTCGAAGTCGTCGGGGCGGACGTGCGCCTCCTCGAGTGCCTCGCGCAGGGTCCGGCCGGTGCCGCCGGGCGGGCGGGGCTCGTCCTCGCGCCGGCCCGCGGGCTGCTCGAGAACGTCGTCGGTGGTGTCGGTCTTCGGCCGGTTCTCTTCCGGGACGGTCATGACGTCGGCTCCTCGTCCGTGTCTGCGGGTCCTTCCGTGGCGGCGGGTTCCCGGGGGGCGCGGTGCTATCCACGTCCGGCGCCACGGGGTTCCCTTCCGGGACGGGCGGTTCGGCTCCACCCGGGGTGGTGTCGTCTCCGACCGGGGTGGTGCCGTCCCCGCAGGGGTCCGGTGCCATCCCCGCAGGGGGTCCGGTGCCGTCCCCGCAGGGGGACCTGTGGCATCCACGCAGGGGGCCGGTGGCATCCACGCCCGACCGGGCGCCGCCGGCCTCGTCCCGCGGGTGGCGCCGTGCCGCCCCCGTCGACGGCGGCACCGTGCGGTATCCGCCGGAACAGCGCGCCGCCGTCCCCCGCGCGGGACGAGGCCGGTGTCCTTGCTCGGGGCGGTGCGGTGCCGCCCCGTCCGGCGCCGCACCGGGCGCGGTCCCGGGCGCGGCGGTCCGCCCTGCCCGGCACGGGGGGTGGGCTATGTTGACCCCCGTGGGAGACATGGGAGACAAAGGATGCGCACCCGTGCCATCGCCGCAGCAGGCACGCGCACAGGCGTCGGCGATCACCTCGGGACGGGCGGTCCAGCAGCCCGAGGTCTCCCCCGTCTCACGGCTCAGGACGCTGTTCGACCGGCCCCGCCTCTCCCCGGGACAGCGCCGCATCGCGCAGTACCTCATCGAGCACCTCACCGAGGCGGCGTTCCTGTCGATCACCGACCTGGCCGACCGGGTGGGCGTGAGCCAGCCGTCGGTGACGCGGTTCGCCTCGGCGCTCGGCTTCAGCGGCTACCCGGCGCTGCGGGAGCAGCTCCAGGCGATCGCGCTGGGCGGCCGGGGCGGTGCCGCGGCCGAGGAGGCGCGGGGCAACGAACTCCAGGCGGCCGTGGACGCCGAGATCGAGAACCTGGAGAACCTGCGGCGCGACTTCGCCGACGCGGACCGGGTGATCGACGTCGGCCGCAAGCTGGCCGCCTCCGCGCCGCTGACCGTCCTCGGCCTGCGCATCTCCGTCTCGCTCGCCGAGTACTTCGCCTACGCGGCCCGCCGCGTCCACCCCGACGTACGCCTGGTGACCCGGGGCGGCACCGTCGCCTACGACGCCCTGCTCCAGTCGCGGGAGGCGGGCGGTACCTGGGTGCTGGCCTTCTCCATGCCCCGGCACGCCCACGAGACGCTGGGCGCCGTGCAAGTGGCGCGCGGTGCCGGGCTGAAGGTCGCGCTGATCACCGACCTGGCACTCGGCCCGGTCGTGGACGAGGCCGACGTCACCTTCGCCACGGGCACGGGGTCCCGGCTCGTCTTCGACTCCTACGCTGCGCCGGGCGTGATGTGCGCGGCGCTGCTCCAGGCCATGACCGACGCGGACCCCGAGCGGACGCAGGCCCGGCTGGAGGAGTACGAGCAGGTCGCGGACCAGCACCAGTTCTTCCTGCGGGACTGAGCGGGCGAGCGGGCGCCTCCCCGGGAGCGGCCGGGCGGCGACTGGTCGGCGCAGACGGGGGCCATCCCCGTCAAAGCAGGCATGAATGTTTTCATACGTCTTGCAAAGCAGATGGCATATATAAATACTGCTCACGGATCGCGACCCGGCCGCCCCGGAGCGCGTCCGCACCTGCGCGAACACCTCGGCCCGCCGCATTCCTACCCGCTCCGGCGCGCCGGGTGTTCCGGTCGGGCATCGCCTGCGCGAGCGCCCGGCGGTCCCGGTCGTCCCCTGGACCGGGGCCGCCCCCACCCGTCGCCCACCCCGTCGACGCCGCACCCCCGGAAGCGATGATCATGCCCCTGACGACCACGCGCATCAGCCCGGACTGGCCCTGCCAGGTCAAGACCCCCGGCAGCTACGACTGGGAACGCTCGGCCACCAGGTGGCTGCGTGAGCTGGTGCCTGCGCGCTACGCCGGCTACCCGGCCCTGATCCGGCACCCGGTGCTGCTCGCCCGGCATGCGCAGATCCAGGTCCAGCACGAGATCCGGGTGGCCCGCACCGCGCTGCAGACCGCCCGCGCGGACCTGCCGCGGCTGGGCCTGCACGAGGCGGCCATCGAGCACACCATCAAGCTGTACGCGGCGGAGGTCCTCCAGTTGCAGCACATCGCGCGCAGCGTGCGGGCGGTCACCGAGGCGCTGGCCGAGCGGGGCACCGCCGGACGCTGACCGGCCGGCGCGCCTCAGTCCACCGGATGCCCCGGCCGGATGGTGCGGGCGTCGGCGAGCCGCAGCAGCGGGCCGCCGGCGGTCTTCCCGCGTCCGCCCCACTCGACCGGCTCGAGCACGAAACCGACGTGGTCGCCTCCCGGGGTCCGCTCCACGACCCGGCCGACGAACCACGCCTCGGCGTCCTCCAGCACGGGGGCGCCGCCGTAGGCCTCGCGCCAGCGGATCCGGCGGAACTTGTCCACGTCGTCGCCGCTGCACCCGCCGAACAGCTCCGCCGTCCCGCGCTGGTCGCGGGCGAGCAGATGGACCGCCAGGACGTCGGCGGAGCGTGCGACGCGGAAGGTCCGGTTGACGTCGGAGATCCATACGGCGTACCGCACGGGCCGGATGGAGCACTGCGAGGAGAAACCGACCAGGCAGCCGGCCCGTTCCCCGCCCGCGGCGGCCGTGACGACGCACATGTCCGGGTCGAGCCGGTCCAGGAACACGTCCATGGCGGCCATGCTAGGCGGCCCGGTCGCTCCGGCCTCGCTCAGCCGGCGAGCAGGCGGCGCAGGGCCGTGCGCAGGGCGGCGACGAAGGCGTCGCGGGCCGGCTCGTCGAGGGCGTCCAGGGACAGGTAGGGGTTGAGGTCCTCCAGCTCGACCAGCAGCAGCTCGCCGTCGGGCGCGCGGCAGGCGTCGACGCGCTGGATGCCGTGGTCGACGCCGTTCCACTCGATGAACCGCCGCGCGAAGGCGAGGTCGGCCACGGTGGCGTCGTACGGCTCCAGCCGCCAGCGGCGGTCGGGGTGCGGCGCGTGCAGGGCGTACTGGTAGTCGTGGTCGACGAAGTAGAAGGAGACCTCGTAGGCGAAGTCGACGCGCGGCTGCACCAGGAGGTCCCCCGCGTCGCCCAGCGCCTCGGGCACGCGTCCCGCCGGGACGACGCGCAGGCCCGCCGAGTCCGCGCCGAGCATGGGCTTGACGACGTACTCCTCGGCGGCGGGCAGCAGGTGCAGGTCCTCGGCGCGGCCGACGGTGGGGACGACCGGGAACCCTGCCGCGGTCAGGTCGAGCAGGTACTGCTTGCCGAGCATGTCCGCCCTGCCGGTGAGCTGGTTGTAGACACGCGTCCCGCGCTCGGCCGCGCGCTCGCGGAAGGCGTCGTAGGCGGCCTTGTACTCCTGCACGGGACCGCTGTTGCGGACGACGACGGCGTCGAAGCCGTCGAGCAGCGCGGCGGCGTCGCGGGGGTCGCACAGGGCCAGGTCGAACTCCTCGCGCAGCCGGGAGGTGAGGAAGATGTCCTCGTCGCAGTAGCGCCGACCGCGCGCCTGGTAGGCCAGGTCGGTGACGTACAGGATGCGGGGGCGGGTGAACGGCATGCGGGACTCCTACGGGGCTGACCGGAAGTGATCGTATGCGACCGGCATGGCGCGGCTCCGGGTGCACTCAGTTCCCCCATAACGCTGCACTGAGTGCCATGAACTTCGCCGGGCTGCTACGTTCCCCTTCATGAGCACCAGCAGTGCGGCGCCCCGCCGCGGAGACGGTACGGACGCGGCACAGGTCCGGCCGCCGATGCGGGACGCGCTGGTGGCGGCGGCGTTCCGGCTGTTCCTGGAACGCGGTTACGAGCAGACCACGGTGGACGACATCGTCGCCCTCGCCGGTGTCGGACGGCGGTCCTTCTTCCGATACTTCCCCTCGAAGGAGGACGTGGTCTTCCCCGACCACGAACGGTGCCTGAGCGACATGAAGGCGTTCCTGGCCCACTCCCCCGAGGACGCCGACCCGGTGCGGCGGGTGTGCGACGCGGCCCGGCTCGTGCTGCGCATGTACGCCGAGAACCCGGCGTTCTCCGTGCAGCGCTACCACCTCACCAAGAAGGTCCCCGGGCTGCGCGCCTACGAGTTGTCGGTGGTGTGGCGCTACGAGCGCGCCCTCGCCGCGTACCTGCGCGGGCGGCTGGGCGGGCGCCCGGACGGGATCCTGCGCGCCGATGTGATCGCGGCCGCGGTGGTCGCGGCGCACAACAACGCGCTTCGGTCCTGGCTGCGTTCGGAGGGGCGCGACGACGCGGGCGCCGCCGTGGACCACGCGCTGGCGTTCGCACAGTGCGCGTTCGGCGACGTACCGGTGCCGCCGCGCGGCGAGTCGCCCGAGGACGTGGTGGTCGTCGCCGCGCGCCGGGGGGCGCCCCTGTGGCAGGTGCTGCGGGAAGTCGAGACGGCGTTCGGGCACGACTGACGGCCGGACCCCGTCCCGTCTCGCGGCCCGTCGCCCGCTCACTCATCCCCTCTCAATAAGGGGTACCGAGTGCCTTTACGAGTGACACTGAGTGCCATACGCTGTGGGGCGTGCACGGTGGCACGGTGAGCCGCGCACACGCGTGCCCGGTGACCGCGCACGCGGGATTCCGGCCCGAGTGCAGGGAGTTGACCAGCGTGTACCACTCAGGAAACGTCGCTCAGCAGGCGGCCGGCCCCGCGACGGGCCTGCTCGACCCCACGGCCGAGGACCGGGCCCCGGACACCGAGGCCGTCTTCTACCAGCGCTGCACCTGGTGCGGCACCGCCATGTACCACCGGGTGCTGTGCCCGGTCTGTCGCGGCAGCGAGCTGCGGACGGAGCGGAGCAAGGGCACCGGGACGGTGCGCCACGCCACCGTGGTGCACCGCAACACCCCTGCCGCGCGCAACGTTTCCCTCATCGAGATGGCCGAGGGCTTCGTGCTGCGCGGCCGGGTCATGGGCCCGCTCATCGGCATCCACAGCGGTGACCGGGTGCGGCTGTCCACGGCCAAGGACCCGGTGCGCGGCGAGCCGGTCTTCCAGCTGGTCGACGAGCCCTACCGGGCCTGGACCTGAGGGCCGGTCAGCTCCCGGCCGCCGGTCCGGGTGTCAGCGTGATGCGGATCCCCACGGTGCCGTCGAGCCCCCGGCGCAGCCTGCTGCCCATGAGGGTGAGCAGGCCGAGGACGTGGTATTTGCGGATCAGCAGCTTCCGGTAGCGGGCCGTGGTGGCCGGGTCGCAGATCTCCGCCGTCCCCGGAACCTGGTCGCCGGTCGGCCTGCCGCGCACGTCGCAGGGACCCACCAGGACGTCGGCGCGGTTGCGGACGCGCTTGACCTTCCAGGAGTCGGCCACCGTCCAGACGCCGAGCGTTTCCCCGTCCCGCACGACCCACACCGGGGTGGCGACCGGGGTGCCGTTCTTGCGGTAGGTCGTGACCAGCAGGTACTTGCCGGCGCCGAGCCGGTCCAGTGACGCGTCGTCGTCCATGATCCGGGAGTCTAGACCCGCGCCCGCGTGGGGTGTGCGGCCCCGCGCATCACCCCAGGGCCGCCGCCATCCTCCGCACCGCCTCCGTGAGCACCTCGGGCGAGGTCGCCAGGTTGAGCCGTACGTGTCCCGCCCCGCCGCTGCCGAAGGGGATGCCGGAGCTGAGGGCCACCCGGCCCCGGTCGAGGAAGACCTGCGCCGGGTCGTCGCCGAGGCCCAGGGCGCGGCAGTCGAGCCAGGCGAGGTAGGTCGCCTCCCCGGGGCGGTGGACGACCCCGGGCAGCCGCTCCGCGAGCAGGCCGGTGAGCAGCCGCCGGTTGTCGTCGAGCCCGGCGAGCACCGCGTCCAGCCAGGCGGTTCCCTCGCGCAGGGCGGCGGTGTGGGCGAGGACACCGATGTGGCTGGGCCCGTGGCCGACCTCCTCGGGCATCCGCGCCAGGTCTGCGGCTGCCCCCGGTCCCGCGAGGGCCAGGGCCGCCTTGAGACCGGCCAGGTTCCAGCCCTTGGACGCCGACATCAGCGCGAGGCCGCGCTCGGCGCCGGGCACGCTCAGGTAGGGCACGAACCGCGCGTCGGGGGCGGTGACGACCGGCGCGTGGATCTCGTCGGCGACGACCCGGACGCCGTACCGCTCCGCGAGGGCGGCGACAGCGGCCAGTTCGCCGGCGGTGTGCACGGTGCCGGTCGGGTTGTGCGGGCTGCACAGCAGGAAGGCCGCCCGGCCGCCGCCCGTGACGGCACGCCGGAACGCCTCTTCCAGCACGCCGAGGTCGATCCGCAGTCCGGGGCCGAGCGGCACCTCGACGACGCGCCGGGCCATGTGGGCGACGAACGCGTAGAACGGCGGGTACACCGGCGGGTTGACGATCACCGGATCGCCGGGCTCGGTGACCAGCCTGAGCATCTCCACGACGCCCAGCATCACGTCGGGCACGATCGCCGTGCGCCCCACGGCCAGGTCGTCCCAGCCCCACCGCTTCCCGGCGAAGGCGGCGAGGGCCTCGGCGTAGGCGGTGCCCACGGGGTAGCCGGTGTCGCCGAGTTCCATGGCGTCGGTGACCGCGCGCACGACGGATCCGGCGAGCGGCACGTCCATCTCGGCCACCCACAGCGGCAGTACGTCCGGCGGGTGGGTGCGCCACTTCATGCTCGTACGGCGGCGGAGTTGTTCCAGGCCGAGCGCGTGCAGGGGGTTCGGTTCACCGGACTGGTCCCGCGGGGTGCTGGTCATGGGCCCAAGATAGGACGGCGTGGCGGAGCGGGGGAACAAGGCGCCGGTCCGGTGAACACCGCGCCTTCGGCCGCCGTATGGGAGGAGGGTGCTCGACGTCCGGAGTCCCCCGCGGCGGCGACGCCGCGCGGTCGGGTTCGGGAGCACACGCATGAGGCACGCACGACGACGCATCGTCCGGCGAGCGGCGCGGCTGGCTGCCGTCGGCGGGCTGCTGATCGGGGGGACGATGGTCACCCGGGCGGTGGCGAGCGAACCTCCCGGCCCGTCCACCGCGCCGCACACCCTCGCGCGGACCGCGTCCGGCGCCGGTGCGGATCTCGTGGCCCGGCTGGGCGGCGACCGTACGGCGGGTCACTGGGTGGACTCCGAGGGGCGGCCGGTCGTGGCGGTGACGGACGAGTCCACGGCCGAAGCGGTGCGGCGGGCCGGCGCCACGGCGAAGGTGGTGCGGCACAGCATGACCGAGCTGAGGTCGGCTGCCTCGACGCTGCGTGCGGCGCCCCGGGTGCCCGGTACGGCGTGGGCGCCTGACTACCGGTCGAACGAGGTGGTGGTGCGCGGGGACCGCACGGTCTCCGGTGCCGACTGGTCGCGGCTGACGGGCGTCGCCGAGGGCATCGGCGGGTTCGTCCGCATGGAACGCACCGAGGGCGTGTTCACCACCCGCCTGAACGGGGCGGAGCCGATCCTGTCCACGGCGGGACGCTGCTCGGCCGGGTTCAACGTGACCGACGGCACCGACGACTTCATCCTGACCGCGGGCCACTGCGGGCCGACGGGCTCCGTCTGGTTCGGTGACGGCGAGGGGGACCGCCAGATCGGCAGGACGGTCGCCGGGAGCTTCCCCGGGGACGACTTCTCCCTGGTGGCGTACGCGGGCGGCAAGGCGGGCGACGACGCCGACGTGGTGGCGGTCGGCGGCGGCAAGGGCGTACGGATCACGGGGACGGGTGAGCCGGCGGTCGGACAGCGGGTGTTCCGCAGCGGGAGCACCAGCGGGCTGCGGGACGGCCGGGTGACCGCACTGGACGCGACGGTCAACTACCCGGAGGGCACGGTCACCGGCCTCATCGAGACGGACGTGTGCGCCGAACCCGGGGACAGCGGGGGGCCGATGTTCTCCGAGGGCGTCGCGCTCGGTGTGACGTCGGGCGGCAGCGGTGACTGCGCCAAGGGCGGTACGACGTTCTTCCAGCCGCTGCCGGAGGCCATGGCGGCGCTCGGGGTCCGGCTCGTCGGCTCCGGCCGGGAGGGTGCCGCCGCGGGCACCCCGGCGCCCGGGGCGGCCGGTGCCCCGGGAACGGGGGCGTCGGCCCCGGTGACGGGCGCCGACGGCACGCCCCTGCTCGCCCGGCTCACGGACCGCAGGAACGTCGGACCGGGGCTGCTGGTCGTCGCGGGCAGCCTGATGACGCTGGTGGCCACGCGGTGGATCCGGACGGAGCGGGACCGCAAGGCCTATCGGCGGAAGTACTCGGCGACGTGGAGCTGACCGGGGCCGGTGCGAGGATTGGGCCGTGGACGCTGCCGACGGGCCGGGGCGAGGAGTCCCGGGCGCCGCTCAGGCGGCCGTCACGGACTCCGGGGCCGCGCTGGCCCACTCCATCACGAGCCGCTGGTACTCCGCGCGCTGCTCGACGCTCAGTGTCCCGCCCGACCGGAGCCACAGGGCCCGGATCTCCTCGTTGACCTCGGCAGCCGATCGCTCGGAGGAGGGTTCAACAGTGGTGGACATGATGTGAAGCATACGGCGCCCGACGTGAAGACGATGTGAGTAATCACGAGCCAAGCGGACATATCGGACCGTGTTACTGATCACGTCGATCTTCCCATCTGTCAAGACCCACGGGCGAGTTCGTTCCCACCCGATGTGTCCTGCCGCACACGGGCCGCCTCGCCCCCCGGCCGTGGGGCGCCGCGGCACGGGCCGGACGCCCCCGTCCGTCAGGTGCCGGGTTTGCGGCCGTACACGTAGACGTCGTCGCCCTTCTTCAGCAGCGACCAGTACTTCTTGGCGTCGGTCTTCGTCATGTTGACGCAGCCGTGCGAGCCCGGCGGGTTCCACATGCTGACGCCGACGGAGTGGAAGGCCTGGCCGCCGTCGAAGAACTGGCTGTACGGCATCGGCACGTGGTAGATGGTCGAGACGTGGTCGATGTTGCGCCAGTAGACCTTCTTCAGGCCGGTGCGGGTCTCGTAGCCGTCGCGCCCGGTGCGCACCGGGACCGGTCCGTACACCAGCTTCCTGCCGTCCTGGATCCAGCTCAGCTGGAGGCTGAGGTTCACACAGGCGATACGGCCCTTGCCGGTCGGGCACTTGCCGGACTTGTTCGGGTTCTTGCCGACGGCCTTCTGCTTCGTCATCAGGTCCATCACCCCCCACGTGACGGGCCCCGCGTAGCCGGCGTCGGGCGTGATGCCGTGCTTGGTCTGGAAGGCGCGGATGGCCTTGCAGTCGGCGGTGGACTGCTTGCCGTCGGCCTTGCGGCCGAGGAACTTCTCCACCTTCTTCTGGTACGGGCCCGCCTTCGCGGTGCAGCTCGCGGCCTGGGCCGGTGCCGCCGTGAGCGCGAGTGTGAGCGGTGCCACCAGTGCGGTGATCCCGAGTGCGACGGCTCCCCGTCGGCGTGTGTCCCCCATGGCCGGTCATGCCTTTCGCGTCGAGGCGGTGCGCTGGGCGGAAGGTCGCCTTGGTGCGATCCCCGCCTGCTAGACCGCCGCCCGGCGGCTTTGGTTGCGCACCGCCGGCCACCGCGACGAAACAGTGACAAAGGCCACCGGGCGGCCCTTACCCGTCAGTCCGTGCCGTCCGGGTCCTCCACGGCCCGCCGGAAGCCCGTGTTCACCGCGGTCAGGCCGCCGTCGACCGCGAGGGTGGTGCCGGTGATCCAGGAGGCGTCGTGCGAGGCGAGGAAGGCGACGGCCGCCGCGATGTCCTCGGGCTCGCCGACCCGCCCCAGCGGGTACAGCCCCCGCACCGCGGCCAGCTCCGCGTCCCGGCCCTCCCAGGCCGTGGTGCGCACCGTGCCCGGCGTCACGAGGTTGACCCGGACACCGCGCGGGGCGGCGTGCCCGGCGAGGGTGCGGGTCAGCGAGGCGAGCCCGGCCTTGGCGGCACTGTAGGCGTGGTTGCCGAAGTCCTGGACCCCGTTGACGGAACCGATGCTGACGATCGCGCCGCGTCCCGAGGCGGCGAGGTGGGGCAGCGCGGCCCGGCAGCAGCGGTAGGCGCCGGTGAGGGTGACGTCGAGGTCGCGCGCCCAGACCTCGTCCGGCTCGTCCTCGAAGAGCGGGGCGTCGGGCGTGCAGGCACAGGCGTTGTTGACCAGTACGTCGAGCCCGCCGAAGGCGTCCACCGCGTGGGCGACGGCCGCCTCGACGGACGCCCGGTCGGACACGTCGCAGGCGAACGCCTCGGCGGCCAGTCCCCGTTCCGTCAGCCGTGCCGCCGTGCGCCGTGCCGCGTCGAGGTCCACGTCGGTCAGCAGCACCCTGGCCCCCTCGGTGGCGAGCCGGCGTGCGGTGGCCGCGCCGATGCCCCGGGCCGCGCCCGTCACGAGTGCCGTGTGGTCGGTGAAACGCCTGGTGTCCGTCATGGGCCCAGACGGTAGTGCCGCGACGATCACAGGGGCAGACACCGTGCGGCCGTGTCCGCGTTCCTGCGGCAACTGCCCGCGCCCCGGGGAGCGTCATCGGCGCGCCCGGTTCCTGTCCCCCGTGGTCCGCAGCGACCGGGCGGGGCCCCGGCGGGAAGCGAGGCCCGCTGGGAGGAACGCGGACTCGCGGTGCACGCCGACCACGCGAGGGCGCCGAAGACCTCGGTCACGCCGACGTACCGGGTCGCCGCGCGCCTCGGCAACGACCCGCATCCGCATCCGCCGGCTCCCGGGGTCCGGGTGGTGGCGGTGACGGAACGCCTCCTGCGCGAGGCGACCCCGGGTCCGGCGGCCCGGCGGGCCCTGCCGGAAGGGCGGCGCACCGCACGCGAGGGCTGCCGCGCGGCCGTACGCGAGGACCTGGCCCGCCCCCGGGCCACGGCGCCCGCCGGCCGCCGCCTCCCGTCAGCGGTACCCCGTGACGTCGGCGGGCTTGCCCGGGTCCTGGACCTCGACGAGGTAGCGCCAGGCGTCCGGGCGGCTGCCGTCGAGGTCGGTGAAGCCGTACTCCTGGGCGAGTCCGCCGCTGGAGAGGGACTGGCCGTTCAAGCGCGCGACGCCGGGGTCGGCGGCGAGGGCGGTGACGGCGCGGCCGACGTAGCGGGGCGACTCGGAGATGGCGAAGTGCGGCACGCGGTCGAGGGCGTCGCGCCAGTTCTCCTCGCGTACGCCGAAGTGGTCGAGCATGATCTCCGAGCGCAGCCAGCCGGGGGTCAGCGCGACGGCGGTGGCCCCGCGCGGGCCCAGCTCGTGCCCGAGGGAGAAGGCCATGCGCAGGACGGATGTCTTGGCCAGGTCGTAGAAGAACGAGTTGCGGTAGTGGTCGCGGTTGTAGGCGTCGGTGCCGTCGGTGACCTCGACGACCAGTCCGCCGGGGCGGCGCAGCAGCAGCGGCAGGGCGTGGTGGCTGGTGACGGCGTGGGTCTCGACGGCGAGCCGCAGGAGCCTCAGGCCGTTGTGGAGGTCGTGCTCCCAGACGGGGGTGTCCCACTCGAAGAGGTTCTCGCCGCCCCAGATGTCGTTGACCAGGACGTCGAGGCGGGCCTGTTCGCGGGCGATACGGTCGACGAGGGCGGCGACCTGCGCCGGGTCCAGGTGGTCGGTGGGCACGGCGACGCCGCGACCGCCGGCCTCGGTGACCAGGTCGGCGGTGTCCTCGACGGTCTCGGGACGGTCGTACTCCGAGCGCCGGGCGCGGGTGCTGCGGCCGGTGACGTAGACGGTGGCGCCGGCCGCGCCCAGTTCGACGGCGATGCCGCGTCCCGCGCCGCGGGTCCCCCCGGCGACCAGCGCGACCCTGCCCGCCAGCGGACCCCTCGGTGACCCTGTCATGTCCGGCTCCCGTTCCTCTCCCTCGTGTTCCGCACGGGCTCGTGTCCCGCACGGGCGATGTCCTGTTCGAGGGTGCCCGGGAAGCCGGACATCTTCTGTCACCTTTGCCGCGCGTGTCCGGGGCGATCGCCTGGGCGCCCGCCCCGGGGCGGCGGGTCAGTGGCCGCGCCTGATCCACTCCTCCAGGTGCGGGGCCTCGGCGCCGATGGTCGTGGAGTCGCCATGGCCCGTGCGGACCTCCGTCTCGGGCGGGAGGACCAGCAGCTTGTCCCGGATCGAGTCGATGATCGTCGGGAAGTGGGAGTAGGAGCGCCCGGTCGCGCCGGGTCCGCCCTGGAAGAGGGTGTCGCCGGTGAAGACGGTGCCGAGACCGGGGTCGTAGAGGCAGACCGCGCCGGGCGCGTGCCCCGGGGTGTGCAGGACGGTCAGGTCGGCGCCCGCCGCCTCGATGACGAGGCCGTCGGTCAGCCAGGCGTCCGGGTCCCGGTCGGGATGGGTCTGCTGCCACAGGGGCAGGTCGTCGCGGTGCAGCCAAATGGTGGCGCCGGTGCGGTCGGCGAGCGCGGGCGCGGCGCCCACGTGGTCGTTGTGGGCGTGGGTGCACACGATCGCGGTGAGGCGGCGGTCCCCGACGGCCTCGGCGATCGCGTCGGCGTCGTGGGCGGCGTCGATGACGACGACCTCCTGGTCGTCGCCGACGAGCCAGACGTTGTTGTCGACGTCCCAGGTGCCGCCGTCGAGGCTGAACTGTCCCGAGGTGACGAGGCGTTCGATGCGGGGGGCCATCAGAGCACCACCACCGAACGCAGCACGTCACCGGCGTGCATGCGGTCGAAGGCCTGCTCGACCTGGTCCAGTCGGATCGTCTCCGTGACGAACTTGCCGAGGTCCAGGCGCCCCTGGAGGTGGAGGTCGATCAGCATCGGGAAGTCGCGGGAGGGCAGGCAGTCGCCGTACCAGGACGACTTGAGCGAGCCGCCGCGGCCGAACACGTCGAGCAGGGGCAGTTCGAGCTTCATCTCGGGCGTCGGGACGCCGACGAGGACGACGGTGCCGGCCAGGTCGCGGGCGTAGAACGCCTGCCGGTAGGTCTCCGGGCGGCCGACGGCCTCGATGACGACGTCGGCGCCGAAGCCGCCGGTCAGCTCGCGGATCGCCTCGACGGGGTCGGTCTCGCGGGAGTTGACGGTGTGGGTGGCGCCCATGGAGCGGGCGGTCTCCAGCTTGCGGTCGTCGATGTCCACGGCGATCACCTTCGCCGCGCCCGCCAGATGTGATCCGGCGATCGCCGCGTCGCCGACGCCGCCGCAGCCGATGACGGCGACGGTGTCGCCGCGGCCGACGTTGCCGGTGTTGATGGCGGCGCCGATGCCGGCCATCACGCCGCAGCCCAGCAGGCCGGCCACCTCCGCGGAGACGGCCGGGTCGACCTTGGTGCACTGTCCGGCGGCGACCAGGGTCTTCTCGGCGAAGGCGCCGATCCCGAGGGCCGGGGAGAGCTCCTGGCCGGTCGAGGCGAGGGTCATCTTCTGCTCGGCGTTGTGGGTGTCGAAGCAGTACCAGGGACGGCCGCGCAGACAGGCCCGGCACTTGCCGCACACGGCACGCCAGTTGAGGATCACGAAGTCACCGGGGGCGACCTCGGTGACACCGGCGCCGACCGACTCGACCACGCCCGCGGCCTCGTGGCCGAGCAGGAAGGGGAACTCGTCGTTGATGCCGCCCTGCTTGTAGTGCAGGTCGGTGTGGCACACCCCGCAGGCCTGGATCTTGACCACGGCCTCGCCCGGGCCGGGATCCGGCACGACGATCGTCTCGATCCGCACCGGCTCGTCCTTGCCCGGCGCGATCACACCGCGTACTTCCTCCGCCATGCTCCTGACCCCTTCCTCGGCCGTTCAGCGTTCCCCCAGACCCTACGCGCAAGTGATCGGAAGGTGGCAGGTGACAGGGCGGTTCGCGGGGTGCGGCCGGCCGCCCGTACACCGGCGGCCCGGGCGGCCGGGCGCCCACGTAGCCTGAGTGCCCCGTCCGCGTGCCGAAGGAGCGACGTGACCACCGCAGAGCCGGAGACCGGTACGCCAGCCTGGCGGCTGCTCCTGTCATACGTACGGCCGCACCGCACGGCCCTGTTCGCGGGCGCCCTGCTCTCCCTGGTCACCGGCGCCACCGGGCTGTTGCTGCCGCTGGTGGCGCGGGAGCTGATCGACGACCTGGCGCACGACCGGGCCATCACCGGGGCGCTGCTGGCCATGTCGGGGCTCGTGGTCGCCAACACGGCGCTCGGCGCGCTGGGTTCGTACGTGCTGCGGCGCACCGCGGAGTCGGTGGTGCTCGGGGCACGGCGGACCCTGTCGTCGTATCTGCTGCGGCTGCGGATCACGGCGGTGGACCGCACCGAGCCCGGTGACCTGATGGCCCGGATCACCTCCGACACGACCCTCCTTCGCGAGGTCACCACCGACTCCCTCATCGGTCTCGGCACCGGCGGGCTCACGCTGGTGGCGACGCTGGTGATGATGGGCGTCGTCGATCCGGTGCTGCTCGGGGTGACGCTGGCGGTGGTCGTGGGGGCGGGCACGGTCCTGGGTCTGATCGTGCCGCGCATCAACCGCGCGAGCCGGCAGGCGCAGGACGCGGTGGGTGTGATGGGCGCCGCGCTGGAGCGCATCCTCGGGGCGCTGCGGACGGTGAAGGCGTCCGGCGCCGAACCGCGTGAGGAGCGGGCGCTGCACGAGGCGGCCGAGGAGTCCTGGCGGCAGAGCGTGCGCGCTGCCAAGTGGTCGGCGGCCGCGGGCAACACGGCCGGGCTCGCGATGCAGATCGCCTTCATCACGGTGCTCGCGGTGGGCGGTGCGCGGGTGGCGACGGGGGCGATCGACGTGGGCACGCTGGTGGCGTTCCTGCTCTTCGTCTTCTATCTGATGTCCCCGATCCAGCAGGTCGTCGGCGCGATCACGCAGTACCAGACGGGGCGGGCGGCTCTCGGCCGGATCCAGGACGCGCTGCGCCTGCCCGCGGAGCCGCCGGCCCGGCCGGTGCCGCTGCCGTCGCCGGGTGCGCGGCCGGCGTCCGTCGCCTTCCACGACGTCCGCTTCCGCTACGCCGACGACCTTCCGTACATCCACCACGGGGTGAGCTTCGAGGTTCCGCCCCGGGGGATGACGGCGTTCGTCGGACCGTCCGGCGCGGGCAAGACCACCGTCTTCTCGCTGATCGAGCGCTTCTACGACCCGGTTTCCGGGGAGATCACGCTGGACGGCCGGAGCCTCGGGGAGTGGGAACTGGCCTCGCTGCGGGCCGCGATCGGTTACGTGGAGCAGGACGCCCCGGTGCTGTCCGGTTCGCTGCGGGACAACCTGCTGCTGGGCAGTCCGGGGGCGGACGACGGCGCGGTCACCACCGTGCTGAAGACGACGCGGCTGGACGGTCTGGTGGAGCGGCTGCCGGACGGGCTGGAGACGCTGGTCGGGCATCGCGGCACCAAGCTGTCGGGTGGCGAGCGCCAGCGGGTGGCCATCGCCCGTGCGCTGCTGCGCCGTCCCCGGCTGCTGCTGCTCGACGAGGCCACCTCGCAGCTCGACGCGGTCAACGAGGCGGCGCTGCGCGACACCGTGGCCGAGGTGGCCCGGACGACCACGGTGCTGGTCGTCGCGCACCGGCTGTCCACGGTGACGACGGCCGACCGGATCGTGGTGATGGACGCGGGGCGCGTGCGGGCGGTCGGCACGCACCGGGAACTGGTGACCGCCGATCCGCTCTACGCGGAGCTGGCGGCCACCCAGTTCCTGGCGGCCGGCGGCTGACGGAAGGCGTCAGCCCAGGGCGGGGACGACGCCGAAGACGGGCGAGACCAGGCCGGTGACCTGCTGGAGCTGCTCCAGGTCGTGCAGCCGGTTCAGCTGCTGGGACGGGAGCGGCATCTGCGCCCGGTCCTCGGCGGGCATGTCGTTGACCGCGAGTGAGTCGAGGGTGTTCGTCACGCTGAGCTTCTCGGTGCCCAGCGGGCCCCCGCCGGCCGCGCTCGCCATCGGGGCGGCGAGACCGGTGACACCGGCGGCGAGCCCGACAACGGCGACGATACGTCGTGTTGAGATCATGTGCTGAGCAACGCGAACGGGCCGGGCCGGACACGGGCTGACGCCCGCGCTCACCCGTGAGGACCAGTGTCCCGGTCGCCGTTGCCGTGGGCGCCCGGACGGAGGAGGCTCGAAGGGAGAGGGCCGCAACGGTCCGTTCCAGCTCCGGGCCGCGGCCTTCGGCATCCGAAGGAGGTCGTCATGAGCACCACGGCAGGCCCCGGCTTCGACACCGAAGCCCTGCGCCGGGGCATCGAAGGAGAGACGGCGGCACCGCTCTTGTCGCTGTACGCGCGTGACGCGGAGGTCCGCGTCGTCGACCGGTACGACCAGCCGAGCCGTCCCAAGGTCCTGCACGGCCGGGACGAGATCGCCGAGATGCTCGACGACGTCTACAGCCGTGACATGACCCACCGGATGACGCGCTGCGTCGTCCAGGGCGACCAGGTCGCGTTCACCGAGGAGTGCGCCTATCCGGACGGTGTGCGGGTCCTGGCCGAGTCGATGCTGTCGCTGCGGGACGGCGAGATCGTCGACCAGACCATGATCCAGGCCTGGGACGAGTAGTCCGGGGGCCGGGGGCCTCCGGGGCGACCGGGTCAGCGGGTGACAGCGCACTCCAGAAGAAGCGCCCGGGCCGCTTCCCCCGACACGGAGCGGCCCGGTCCGCACCGGGCGGCGTCCTCAGGGCGCCGCCCGTCCCCGCCTTCGCTCAGCGGGGCGGCAGCCGGTGCAGCTCGACGTCCCCGAGCCGGCCGTCGGCGACCGTGACGGTCAGGTAGGTGCAGTGGGGCTGACGGCGGCGGTCCGTGGGCGAGCCCGGGTTGAGCAGCCGCAGGCCGGTGGCGGCGGTGGTGTCCCAGGGGATGTGGCTGTGCCCGAAGACGAGGACGTCGAGGTCGGGGAAGCGGGCGGCACAGCGCGCCTCCCGCCCCTGCGCGGCGCCGGTCTCGTGGACGACGCCGAAGCGCAGGCCGCCCAGGTCCGCGTACGCCACTTCGGGCAGCCGGGCGCGCAGTGCGGGTCCGTCGTTGTTGCCGTGCACCCCGACGAGTCTGCGGCTGCGGCTCTCCAGCAGGTCGAGGGTGGCCGTGTCGACCCAGTCCCCCGCGTGCAGGACGACGTCCGCGCGCGGGATGTCCGCCAGCAGCGGCGCCGGCAGTTCCTTCGCACGCTTGGGCAGGTGGGTGTCGGACGTGATCAGCAGGCGCACGTGATCCAGTTTAATCGACAGGCAAAACTGTGCAGTCTCAGCTGGACAGTTTTGCCTGTGGATTTTACGGTGGTGCGCATCCTCGAACCACCGAAAGGGCACCCCCTCATGACCGTCACCGCCCTCGACCCCCGCACCGCCCTCGTCGTGATCGACCTGCAGGCCGGGATCGTCGCCGCGCCGACCGAGCCGCACTCCGGCGCCGAGGTCGTCGCCCGGAGCGCCGAACTGGCCGAGGCCTTCCGGGCCCGCGACCTGCCCGTGGTGCTGGTCCGGGTCTCCTTCGCCGCCGACGGGGCGGATGCCGTTCCCGGCCGCACGGAGGCCCGGGGCGCCGGCGGTCCGCGGCCCGAGGGCTGGGACGTCGTCGTCGGCGAACTGACCGGGCACCCCGGCGACATCACCGTCACCAAGCGGAACTGGGGTGCCTTCCACGGCACCGGCCTCGACGTCCAGCTGCGCCGCCGCGGCGTCACCCAGATCGTGCTGACCGGCATCGCCACCAGCATCGGGGTCGAGTCCACCGCCCGAGCCGCCCACGAGCACGGCTACCACGTGACGCTCGCCACCGACGCGATGAGCGACATGAGCGCCGAGGCGCACCGCGGCAGCGTGGAACGGATCTTCCCGCGCCTGGGCGAGACCGGCACGACGCGGGAGATCCTGGAACTGCTCGCCAAGACCCACGGCTGACGGGCCCGACGCCGCCCCTCAGTCCACGTCGGTGCGCCGCTTGAGCGGCTCCCACCAGGCCCTGTTGTCCCGGTACCAGGCCACGGTCTCGGCGAGCCCGGCCGCGAAGTCGCGCCGGGGACGGTAGCCCAGCTCCTCGCGGGCCTTGCTCCAGTCGACCGAGTAGCGCACGTCGTGGCCCTTGCGGTCCTCGACGTGCACGACGCGGTCCGGACCCGCGCCGCAGGCGTCGAGGAGCCCCCGTACAGCGGGACCCGGCGGCCGTCCAGGAGGTGGGTGACGAACAGCGGCACGAGCTTCTCGGGGAACTGGTGCGGGCCGTAGTTGTTGGAGCACCGGGTCACCCGTACGTCGAGGCCGTGGGTGCGGTGGCAGGAGAGGGCCAGCAGGTCGCCCGACGCCTTCGACGCGGCGTACGGGGAACTCGGCCGCAGCGGATGCTCCTCGGTCGCCGAGCCGGAGGCCACGGAGCCGTAGACCTCGTCGGTGGAGACGTGCACGAAGGGCCCCACACCGTGGCGCAGGGCGGCGTCCAGCAGGTTCTGGGTGCCGACGACGTTGGTGAGGACGAAGTCGGAGGCGGCGTGGATCGAGCGGTCCACGTGGGACTCTCGGCGAAGTGCACCACCTGGTCGGCCTCGGCCGTCAGTTCGTCGACGAGTGCCGCGTCGCGGATGTCACCGTGCACGAACTCCAGCCGGGGGTAGCCGGTTTCGAGGTTGGCGGTGGTCCCGGCGTAGGTGAGGGAGTCCAGGACGGTGATCCGCGGTGCCCCCGCCTCGTCCGGTTCGTCGGCGGCGAGGAGTGTCCGGACGTACCGGGAGCCGATGAATCCGGCGGCGCCGGTGACCAGGATGTTCATGAGCGGTTCAGTGCCTTGCTGCGGTCGGGGCGGGGGTGCGCGGGGCGGGGTGCCCGTGACGCCACCCGTGGGTGCCGTGCCGCCCGCCGCCGGCCCGGAACGCGCACCGCGCCGGCACCAGGGCCGGCGCGCTGGGCGGTGTCACCACCCTCGGGGTTCGGTCAGTCCTCGCCCCGGACGATGTTCGACTCCTGGCCCGCTTGCGGTGCGCGGGTGGCGCTGCCGCCCTCGACGGCCGGCACGCAGGTGCGCATCACGCCCCTGCTCCGCAGTCGGCGGGCCTTCGACCAGCCGGTCTCCAGCCGACGGACAGCGGGTTTGCCGCTGGTGTCCGTGGTCACGGGGCATCATCTTCCTTCTGGTTCTTCCGCTTCTTCCGCCTCTGGTGCGCTCGCCCTGCCGGGTCCCCGGCCCGGACGCCGTGAAACCCCGGGCGCATGTGACCCACGGGACCTACGGGTTGGGCCGGGCGACGCTGATGTCGCCCAGTGCCGACTCCGGGTCGCGCTCCATGGCCAGGTCGCCGAGGGAGACGATGCCGACCGGGTGGCCGTCGTCGACGACCGGGACCCGGCGCACGGCGTGCTCGCGCATCAGCTCGACGGCCCGGCTCAGCTCCTCGTCGGACCGTACGGTCACCGTGGCGTCGCTGCATGCCCCGGCCACGGTGGTCTGCTCCGGGTCACCGCCCTCGGCGAGCGACCGGACCACCAGGTCACGGTCGGTGACCAGGCCGCGCAGCCGGTCGCCCTCCGTGACCAGGACGGCGCCGAGGTCCCGGTCGCGCATGATGCGGGCCACCGCCGTGACGGAGGTCAGCGGCTCGACGGTCACCGGGTCGCCGGTCATGATGTCGCGGACGTACTGGGTCATGGGGTGCTCCTCGGTTCTCCCGACTCGCTCACTCGTGGTGTGACCGCGCGGGTACCCGGCGTCGCGCCGCCCGCACCTCGGCGACCGCGGTACCGGGAGGCTGGGCCCCGGGACACGTTCAGGTGCCGCGCACGGGGATCTCGCTCCACACCTGCTTGCCCCCGCTGACCGGCAGCGTCCCCCAGGTCGCCGACATCGCCTCGACCAGGAGGATGCCGCGTCCGCCCGTGGCCTCCCAGCCGATGCTGGTCGGCTTGACGGGCGTACGGGGCGAGGCGTCGGCGACCGCGACGCGCAGCCGGCCGCTGATCAGGGTGAGGTCGAGCCGTACCTTGCCGTCGGTGTGCACCAGCGCGTTGGTGACCAGCTCGGAGACGATCAGCAGGACGCCGTCGATGTCGTCGTCGGGCACGCCCCAGGCTCGCAGGGTGCGCCGGGCGAAGCGGCGGGCGTGCCGCACGGCCTCGGGCAGCCGCCACACCGACCAGCTCTCGCGCAGCGGGCGCAGTGCCATGCCGTCGTAGCGCACCAGCAGCAGGGCGACGTCGTCGTTGCGGCGGGCGTTGCCGAGCAGGGCGTCGGCGACGAGTCCGAGGTGGGTGGGGTCGGAGACGGCCAGGGCGTGCGCGAAACGGTCCATGCCCTCGTCGATGTCGGCGCCGGGCGACTCCACGAGGCCGTCCGTGGTGAGGGCGATCAGGGTGCCGGGCCGCAGCCGCAGCGGGCTCATCGGGAAGTCGGCCTGCGTGACCACGCCGAGCGGCGGGCCTCCCTCCGCCTCCGCGATCTCGGTGCTGCCGTCCGGATGCCGCAGCACCGGCGGCAGGTGGCCGGCCCGCACGCACCAGGCGGAGCCCTCCTCCATGTCGAGGTCGACGTAGACGCAGGTGGCGAAGAGGTCGGTCTCCATACCGGTGAGCAGGCGGTTGGCGTGGGAGACCACGACGTCCGGGGGGTGGCCCTCGACGGCGTAGGCGCGCAGCGCCGTGCGCATCTGGCCCATCAGGGTGGCCGCGCCGGCGCTGTGGCCCTGGACGTCGCCGATGACGAGGGCGACGTGGTGGTCGGGCAGCGGGATCACGTCGTACCAGTCGCCGCCCAGCTCCAGTCCGGCCGTGCTGGGCAGGTAGCGGGCGACGGCGACCGCGCCGGGCAGCTTCGGAAGCCGGCGCGGCAGCAGCTGGCGCTGGAGCATGCCGACGAGTTCGTGTTCGGCGTCGAAGGCGTGGGCGCGCATCAGGGCCTGCCCGGCGAGGCCCGCGGAGGCGGTGAGCAGGGCGCGTTCGTCGGGGCCGAAGTCGTGCGGGGTGTCCCAGCCGATCAGGCAGGCGCCGGCCATGCGGCCGCCCGCGGGCAGCGGCAGCACCGCCAGGCCGCCGGGACCGACGTCGGCGAGGGCGGGCTCCAGGTCGACGGTGCCGGCGGGCCAGATCCTGGCGCGTCCCTCGCGCAGCGCGGCGGCGAGGGTGGGCATGGCCCGTACCGGCGCGTCCGGCCACTCGGTGCGCCACTCCAGACGCCACAGTTCGGGCCAGGACTCGGGGTCGGGCGGGTCGAGGACGGTGACGACGAGCCGGTCGTTCTCCAGCTCGGCCAGCGCGATGCGGTCGGCCCTGAGCGGTCTGCGCAGGGCGGCGACGACGGCCTGGCTGACGTCGCGGACGGTCCCGGCGGTGGCCAGCGCGGCGGCGAGCCGCTGGACGCGGGCGACGTCGGTCACGTCCGGGCGCAGGGTGGAGGCGTCGGCGACGGTGCCGACCAGGCGGGCCGGCCGGCCGTCGCCGCCGGGCAGCAGGCGCCCGCTGAGCCGGAGCCACTTCGGCGGGCCGGTGGGCTGCAGCACCCGGAACTCCAGCTCGCGCTCGCCGATGGTCATGTGGTCGGACTCGGTCACCGACATCAGGGACGGCAGGTCCTCCGGCACGGTGAGGCCGAGCAGCGTCTCCACCTTGCCGTCGAACTCCTCGGGGGCGAGGCCGAACAGGCGCAGGATGTCGCCGCCGACCTCGGCCCGGCCGGTGTCCATGGCCAGGGTGAAGGCGTCCGGCTGGAGGTCGCCGGACTCGGTGGTACCGACGGCCTCGGCCGGGGTGGGGCAGGTCATGGCCTCGGCGATGAGTCCGAGGCACTCGCGGTCGTCGGCGTCGAACCCGCCCGGACGCTCGGTCAGGACGAGGAGGCAGCCGCCGCCGTCCCCGCGCACCGGCAGGACGGCCAGCGAGAAGCCGCTGGACGGCACGTGCCGCGACTCGGCCGATCCGGCGAACTCCTCGGGCCCGATCCACACCGTCTCGCCGGCGCGGTGGGCGTCGGCGACCGGGGAGCCGCCCTCCGCGGGATAGCTGTCCCGTACGCCGTACAGGGTGCGCGGCACACCGGCCGACTCGATCAGGCAGAGCAGCTCGCGGTCGTCGCCGGGCGTGTAGAGCGCGGCGAAGGAGGCGCCCGCGAAGACCAGCGCCTGCTCGAGGATCGCGCGCAGCCGCTCCCCCGGGTCCGGGCCGGCCGCGACCGCCTTCAGGGCACCCTCGGCACGCAGCGCCCTCGGTCCGCGTTCCGCCGTGCCCTCTTCGACCACGTCGCCATTACAGCGCTTGTGGGACATCCGCGCAGCCCCTGCGGATCGGGTACCGGCGTCCAGGATCACTCCGGGGGCTCGCGGACGGGCGCTGCGCGCCGCCGTCCGGTGGGCCGCACACCGACGGACCGCCGACCGGTTCGTGGCAACCGGTCGGCGGTCCGCTGGACGACGCGCCCTGGCCGTCAGCCCGTCGGCCCCGAGCCGTCCCCGCCGCCGGCACTCGTGCCGTTGCCCGCGTCACCGGCACCGGAGCCGGCACCGGCGTCACCCGCACCACCGCCTGCGTCGTCGGCGCCGCCCCCCTCACCGGAGCCGGAACCCGCGCCCGCGGCGGCGCCCGCTCCTCCGTCGCCGAGGGTGGCGCCGACCGCCTCCAGGGCGGTGGTGACCGGCTGGAAGAAGGTCTCGCCGCCGGCGGTGCAGTCGCCGCTGCCGCCGGAGGTCAGGCCGATCGCGAGGCCGTCCCGTGTGAACAGGGAGCCGCCGCTGTCGCCCGGCTCGGCGCAGACGTCGGTCTGTATGAGGCCGGTGACCGTGCCCTCGGGGTAGTTGACGGTGGCGTCGAGGCCGAGGACCTGACCGTCGGCCAGTCCGGTCGTGCTGCCCATGCGGAAGACCTCCTGGCCGACCGCCGCCTCGGCCGCCCGGCTGATCGGCAGGGTCTGGTCGCCGAGGTTGACCTCGCTCGGTGCCTCGGTCGCCGGGTCGTCGTACCTGACGAGGGCGAAGTCGCCCTCGCCGGGAAAGACCGCCTGGTCGACGGTGGCGATCGGCTGTCCGCCCTGCACGTCGGACCACTGATCGGCCGCCACCCCGCAGTGGCCGGCCGTCAGGAAGGCGGGCGAGCCGTCGCCCGCGGTGACGTTGAAGCCGAGCGAGCAGCGCGCTCCGCCGCCGAAGACGGCGTCGCCGCCCGACACGAAGGTCTTGAAGGTGCCGGCGGACTTCCTGACGGTCGCCATGCCGGAGCCGAGGCCCTCGACGGTGGACTCGAGACGGTCCCACCGCTCGCCGGTGACGGTGCTGTCCGCGGTCACCAGGATCTTGTTGGTGCGCGGGTCGATCGCCCACGACGTGCCGGAAATGCTCGCCCGGGACTTCAGGGTCTGGGCGCCGCTGCGCAGTTCGCCCATGCTGTTGTCGACCTCGCGGACCTCCGCGCCCGCCTTCTTCGCCTCCACGACGACCCGGTCGTCGTCGCCGGGGACGACGTTGACGACGAGCCGCTGGGCGCCGGAGTCGTAGTAGGAGCCGGCGAAGGTGTCACCGAGCAGTCCGGCGAGCCGTGAGGCGAGATCCGAGGCGTCCGCGGCCTTGAGGGTCCTGGGCGCCGCGGCGTCGTCCGAGGAGCCGCCGTCCTGCGAGGCGTTGGCGTTCGGCAGCAGGATCGCGGCCGCGCCGAGCGCGACCACGCCGCCCGCCGCCATCGCGGCCTTGCGCTTGGGGATTCGCTTGTGACTCAACCTACTCGACCTCCTGGGACCGGGGTTGGTGCCCGCCGGTCCGGCAGCTGTTGGGGGCGCCTGGACGGCTGTTGGTACGCACGGGCCGGGCGGGGTGTTCAGACGGGCCGCCGGGCCGCGACCGGACCCACGCCGTTTCACGCCTCTCGGGGCACCCCGATCGGGCACTCTGCGCGCCCGTCCGGCGACACACGGTTGCGATCACGGAGCGGAATGACCGCTTCAGCGAATCTGCACATCGAATGCCCAACCCGGTCACTCCCGTTGGCGCATCTGCACAAGCCCGCGGCGGTCCGTACGCCTTTGGGGCCGGAGTGTCCCAATCTCCTCCCGGTGGGCAAGGGATCGCACGGGCCGATGTCGCCCGCCGTGTGAAGAAGTCGCCGCGAAGGCGTGCGCGCACCTGCACGCTTGGGTGCCCGGAGGTCGCAAGTGCGCTGGTGGGAGGGGTGATTGATTGGAAGCCCGGACCGGCCGCGTGCTTTGATCCATCGCACCGCGGGGGCCGCGGAGGGCTCTGGAAACGGGCGCCCGGTGCCCGCGGTCGCGGCCGTCATCTGTCCCCAGAGGGGGCCGCTCCCCCCTTGTGAAAATGGCTATACGAAGGGAAGTTCCATCATGAACTCCACCCCCCAGGTTGAGACCGCCGAGATCTCCGACGCCGACCTCGACAACGTCTCCGGCGGTCTGAACGTCAACGCCGTCGGCACCGTCACCGGCCTGGTGGACGGCATCGCCCCGGTCTCCGGCCTGGTCAACACGGTCGTCGGCACGGTCGAGGGTGCCACCGGTCTGAACACGGCCCCCGTCACGGGCCTGGTCGCCGGTCTCTGATCGCGCCCCTGCGTCGCTGAGTCCCGGAGCCCTCCAGGCTCCGGGACTTTTCGGCCGTTCTCATTCGGCCGTCCTCATCGAGCCCTGGATACGTCAGCCGTGCAGTTCCGCCAACAGGCCCTCTCCAAACTCCAGTCACCGGAAGAGCTCGATCTCCCGGTGCGTTTCGCCCGTCCCCAGGGCTGGCTGGTGCTGTCCGTGACCGTGGTCGCGATGGCCGCCGCGTCCGTGTGGGCGGTGGGCGGCTCGGTGACCTCCACGGTCTCCGCGCCCGCCGTACTCACCCACGGGCAGGGCAGTTACCTCCTGCAGAGCCCCGTCTCGGGGCAGGTCACGGCGGTCCTGGCGCGTCCGGGGCAGCGACTGGCGGCCGACGCCCCGGTGCTGAAGGTCCGCACCGGCGAGGGCGAGACCGTGGTGCGCACGGTCGACGCCGGCCGGGTCAGCGCGCTCGCGGCCACCGTCGGGCAGATCATCGGCACCGGCGCGAACGTCGCCTCGGTGGAGAAGGTCGCGCACGCCGACGACCCCCTCTACGCCACCGTCTACGTCCCCGCCGAGAACGCCGCCGCCATCCCCGCGCACGCCTCCGTCGATCTGACCGTGCAGTCGGTGCCGACCCAGCAGTACGGCGTCCTGCACGGCGAGGTGAAGTCGGTGGACCGCTCGGCTCAGTCGGCGCAGACGATCGGCGCGTTCCTCGGCGACAGCGCGCTCGGCGAGCAGTTCACCGAGGACGGCAGGCCGGTGGCCGTGACGGTGCGGCTGGCGACCTCCAGGTCCACGAAGAGCGGCTACGAGTGGTCCTCGGCCGACGGACCGCCGTTCGCACTGACCTCCATGACCCTGGCCTCGGGCTCGATCCGGCTGGCCGACCAGCGTCCCGTCGATTGGCTGCTGCCGTGAGCACCGCACAGGAGACCCGCGGCAGACGCCGCGCCGCGCCGCCGAGGCGCAACGTCCCGAAGAGCCGCGCGAAGAGCGTCCGCACGCCCACCGTGCTCCAGATGGAGGCCGTGGAGTGCGGCGCCGCCTCCCTCGCCATGGTGCTGGGGCACTACGGCCGCCATGTCCCGCTGGAGGAACTGCGGATCGCCTGCGGTGTCTCCCGCGACGGGTCGCGCGCCAGCAATCTGCTGAAGGCGGCACGCGGTTACGGGTTCACCGCCAAGGGCATGCAGATGGACCTGGCCGCCCTCGCCGAGGTGACGGCACCGGCCATCCTCTTCTGGGAGTTCAACCACTACGTCGTCTACGACGGCATGGGCCGCCGGTTCGGGCGGCGCGGGGTGTTCGTCAACGACCCCGGCAAGGGCCGCCGTTTCGTGTCCCTGGAGGACTTCGACGGCTCGTTCACCGGTGTGGTGCTGACCATGGAGCCCGGCGACGGCTTCACCCGCGGCGGACGCAAGCCCGGTGTGCTCGGCGCGATGCCCGCCCGGCTGCGCGGCACCGCCGGCACGCTGCCCGCCGCCGTGCTGGCGAGCCTGCTCCTGGTGGCGGTCGGCGCGGCGGTGCCCGCGCTCAGCCGCACCTACATCGACATGTTCCTGATCGGGGGGCAGACCTCGCTGCTCGGCGTGCTGTTCGCATCGATGGGTGCCTGTGTGCTGCTCACGGTGGTGCTGACCTGGCTCCAGCAGGCCAACCTGCTGCACGGCCGCATCATCTCCTCGACCCTCTCCAGCGCCCGCTTCCTGCGGCACCTGCTGCGGCTGCCGGTGACCTTCTTCTCCCAGCGCAGCCCGGCCGACCTGGTGCAGCGGCTGCAGTCCAACGACGCCGTCGCCGAGACGCTGGCCCGCGACCTCGCCGCGGCGGGCGTGGACGCGATCGTGGTCGTCCTGTACGCCGTGCTGCTGTACACGTACGACCCGCAGCTCACCTTCGTCGGCATCGGCGTGGCGCTGCTCAACATCCTCGCGATGCGGGTGGTGATCCGGTTGCGCGCCACCCGTACGGCCAAGCTGCGGGCGGACACGGCCCAGCTGACCAACACCGCGTACACCGGCCTCCAGCTGATCGAGACGATGAAGGCGACCGGCGGCGAGGACGGCTACTTCCGCAAGTGGGCCGGCCAGCACGCCACCACCCTGGAGGAGCAGCAGCGGCTCGGGGTGCCCAGTGCCTGGCTGGGCGTGGTGGCGCCGACGCTGGCGACGCTGAACAGCGCGCTGATCCTGTGGATCGGCGGCATGCGCGCGGTCGAGGGCCACATCTCGGTGGGTCTGCTGGTCGCCTTCCAGGCGCTGGTGGTCCGCTTCACCGCACCGCTGACCCGGCTGAACGGCGTCGCGGGCCGCATCCAGGACTTCGCCGCCGACGTGGCCCGGCTGAAGGACGTGGAGAACTTCCGGGCGGACCCGCTCTACGACCGCCCCGGCGGCACCGAGTCGACTCGCCGGCTGCACGGCCACGTCGAGCTGCAGAACGTCTCCTTCGGCTACAACCCGCTCGACAAGCCGCTGCTCACCGGTTTCGACCTGACGGTCGGTCCCGGGCAGCAGGTGGCGCTGGTGGGCGGTTCGGGCAGCGGCAAGTCGACGGTGTCGCGGCTGATCTCGGGTCTGTACGCGCCGTGGGACGGGGTGATCCGCGTCGACGGGCAGCGGCTCGACGACATCCCGCGCGGGGCGCTGGCGTCCTCCGTCTCCTTCGTCGACCAGGACGTGTTCCTGTTCGAGGGGTCGGTGCGCGACAACGTGGCGCTGTGGGACCCGTCGATCCCGGACGACGCCGTGGTGGAGGCGCTGAAGGACGCCGCGCTGTACGACGTGGTGACGCGCAGGCCGGGCGGCATCCACAGTCCGGTCGAGCAGGACGGCCGCAACTTCTCCGGCGGGCAGCGCCAGCGCCTGGAGATCGCGCGGGCGCTGGTGCGCCGGCCGAGCATCATGGTCCTGGACGAGGTGACCAGCGCGCTGGACGCGGAGACCGAGCTGGTGGTCATGGACAACCTGCGCCGGCGCGGCTGCGCGTGCGTGGTGATCGCGCACCGGCTGAGCACCGTGCGGGACAGCGACGAGATCGTCGTCCTGGAGCACGGCACGGTGGTGGAGCGCGGGCGGCACGCGGAACTGGTGGCGCACGGTGGCGCGTACGCGGCGCTGGTCGGGGAGCGGTGAGATGACGACCGTGCAGGAAGGCCACGGCGACCTCGTCCTCGGGGCGCTCGGCTCGCTGGGCACCCGCGTCGACTGCGCCGGGTTCAACCGTCTGGACCTGGAGGGGCCGCAGGTGCTGTGGCTGGTGGCGGCCGGCGCGGTGGACCTCTTCGCGGTCGACGCCGGGGAGCAGGGTCACTGGCACCACCTGGGGCGGCTGGAGGCGGGCTCGGTGCTGCTCGGGCCGGTCGCCGGGCCGCAGCACACGCTGGTGGCGCGTCCGCTGCGGGACTGCGTGGTGCACCGCATCGCGCTGCGCGAGCTGTACCAGCCGGCGAGCACCCAGACGTGGTCGTACGACGCCTACGGCAACCCGCAGTACGTGCCGCCGACGACGAGCCCGCTGGAGTACGCCCTCGCCCTCGGCGTGGGCCGGGGCCTCACCGTCCTCTTCCAGGCGCCGATGGCCGGCGAGCGGGCCGACGCACCCACCGACGACGACGTGTTCTGGATGCAGGTGCCGCCCGGCAGCGTGCAGTACGGGGCGGTGTACGGCGAGGAGGCGGCCGCCGACCTGCTGATGGACCCGGCGCTGTGGCAGAGCATGGTCGACCAGCAGTACCGGCTGCTGACCACCCTGGACCGCTGGATCGAGCAGCTGGAGCGCACCCACGAGACCCGTACCGCGGCCGGCATCAAGGCCGGTGAGGCGGTGCGCGCGCAGGCCGACCGGACGCTGCTGGCCTCCATCGGCAAGCGATCGGGCCGGCGCACCACGGCCGCGGACGCCGACGCCACGTACGCGGCCTGCGAGCTGGTCGCCCGCGCCGCCGGGATCCCGCTGGCCGAGCCGGCCCGCGGCGGCACCGAGAGCGACCGGCTCGACCCCGTGGAGCGCATCGCCCTCGCCTCCCGCGTGCGCACCAGGCCGGTGCGGCTGGAGGGCCGCTGGTGGCACGACGACGTCGGCCCGCTGGTCGGGCAGCGCACCCTGTCGGGGGCGCCGGTGGCGCTGCTGTGGCGGCGCGGCGGTTATGTGGCCGTGCATCCGGCGACCGGACGTGAGACGCCGGTGGAGAAGGCGAACGCCGGGGAGTTCGAGCCGCGGGCGGTGATGTTCTACCGGCCGCTGCCCGAACGCCGGCTCGGTCCGCTCCGGCTGCTGCGCTTCTGCCTGGCGGGCACCCGCCGCGACCTGACCGGCCTGCTGCTGGCCGGGCTGGTGACGGTCGGTCTTGGCGCGCTGGTGCCGGTCGCGACGGGCAAGGTGCTCGGCGAGTTCGTGCCGAAGGCGCAGACCGGGCTGATCGTGCAGGTGTGCCTGGCGGTGATGCTGAGCAGTGTCGTCGCGGCGGCCTTCATGCTGCTGCAGAACCTGACCATCCTGCGCCTGGAGGGCCGGATCGAGGCGACATTGCAGCCCGCCGTGTGGGACCGGCTGCTGCGGCTGCCGACGAAGTTCTTCACCATGCGCTCCACCGGTGAGCTGGCGAGCGCGGCCATGGGCATCAGCGCGATCCGCAGACTCCTGGCGGGGGTCGGTCCGACGGTGGCCCAGTCGGTGACGGTGGGGGCGGTGAACCTGGTCCTGCTGCTCTGGTTCAGCGTGCCGATGGCGCTGGCGGCGATCGGCATGCTGGTGGTCGTCGCCTCGGTGTTCCTGGGACTCGGACTGTGGCAGGTGCGCTGGCAGCGGCGGCTGGTCAAGCTCACCAACAAGCTGAACAACCAGGCGTTCCAGACGCTGCGCGGGCTGCCCAAGCTGCGGGTGGCGGCGGCCGAGAACTACGCCTACGCGGCGTGGGCGGAGCGGTTCGCGCACAGCCGTGAGCTGCAGCGGCGCGCGGGGCGGATCAAGAACCTGAACGCGGTCCTCGGCGCGGTGTACCTGCCGCTGTGCACACTGCTGATGTTCATGCTCCTGGCCGGTCCGGCGCGGGGTTCGATGTCGGCCGCGGAGTTCCTGACCTTCAACGCCTCGGTGACGATGCTGCTGACCTCGGTCACCCAGCTGACCGGGGCGTTCGTGTCGGGGGTGGCGGCGCTGCCGCTGTTCGAGGAGATCCGGCCGGTCCTGGACGCCACACCCGAGGTGCGGGCGGCGAGCACCCGGCCGGGGCCGCTGTCGGGGGCGATCGAGGCGCGCCGGCTGTCGTTCCGCTACACCGACGACGGGCCGCTGGTCCTGGACGACGTGTCGTTCGCGGTGCGTCCGGGCGAGTTCGTGGCGGTCGTCGGCCCCAGCGGCTGCGGCAAGTCGACCCTGCTGCGGCTGCTGATCGGCTTCGACCGGCCGCTGTCCGGCAGTGTCCTGTACGACGGTCAGGACCTGGCCGCGCTCGACCAGTCGGCGGTGCGCAGGCAGTGCGGGGTGGTGCTCCAGCACGCGCAGCCGTTCACCGGCTCGATCCTGGACGTCATCTGCGGCACCGAGCCGTACACGCCGGAGGAGGCGATGGCGGCGGCCGAGATGGCGGGCCTCGCGGAGGACATCAGGCGCATGCCGATGGGCCTGCACACCATCGTGTCGGGCAGCGGCGCGGTCTCCGGGGGCCAGCGGCAGCGGCTGATGATCGCGCAGGCGCTGATCCGCCGGCCGCGTGTCCTCTTCTTCGACGAGGCCACCAGCGCCCTGGACAACGAGACCCAGCGCACGGTGATCGAGTCCACCAAGGCGCTCGACGCCACCCGCGTCGTGATCGCGCACCGGCTGTCCACGGTGCTGGACGCCGACCGTGTGATCGTGATGGAGGACGGCAGGGTCGCCCAGCAGGGCCCGCCGGCCGAGCTGCTCGCCGACACGGGTGGCCGGCTGCACGAGCTGGTGCGGCGGCAGCTGGCCTGAGCGGCGCACGAATGGGTACCTGTTGCCCTCATGCGGATCAGCGTGGTGGACGTGGGATCGAACACGGTCCGGCTCATGGTGGCGGACGCCGAGGGCGGGGTACCGCTGCCGGTGCACACCGCGAAGTGGCGACTGCGACTGTCGGAGCAGGTCAGGCCGGGCGGGCCGGTGCCCGAGGAGGCCGTGGAGCGGCTCGTCGAGGCGGTCGCCGGCGCGAGCAGGACCGCCGACCGGTGGGGGGCGTCGGGGCCGCTGGCCTTCGCGACCGCCGTGGTGCGCGCCGCGCCGAACCGGCGTGAGGTGCTGCGCGCGGTCCACGCCCGCACCGGTGTGCCGCTGTGCACCCTGCCGGGTGAGGTGGAGGCGGAGCTGACGTTCCTCGGGGCCCGGCGCTGGATGGGCTGGCGGTCGGGACCGCTCGCGCTGCTGGACATAGGCGGCGGCTCGCTGGAGGTCGCGTTCGGGCGTGGCCGGCTGCCCGGATTCGTGGCTTCGCTGCCGCTCGGGGCGGCGCGGCTGACCCACGAGTTCCTGGCGGGCGGCCGGGACCCGGCGTCGTCGGACCAGGTCAAGGCGTTGCGTCGCAAGGTCCGGCACCAGCTGCGGGACGTGGCGGCACGGATCCGCTGGGAGGGGCCGCGGACCGCCGTGGCCACCTCGCGGACCTTCCAGCAGCTGGGGCGGCTGTGCGGAGCCCCGCCCGGCCGGCACGGGCCCTTCACGGAGCGGCGGATGCTCTGCTCGGACCTGAGGGACGCGGTCGCCCGTCTTTCCGGCCTGTCCGCCGCCGAACGGGCCCGGCTGCCCGGCATCTCGGCGCCGCGCTCGGCGCAGAGCCTGGCCGGCGCCGTCGTGGGGCACACGGCGATGAAGCTGACCGGTCTCGAGTCGGTGACGCTGTGCCCCTGGGCGATCCGGGAGGGCGTCCTGCTGCGCCACATCGAGGACGGCCCGTCCTGGTGGGCCGAGGTGGTCCGCCGCAGCGACGAGGCCGCAGCCCCGGCACCGGTCCCGCTGCGCCTGGCGTCCGCGTCCAACTGAACGACCGGAAGTACGCACGAGGAGAGGAGAATTCCGTGTCCCGGAACGGCGAGCACGACCACAAGCAGCCCGAGACCGCCGTCGAGGAGGTGCTGCGGGAGATCGAGAGGTCCAGGCCCCGCGACGCGGAGTCCGACGAGGGCGAGCACCGGGGGGAGGCGGGAGACGCCACCTCTCCCAACACCGGCGCCCAGAAGGACTCCGAGGGCGAGTGACGTGCGGCTCCGTGCGTCCGGGGGTGCCACGGCGCCGTCCGGGTACTCGCGGCGCATGGAGTACGACCGCGAAGGACCACGACTGCCGACGCCCCGGGGACCGGTTTCCGAGGCCGTGGGCGCCCGGCTGCGCGGGGCGGGCCCGCTGCCGTCCTCCGGAGCCGTCGCCGCCGCGCCGGTCTACGGCGACGACCTGCAGCTCGCCCTGTACCAGTGCTACGAGCTGCACTACCGGGGATTCGCCGGCGTCTGCCCCGACCTCGAGTGGGACCCCGACCTGCTGGGCGTCCGGGGCGCGATGGAGCGGCGCTTCCTGGCCGCCCTGCGGGCCGGCACCCCCGTCCACGCGAGCGTGGCGGACGCGGTCGGGGCGCTGCTGGTCGAACCCGTCCACGGCGAGGGGGTCAGCCACTTCCTGCGGGACGAGGGCGAGTTGTGGCAGCTGCGCGAGTACGCCGCCCAGCGTTCCCTCTACCACCTCAAGGAGGCCGACCCGCACGCCTGGGTGCTGCCGCGGCTGTGGGGCCGTTCGAAGGCCGCGATGGCGGCGGTGGAGTTCGACGAGTACGGCGGCGGCCGCGCCGACCGGGTGCACGCCCGCCTGTTCGCCGATCTGATGACGGACCTGGGCCTGGACACGACGTACGGGGCCCATCTCGACGCGGCCTCGGCGGAGTGTCTGGCCACGGTGAACATGATGTCCCTGTTCGGTCTGCACCGGGCCCTGCGCGGCGCGCTGGTGGGGCATTTCGCGGCGGTGGAGATCACCTCGTCGCCCGGTTCCCGGCGGCTCGCGGAGGCGATGCGCCGCACCGGTGCCGGACCGGCCGCCGAGCACTTCTACGACGAGCACGTCGAGGCAGACGCGGTGCACGAGCAGATCGTGCGGCACGAGGTGATCGACGGCCTGCTGGAGCAGGAGCCCGGGCTCGCGGCGGACGTGGTCTTCGGCATCGACGCGACCGGGTACCTCGAGGAGCTTTTCGGCGCCCGGCTGCTCGCCGACTGGCGGGCGGGGCGGTCGTCGCTGCGCACCGCGCTGCGGGCGGCGCCGCCCGTTCGTGCGGGAAGTCCTCATACTCCGTGACGACCGGGGTACCTGGGGTCCGTGAATTTCATGGTGCTGCCGGGCGTCTACGCCCCTCAGGAGGACACCGCGCTGCTGGCCGGGGCGCTGTCCGACGAGTCGCTCCCGCCGGGCGCGGCCGTGCTCGACGTGGGCACCGGCACGGGTGCCCTCGCCCTGGCGGCGGCGCTGCGGGGCGGCCGGGTGACCGCGGTGGACGTGTCGTGGCGCGCGGTGTGCGCCGCACGGCTCAACGCCGCCAGGGCCGGGCTGCGGATCCGTGTCCGGCACGGCCACCTCTTCACGCCCGTGAGCGGTGAGACCTTCGACCTGGTGCTGGCCAACCCGCCGTATGTGCCGGCGCCCGCCGCCGGCCGCCGGCCGAGGGGTGCCGCCCGGGCCTGGGACGCGGGTCACGACGGCCGCATGGTCCTGGACCGGATCTGCCTGGACGTGCCCGGGCTGCTGCGCCCGGGTGGTGTGCTGCTGCTCGTGCAGTCGGCGCTCAGCGACCCGGCGAGGACCGAGGCGCTGCTGCGCGAGGCGGGCCTGAAGGCCGCGGTTACCCGGCGGCGGCGGATCGCGTTCGGTCCGGTGGTGCGCGGCCGGGAACGCTGGCTGCGGCAGCGCGGGCTGCTGTCGCTGGCCGAGTACGAGGAGGAGCTGGTGGTCGTCCGTGCCGAACTTCCCGTCTGACGCTGCGCGCCCGCCCGGGGCGCCGCGCCGGATCAAGGTCCAGCGCCGGGGGCCGCTGCTGGTGGAAGGGCCGGTGGAGGTGGAACTGGAGGACGGGACGACGGTGTCCTCCGACCGCTTCCGGGTCGCGCTGTGCACCTGCCGGCGCAGCCGGCGCTACCCCTGGTGCGACACCAGCCACCGCGCCCGGTCGTCCGGGACGGGTGACGGGCCGGCCACCGGGCAGTGACCGGCCAGGGGTCCGGGAGGACGGCGGACGGCCCCACTCCGTCCGCCGTCCCCGGTGCGGGCCCGCGGGACCGGTACGGCGGCCGCTCGCACTCCCCAGTGGCGAGCGGCCGGTCACGCCGCACGGTCCCGGCGGTCCCGGTCCCTCAGAACGTGAAGACGCTCGCGCTGCCCGCGTTCTTCACGCACTCGTTGGCGAAGGTGCGTTCGTAGGAGAGGCGCCGGCCCTGCCAGACCCCGTCGACGGTGACGACCACGGGCGCGTACTCCCGGGTGCACATCACCGGATCCTCGGCGGCCAGGGCGCTCGGGTCCCCTTGCGCGGCGCGCAGTTCGGCGCAGGCCGCGCCGGCCGCCGGGTGGGTGCCGGAGGCGGTCGGGGCGCACGTCAGGGTGACCGCGCGCAGGGGTGCGGCGGTGGCAGCGCTCTCTCCGTGCCCCACGGTCAGCACCAGGGCCGAGGGGGCGTAGAGCGACGCGGGGGCGGTGGCCGGGGAGGCGAGGGAGGCCCCGGCGAGGGGCCCGCAGACGGCGGTGGCCGTCAGGCCCAGAGTCGCTGCCCAGCGCGCGGTGTTCCGCATTGTGTGCATCCTTCCGCTCGTTTCGAGGGTGGTGCCGGCCCGGCTCGGTCGGTGCCGGAACGGCGAGCGCGAGTCTGCCGAGTCCGGCACCGAAACTCATCTCGACCCCATGGGTTTCGGTAACCTTGGGTATTCAATCAGTGGCGTGAAGTTACGGAGTTAGAACGTTCCAAGTCCGGAACTGGGTGTTTCTTGATCGAATATTGAGAACAGAACTGGCCGGATGGCGCGATCCGTGCGTTCGTCAATAGGCCTGAAACACCCCTGAAACAGGCCCGCCGACCCTGACGGCCGTCCCCGGCATACCCACGGGTATGGTGCCGGCAGCGCGAGCTCGACGACGAGAGGCGGACGTGGAATGCCGAAGCACTGGGCGGACTTCCAGTACGAGATCTACCTGAACGGCATGACGGGCGCGGTTCCGCGGCTGCCCACCGATCTGACCCGGCTGGAGGAGCTCACCGAGCGGCGCCTGGGCCCCGGCCCCTTCGGATACGTCGCGGGCAGCGCGGGGGACGGCAGCACCGCCCGCGCCAACCGGGCGGCGCTGGACAGGCGCCGGATCGTCCCGCGCATGCTGCGGGACGTGCACGAGCGCGACCTGCGCGTCGAGGTGCTGGGCCGGGACCTGCCCGCCCCGCTGGCCCTGGCACCGGTCGGCGTGCTGTCGATCATGCATCCGGACGCGGAGCCCGCCGCCGCACGGGCCGCCGCCGCCCAGGGGGTGCCGTACATCCTCTCCTCCGCCTCCAGCACGCCCATGGAGGAGGTCGCCGAGGCGATGGGCGACGCCGAGCGCTGGTTCCAGCTGTACTGGCCGAGGGACCGCGAGGTGGCGCGCAGCTTCCTGGACCGTGCGCGGGCGGCCGGCTACACGGCGCTGTTCGTCACGCTGGACACGCCGCTGCTGTCCTGGCGCCCGCGCGACCTCGACCAGGCGTACCTGCCGTTCCTGCACGGGGTGGGCACCGCCAACTACTTCTCGGACCCCGCGTTCCGGGCGGGTCTGGCCAAGCCGGTGCACGAGGACCCGAACGCGGCGGTGACGCATTTCGTCGGCATGTTCTCCGATCCCGCCAAGTCCTGGCCCGACCTGGCCTTCCTGCGGGAGAACTGGGACGGTCCGATCGTCCTCAAGGGTGTCCTGCACCCCGACGACGCCCGGCTCGCCGCCGACGCCGGGATGGACGGTGTGGTCGTCTCCAACCACGGCGGGCGCCAGGTGGCCGGTTCCGTCGCGGCGGCCGACGCCCTGCCGCGCGTGGCGGAGGCGGTCGGAGACCGGCTGACCGTGCTCTTCGACAGCGGTGTCCGCACCGGAGACGACGTCTTCAAGGCACTGGCGCTCGGTGCGCGTGCGGTGCTCCTGGGCCGTCCCTATGTCTACGGGCTCGGCCTGGACGGCCGGGCCGGCGTCGAGCACGTGATCCGCTGCCTGCTCGCCGAACTCGACCTCACCCTGGCCCTGTCCGGCCACGCCTCACCGGCCACGCCGGGGCCCGCCGACCTCGTGGAGGACCCGGTGTGAGGGGACGGCGGTCCCGTCCCCCCGGAAGGTGCGGGTTCCCTCAGCCGCCGGACAGGTCCACGGCTCGCGCGCCCGGGGCGTCGGTGCGGGCGATCGACAGGGAGCCTTCCGCCGCCGGTACCGGCTCGGTGCGCCAGCGCTGGCCGTCGGAACCGTCGTGCACCTTGACGACGATGTCGGCGTCCGGGGCACGGGCGGTGGAGGCGAGCGCCAGCACCTTCTGCCCGCGCGGCACCAGCTCGCCCTGGTCGGTGAGGTCGTAGCGCACGTCGTCGCCCCGCCCGGTGCCCTCGTCGGCGCAGGTACCGAGAATGACGACTCCGGCGTCCGCGCGCGAGTCCAGACACAGCCCGGGATCGGCGACGCTGCGCAGCAGCCCGTCGTCCTCGTACGTCCACTGCTGGGTCCACGCCTCGGAGCACTTGGCCAGCCGGGCACCCGCTCCGGCCCTGGGCTCGCCCCGCACGTCGAGGCACAGGCCGGCGGCGACGTTGCGCAGCCGGGTGCGATCGGCGGACGTGGGCATCCCCGCCGCGCCGGGCGGTCGGGGGCGGCTCGTCGCGGACGTCTCGCCGTCGACGGCGCTGGTGGAGGCGGCCGGGTCGGCGCCGCCCCCGTCGTACGACCACACGCTCACCACCAGCACGATGGCCAGCACTCCGGCGGAGGCGGCGCCGAACTGCCTGAGCACCGAACGGCCCGGCCTCCGGCGCACGGGAACGGGGATCCGGGCCAGCAGCCCGGGGCGTGAACCGCGGTGCCGGGCGGCACCCTTGGCCAGTGCGCCCAGCGTCGCACGCGCCGGACGGGAGTCGAGATAGCGCCGGGCGCCCCAGCCGAGCACCGCTTCGGCGATCAGCGTGCCCAACTCCCGCTCGAAGTGGCCGAGTTGTTCGGCCGCATGGCGGCAGTGACGGCAGTCCGCCAGGTGCTTGCGGACGTCCGGCAGCAGGGCACCGCCCCGCCGGATCGGCACGTCGAGCAGCCGGCCCTGGAAGCGGCACTCCGGACTCGGCGCGAGCTGCCTGTGGGCGTGCAGACAACCCTCGCGGAATTTCTCACGCGCCTGTTCGAGAGTGGCCGACGCGGTGTCGGCATCCATACCGAGCAGACCGGCCGGGACGCTTATGGACTCCCCTTCGACCTCCGTGTGCCACAGCAAACACCGGGCCGGTCCGGGAAGAGAGGCGAATGCCCGGGCGGCCAGCGTGCGGTTTTCCGGAGTCAGGGACTTCGCCGCCCGCATACCGCGCCCGCCGGCGGGTTTGAGCAACTGCGGCAGCACCGCGGATATCGCCTCGTCCGCGGACCACTGGCGGACCGTGTCACGCACGGCCACCAGCAGGCGCGGGCGCAGGGCGGTGGCCGGCTCGCCCTGGGCGAGACGGGCCAGCACCCGGTGCCAGGCCGCGGCGGTGACCATGGCGGCGACCTCGGCCGACGTGGCGAGGCAGATGGTCGCGTAGTCGTGCGCGGGCTGCCAGTGGCGGGCCGTCAGCAGTGCGGCGATCCGGGTGGCCTCGCTCTCCGGGCCGTCCCGGAGCCGCGCGGCCAGCAACTCGTCGGACTCGCCGGGGGCCCCGCCGGAGGGCGGGTGGGCGGGCCGAGGGGGGTGGGGGGTGGGCACTGAGATGTTTCCTTCCCACGCGCAGGTGACTCAGAAGTTCGGAGCGCCGAAAAGGACCCACGGATTGGTGTGTACCTCTTGGGCATCGCACGGAAGGTGTGAATTCGCCATGGCGAAATCGGACCCGGCCCGTCAAAGCGCGTGCGAGACCCGGCCTCTACCCCCCGCACGGGTGCTTCACTCTCGCACAAACCACTCATGGTCAACAAGGCGAGCGGGCAACCTCGGCCGCCTTTGAAAGAAGGTCAGAATCCCGGCACGGCAAGAGGGCCGCACCGGCTTTCCGTACTCTCGCGAGCGGAAGCGGCGCGGCCCTCGGCAAGGGCGGTGACGGGTCGGCCGGTCAGCCCTGGTCCGCCACGAAGGAGGCCATGCGGGTCAGTGCGGCGTTCCAGTTGATGGTGTGCTCGTTGGTCGACCAGGACTGGATGTCGTCGATGAAGCAGAACTGGCCGACGCAGCCCTGGAGTCTGCTCTGCGCGTAGGGGTCCTGGATGCTGGAGTTGGGACCGCCGGACAGGGTGCCGTCGGGCGGCGCGGGCAGCGCCGGGTCCAGTTGGTGGGCGTACCAGCGGCTGTGCTGGTTGTGCGCGTTGACCTCGCCGTATCCGGTGACGTACGACATGTTCAGCGCGTTGCGGCCGAGGATGTAGTCCATGCTCTGGACGGCGCCGTCACGGTACTTGGAGCCGCCCGTGATGTCGTAGGCGGTGGCGACGACGACCGCGTTGTTCAGGATCTGGTGGCTGGAGCCCCAGTCGTACACGTTGCCGACGGGGGCGTAGGGCATGCCGTACGGGTGTGCCTTCAGGGTGGCCAGGTAGCCGTCGGCACCCCGGACGACGGACCGGCGGACCCGGTCCCGGCCGGGGAGCCGGCTGGGGACGGTCGCCAGGTCGAGGCGGGCGGGGACGGCGGTGCTCGCCCAGTCGAAGCTGATCGGCCCGAAGATGTCGGCGGTGTGCACCGGGGAGTCCAGCACGTACTCCTTGAAGTCCCGCTCCCCCGTCGTCAGGTACAGCTCGGCCGCGGCCCAGTAGAAGTCGTCGGCGACCTTGGCGTCGGGGTAGGCACCGCCGCCGATGCCATCGTTCTCGTCGGCGAGCAGGTCCGGGTGGGCGAGCGCCGCCTTCCAGGCGGTGCGGGCGGCGTCGAGCGCCTGCGCGGCGAACTCGCGGTCGTAGGGGCGGTACAGGCGGGCGGCCTGCGCGGCCGTGGCCGCCAGGTTGAGGGTGGCCGCGGTGGTCGGCGGGTGCAGCTCGCGCTTTTGCGGATCGTCGCTCGGCAGCAGCGGCAGCCCGGTCCACTGTTCGTCGTGGATCTTGTGGTGGGCCATCCCGGCCAGCGGCTGCCCGTCCGGCACCTGCATCTTCAGCAGGAACTCCAGCTCCCAGCGGGCCTCGTCGAGGATGTCCGGCACCTTGTTGCCGCTCTCGGGGATGTCGAGCGAGCCGTCACCGAGCTTCGCCGGCTCCCCGGTGCGGGCGTGCAGCGAGCGCTCGTAGGTGCTGAGCAGCTCCCAGGTGGAGATGCCGCCGTTGACGACGTACTTGCCGTGGTCGCCGGCGTCGTACCAGCCGCCGGAGACGTCGAGGGTGTAGTCGCACACGCCGGGTTGGCAGGGCACCTCGGTGTCGCCCTGGTTGGGCGCCGTGCCCACGTGTCCGGCGGGGCGTCCGTGGCCGGGGCGGAGTTCGTCGCTGATGGCGGTGCCGCTGCGCTGCGTGTAGTAGTACTTCGCCGAGTCCAGGCGCAGCCGCTCGTAGGCGGCCGTCCCGATGTCGAACGGGCGGCTGGTCTCGCCGTCGGCGACCAGCGTGTAGCCCTCGCCGCGCTTCTTGAAGCGGCCGAAGTCGATCGAGTGGACGTTCTGCCCGGAGGAGGCGTCGATGCCGCGCGGCTTGCTCCAGCCGTGGGCGACGACCCGTCCGGCGTCGTCCTTCAGCTGCCAGGGCGACCGGGAGGTGGCGTCGGTGACGAGCGTGGCGTTCTTGGGTCCCGAGGGCAGGTAGGCGACCTGGTTGACCCGCACCCTCGGCCCGGTGTCCGGCACGTACGGTTCGGGCGCCACGCCGCCCAGCAGGGACACGTCGTCCACGCAGAACCGCCAGGCGTCCGGCGTGCCGCCGAGCTGGAAGCCGACCTGGCCCTGGGCGGTGTCGACGGGCGAGGTGAAGGTGTACGAGTAGGTGTTGCCGGAGACGCTCAGCTGCGGGCTGACCTCGAAGTAGGTGTCGTACGGGGACACCGACAGGCCGACGATCGCCCGGACCACGTGGTCGGCGGGCGCACCGGTGGCGGTGAAGGAGAACTTGTACGACTCCCCCGCGACCAGCGTGACGTCGTTCTGGCCGAGGACGGCGTCCCAGCGGTTGGCGGTGCCGCCGGGGGCGTCGGCGCACAGCCGGCCGTCGGTCGCGGCGGCTGTGACGTTGGCGCTGGTCCACCAGGAGTCGCTGCCGTTGTCGAAGGTGCCGTTCCTGACCTGCTCGGTCTCCTCGGCGCCGGCCGGGGCGGCGGGCAGCGCGGTGACGGCCGCCGCCAGCAGGGCCGTCAGGGAGACGAGCGCGGTTCTGCGTCTTTTCACGTCCGGGCTCCTCGGGGGAGGTGGCGCCCACCATGAAAATGGGAGCGCTCCCAAATGCGGTCGCAGGCCATGCTTGTGGCAGACATGACATGCCGTCAACGGTCCGGACGGGACCGGTTTCGGACCGGTCCCGTCCGCGGCGACGTGCCGGCGGCTCAGGCGGCGGGCGCCTCCAGGCGGCTGACGCGGATCGCTCCCCGCGCCTCGCCGGGGTGCCGGCTGGTCAGCGTGAGGCGGATCCGGGAGCCGCGCAGCGGCGCGAAGGTGACGACCGTGGGCGTGTCGGAGGCGGTGGCCCAGTCGGTCCGTGTCCGCTCCGCCGTACGCCATGCACGGCCGTCCCAGACGGCGACCTCGACGGCCGCGGGCAGGCTGTGCCCGTCGTCCGTGGTGAAGGAGACCTCGACGCGGTCGTAGGAGCGCGTGCGTCCGTGGTCGACCGAGATCCAGTCCTCGGCGCGTGCCCCCTCGAAGGCGGGCAGCAGGGCGGTGGCCGCCTTGTGGAAGCCGTTGGACCAGCCGGTGGCCGGGTCGCCGTCGAGCACGGCGGCGGGCAGGGTGTCGGGCCGCCCGGAGTAGCCGGCGTCCGCGTGCGGGTGGTCCACGGGAGCGGGGTGCTCGGGGCGGAACTCCGGGGCGGGTGTGGTCGCCCGGTCCTGGGCGCGCCGGGCGCGGACCGTCGCCGTGCCGGTGCGCAGCCCGTCCGCGCGGGCCGTGACCCGTACCGTGCCCGGCCGGGTGCCGGACCGGACGATCACGAGCGCCTTGCCGTGGAAGGCGGTGCGGGTGCTCGCCTGGTAGCGCTCGGCGCTCTCCTGACGGCCGTTGTCGACTCCGGCCAGTGAGCCGCCCGTGACCTCGAAGGAGATCAGGTGCTCGGCGCCGGGCACCACCACACCGTGCCGGTCGACCACCTCGGCGGTCACGAAGACGAGGGCGCGGCCGTCGGCGTCGACGGTCCTCCGGTCCGGGGCGAGGCGCAGGGCGTGCGGGGTCCCGGCGGTGCGCAGGACGTCGGTGGCGACCGTCCTGCCGTCGCGCCGGGCGACGGCCTTCAGCTCGCCCGCCGCGAAGGGCACCCTCCAGGTCAGGTGCAGCTTGCCCGCGCTGCCGTTCGGGCTGGTGTAACTGCCGGGGTGGGGGCCGTCGGTGAAGGTCTTGTCGTCGCCGGTGGCCTCGGTGGTCTCCAGGTAGGCCCGCCCGTCGACGGTCTTCTTCCGGTCGAAGCGGCGGGTACCGAGGGACTTCCCGTTCAGGTACAGCTCGACGGTGTCGGCGTTGGTGTAGGCCCAGACCTCGACCGTGTCGCCCTCGCGGTGGTTCCACGTCGCCGGCAGCAGGTGGACCATGGGCTCGTCCGTCCACTGGCTGCGGAACAGGTGGTACATGTCCTTCGGGAAGCCGGCCGTGTCGACCGCGCCGAAGAAGGAGGCCTTGACCGGGAAGACGTCGTACGGCGTGGGCTCTCCGATGTAGTCGATGCCGGACCACAGGAACTGCCCGGCGAACCACTTGCGGTCCCGGTCCTTCTTGTGGCCGTACTCGCCGCTCATGGTCCAGGAGGCGAGGTTGTTGTCGTAGGACGAGGTGGCCCGCCCTCCCGGGGTGTGGTTCTCGCCGGTGTTCAGGTGTTCCGGCTCCTGGTAGGTGCCGCGCGTGGAGGTCTCGGAGGAAGACTCGGACTCGAAGAGGAACAGGTGCGGGTAGGCCGCGTGCAGGGCGTCCACCGACTTGGCGGTGTTGTAGTTGAGGCCGAGTCCGTCCAGCTTGGCCAGCATGAGATCGGCGGCGGAGCCCCTGGCGGGCAGTTGCCGGTACTTGTCGGAGCCGATGACCAGCGGGCGGGTGCCGTCGGCCGCGCGGATGGCGTCGATGATCCGGTCGGCCATGGCGAGTCCGGCGGTGGACGTGGAGTCGGGGACCTCGTTGCCGATGGACCACATGACGACGGCGGGCGAGTTGCGGGCCGCGAGCACCATCTCGGTGGCGTCCCGCTCGCACCACTCGTCGAAGAACCGGCCGTAGTCGTAGCGGTTCTTGCCGGTGCGCCAGCAGTCGAAGGCCTCCACCAGCATGATGATGCCCATCTCCTCGCAGACCTCGGTCATCTCGGGCGAGGGCGGGTTGTGCGAGGTGCGGAAGGCGTTGACGCCCATCGACTTCATGACGGCCATCTGGCGGCGGATCGCGTCGATGCTGACGGCGGCGCCGAGCGCCCCGAGGTCGTGGTGCAGGTCGACGCCCTTGATCTTGGCGTACCTGCCGTTGAGGTGGAAGCCCTCGTCGGGGTCGACGTGGAAGGTGCGGATGCCGAAGGGGGTGCGGTACGTGTCGACGGTCCGGCCGCCGACGCGCAGTTCGGTGCGCAGGGTGTAGCGGTGCGGGTCGGCGAAGTCCCACCGCCGCGGGTGCGCGACGGTGAGTTCCTGGGTCTCGCCCGCCGCTTCGGCGACGTCCACCGTGGAGGCGGTGCGGGCCACGGTGCGGCCGTCGGCGTCCTCGACCGCCGACCGGATCTCGACCTGGCGCGCGCTGCCGGAGGCGTTCAGCACCGACGTCTCCACGCGGACGACGGCGCTGTCCTCGCTCACCCGGGGCGTGGTGACGTACGTGCCCCAGCGCCGTACGTGCACCGGTTCGGTGACGACGAGGCGGGCCTCGCGGTAGATGCCGCTGCCGGAGTACCAGCGGCTGCTGGGCAGCCGGTTGCGCACCTGGACGGCGAGGACGTTCTCGGTGCGGCCGTCGGTGTGCACCAGGTCGGTGAGGTCGAGGGCGAAGCCGGTGTAGCCGTAGGGGTGGTGGCCGGCCTCCCGGCCGTTGCAGTGGACGCGGGCGTCCATGTAGACACCGTCGAACTCGACCGATATCCGCTTCCCCGCGAACTCGCGCGGCAGCGTGAAGGCGAGGCGGTACCAGCCGAGGCCGCCCGGCAGGAACCCGGTGCCGCTGGTGGTGCCGTGCTCGGTGGTGGGCGTCTGCTCGATGCTCCAGTCGTGCGGGACGGCGACCTCGCGCCACGCCGAGTCGTCGTGGGCGGGATCGGCGGCGTCCGTGGCGTCCTCGGCCGCTCCGTCGGGGTCCACCAGCCAGAAGCGCCAGCCGTCGCGCAGGGCCACGGTGCTGCGGCCCGCGGAGCCGCCGGTGGCCTCCGCGGCCCGGGCCGAGGGAGCGGCGAGGGCCGCCCCGGCCGCGGGCGCGGCGGCGGAGGCGATCAGAACCGATCTACGCGTGACCGACATGGCGGGTCTCCCTCAGCAGAACTCGTCGGGGCTCATCGGAAATCAGAAGCACTCACAAGCGATCGCGAACAAACAGATTCTGACGTCGCGCCATACGCGCCCGTCAAGGGCACGGAAAGCACTTTCTACCCGGCGCCGCCCGGACCGTCCGGTGACGTGCGCGGTGGGCGGGCTCCGTGGGCCCGGTGGGTTCGGGTCCGCGCTGGGCCCGGACCCACTAGGCTGGGAACAAGGTGACGCGCTGATCACTGTGAGTGTGCGCAATGGAGTGGCGACGATGAGTCCGGTCAACCCGTTCGACGATGCCGCCACGGCCCGCGCCGTCGTCGACGGCGCCGGCACCTTGCGGGAGTGGAACGAGGGAGCCCGTCTGCTGCTCGGGCACCCGGCCGACGAAGTGGTGGGGCGCCCCGCCGCGGACCTGCTCGCGGACGGCCGCGACGGACCACCTCCCGGACGCGACGACGAGCAGTGGAGCGGCACCCTGGCCCTGCGCCACCGCGACGGGCACACCGTGTCGGTGTGGGTGCTCGCCCACCGCAGGCCGGGCGCCGACGACGCCCCGGCCACGTGGCTGGCCGTCACCCCGCTGGAGTCCGGCCCCGAGCCGGAGGACGACCCGCTGGTCAGAGCGGCCCTCACCCAGTCGCCCTGCGCCATGATGATCTTCGACGACCGGCTTCGGCTGCGCAGGGTCAACGACGCCATGGCGCGGCTGCTGGGGCTCCCGCCCGAGCACGTGCGCGGTCTGCGGGCCACCGACATCAGCGGCCGGCCGCAGAACACGGAGCTGGAACGGCGGATGCGGCAGGTGCTGGCCTCCGGCCGCCGGCACGACATGGAAGCCCGCCTCAAGGCCGTCGGCAAGAACCGTGCCCACGCGTGGAACGCCCGTATCGCGCCGCTCACCGACGCCGACGGCCGGGTGTGCGGCGTGTGCGTGAGCGCCCACGACTTCACCGAGCAGCGCCGCGCCCGGGAGCGGCTGCAACTGGTCAACGAGGCCAGCGTGCGCATCGGCACCACCCTCGACGTCACCCGTACGGCGCAGGAGCTGGCGGATGTCTGCGTCCCGGCGCTCGCCGACTTCGTCAGCGTCGACCTGCTCGACCCGCACGAGCACGGCGGTGAGCCCGCCACCGTGGTCGAACCGCCGGTCGCCCTGCGCCGCACGGCGCACCGGTCGGTCACCGCGGACTGCCCGCAGGCGGTGGCCGCGACCGGAGAGCTGGACGTCTACCCGGCCGGCTCTCCCCAGGCCGAGTGCCTGCTCTCGGGCCAGGCGATCGTGGCCGCAGAGGCCTACGGCGACCTCGAACGCTGGCTGCGGTGGGACCCCGCCCGTCTGCGGCGGGTGAAGGAGTACGGCATCCACTCCACGATGTCGGTGCCGCTCCAGGCCCGCGGCACCACCCTCGGTGTCGCGGTCTTCACCCGGTTCCGGCGTCCCGACCCGTTCACGCACGACGACGTGCTGCTGGCCGAGGAGGTCAGTGCCCGTGCCGCCGTCTGCATCGACAACGCCCGCCGCTACTCGCGCGAGCGCGAGGCCACCCTGACGCTGCAGCGCAGCCTGCTGCCCCGGTGGCTGCCGCCCACGGCCGCGGTGCAGGCGGCCTCCCGCTATCTTCCCGCGGCCCGCTCGGGCGTCGGCGGCGACTGGTTCGACGTCATCCCGCTGTCCGGGATGCGTGTCGCCATGGTCGTCGGGGACGTCGTCGGCCACGGCATCCCGGCCTCGGCCACCATGGGCCGGCTGCGCACCGCCGTGCGCACCCTCGCCGACATCGACCTGACGCCCGAGGAACTGCTCACCCACCTCGACGACCTGGTGGTGCGGCTGTCCGAGGAGTCCGGCGACGACCGGGCGGGCGAGGTGGGCGCGACGTGTCTGTACGTGGTGTACGACCCGGTCTCACGGCACTGCGCCATGGCCCGGGCCGGGCACCCGGCGCCCGTGCTGATCCCGCCGGACGGCCCGCCCGAGCAGGTCGAACTGCCCTCGGGGCCGCCGCTGGGCGTGGGCGGGCTGCCGTTCGAGTCGGCCGAGCTGGAGCTGCGGGAGGGCAGCGTGCTGGCGCTGTACACCGACGGTCTGGTCGAGAGCCGGGACCGGGACACCGACGCCGGCCAGGCACTGCTGCGCGAGGCGCTGGCCACCCCCGCCGACTCCCTGGACACCGCCTGCGACCGGGTACTGCACACCCTCCTGCCCGCGGGCAGCGCCGCCGACGACGTGGCCCTGCTGCTGGCCCGGACCCGGGGACTGCCCGCCGGACAGGTCGCCACCTGGGACATCCCCGCCGACCCCGCACTGGTCGCCCCGGTACGCAAGCAGGTCCTGGACCGGCTCTCCGACTGGGGCCTGCTGGAGGCGACCTTCACCGCCGAGCTGGTCGTGAGCGAGCTGGTCACCAACGCCATCCGCTACGGCTCCCCGCCGATCCGGCTCCGGCTGATCCACGACACGGCCACGCTGATCTGCGAGGTCTCCGACACCAGTCACACCGCGCCGCATCTGCGCCGGGCCAGGACCTGGGACGAGGGCGGGCGCGGCCTGCTCCTCGTGGCCCAGCTCACCCAGCGCTGGGGCAGCCGGCACACGGCAGAGGGCAAGACGATCTGGGCGGAGCTGGGACTCCTCGACGACGAGACGTGAGCGGGGCGCGCCTCGTCCTGTGCCCCGCCTCGACGCGGAGCGCGCCCCCTCGTTTCCCGGACCGCGCGACGGGACACTCGGCGGTACGGAGCACACGGTGCCGGGCGCCGGGGCCGTGCGCGGGAATCCGACGGGAGTGGGGAGAGGCCATGGCTGACACGTCCCGGCCGGTACGCCGGGCGGCCCTGTTCGCGAGCGGGGTCGCGTTGCTCGGTCTGCTGAGCGCGTGCGGCAGCGAGAGCGCCACGTCCAGCGGTACCCCCGAGCCCGGCACGGCCACCCCCGGCAGCAGTGCCGAGCCGGGCGGCGGCTCCGCGACGCCCGACGACACCACCCCGACGGCCGGGGCCGCGCCCAGCGACACCGCGGGCTCGGGCTCCGCCTCGGCCCGCAGCGACGGCCGCTGCCACACCTCCGAACTGCGGGCCGCCGTCGGCCGCGTGGATCCGGGAGCCGGTCAGCGCAACTTCCCCGTCGTGCTGACCAACACCTCGGAGCGCACCTGCACGGTGTACGGCTATCCCGGCGCCGCCTTCGTGGACGCGGCCGGCAAGCATCTGGGTCCTGACCCCGGGCGTGCGCCTGGCTCCCCCGAGACGGTCACGCTGACGCCGGGCAGGAGCGCGTGGGCCGGGCTGTCGTTCTCCAGTCCGCAGATCAGCGGCGCCCGTACGGCCACTCCGGCGGCGCTGCTCGTCACCCCGCCGGACGAGCGGGAGCCCCTGAAGGTGAAGTGGACGGCCGGTGAGGTCCCGGTCGGCGGCAACGCGTCGTCGGTGTCCGTCACCGCCCTGGAGGCGGGCACCGGTCCCTGAGACGCCGGTGCCCGTGCGGTCCCGGACTCAGTGACCGGCGATCGGGTGCGGCGCGTAGGGCCGCTCCAGCTCCTCGGTCTCCTTCTCGGTGAGGGTCAGTTCGACCGCCGCCACGGCGTCCTCGAGGTGGCCCGGCCTGGAGGCGCCGACGATGGGCGCGGTCACCGTGTCCCGGTGCAGCAGCCACGCCAGGGCCACCTGGGCGCGCGGGACGCCGCGTTCGCCGGCGATGCGGGTGACCACCTCGACCACGGCGCGGTCCGCCTCCTGGTAGAGGGTGCTGCCGAAGTCGTCGGTGGCGCTGCGCTCGGTGGCGGTGTCCCAGTCGCGGGTGAGGCGGCCGCGGGCGAGCGGGCTCCAGGGCAGCACGCCGACGCCCTGGTCCGCGCAGAGGGGCAGCATCTCGCGCTCCTCCTCGCGGTAGACGAGGTTGTAGTGGTTCTGCATGGACACGAACTTCGTCCAGCCGTGCCGCTCGGCGGTGTACTGCATCTTGGAGAACTGCCAGGCGTACATCGAACTGGCCCCGATGTAGCGGACCTTGCCCGACTTCACCAGGTCGTGCAGGGCCTCCATGGTCTCCTCGACCGGAGTGTGCGGGTCGAAGCGGTGGATCTGGTAGAGGTCGACGTAGTCGGTGCCCAGGCGCCGCAGGCTGTGCTCGATCTCGGTTGTGATCGCCTTGCGGGAGAGCCCCGCGCCGTTCGGCCCGGGGCGCATCCGGCCGTTCACCTTGGTCGCGAGCACGATGTCGTCCCGGCGCGCGAAGTCGCCGAGCGCCTTGCCGACGATCTCCTCGCTGGTGCCGTCGGAGTAGACGTTGGCCGTGTCGAAGAAGGTGATCCCGGCGTCCAGTGCCTGCCGGATCAGCGGGCGCGAGGCCTCCTCGTCGAGGGTCCACCCGTGCGTGCCCCGGTCGGGGACGCCGTAGGTCATGCAGCCCAGGCAGATCCGCGACACGTCCAGGCCCGTCGAACCGAGCTTCACGTACTGCATCGTTGCCGCTCCCGTCTTCGCCGGTCGTCGTTACCAGGGCGAGCGTACGTCTTCGTGCGGGCTCGAACCCCGTCCGGGTCAGCGCGGTCCGAGCAGGTCCAGGGCGCTCTCCCAGCCGAACTCGGGGCGGCCGCCGTCCTCCCCCGCGTCCCCGGTGTACGGGTCGCCGAAGCGCACGCCCATGCCGCGCAGCCGGGCCAGGCTCTGCCCGTACGCCGGGTGGGAGGCCAGCGCGTCGGCCACGCAGGGCAGGACGGCGACGGGCACACCGAGGCCGCTCGCCTCGCACAGGGTGGCCACGGCAAGGGTGTCGGCCAGGCCCGCGGCCCACTTGTTGATCGTGTTGAAGGTGGCGGGCGCGACCACGACGGCGTCGGGCGCCGGGAAGGGCCGCGGATCGCCCGGCGTGCGCCAGGCCGAGCGGACCGGGCGGCCGGTGCGCGCCTCGACGGCGGCCGCGTCGAAGAAGCCGCCCATGGCGACCGGTGTCGCCAGGACCCCGACCTCCCAGCCGCGTTCCCGCGCCGCGTCGATCAGCCGGCCGACGTCCTCGGCCACGCCCGCGGCGCAGACGACGACGTAGAGGAAGGGCCTCGCGACACTGTCACTTTCCGCCTGTTCGCTCACCCCGGAACCCTACTCAACGGGCGTCGGACGCCGGCGTCGGGCCGGGGCGAGGTGCGGGACGGGAGGCGGGTGCCGGGCTCAGCCCACCCGCTCCGACACGGTGATCGCGCCCACGGGACACGCTCGGGCGGCCTCCCGTACCAGCGCGCTGCCGCCGCCGTCCTCCCTGCCGGGTCGCAGCGCGCTGTAGCCCTCGTCGTCCTGGGTGAAGACGTCGGGGGCGGTCAGGGCGCACTGGCCCGCGCCGATGCAGGTGTCCTTGTCGATGCCGATACGCATGTACGGACCCTCCTACCAGGTCACGGGGAGTTCCAGCATCCCCTGGATCGTGTCGCCGGGTTTGAAGGGGATCTCCCGCGCCGGAGCGGCCAGACGCAGCCCGGGCAGCCGCTCGAAGAGGGCGTGCAGGGCGATCTCCAGTTCGGCGCGGGCCAGGTTCTGCCCGAGGCACTGGTGGATGCCGAATCCGAAGGCGACGTGGTGGCGGGCGGGTCGGTGCCAGTCGAGGGCGTCCGGGTCGGGGTAGACGGACTCCTCCCGGTTGATGACGGAGGTCGCGAAGACGAGCGCTTCGCCGGCCCGGACGGTCTGCCCGTCCACCTCGATGTCCTCGATGGCCGTCCGCAGCAGCCCGTCCACGATCGACAGGACCCGCATCAGCTCCTCCACGGCGCCGGGCAGCAGGGCGGGATCCGCCCGCAGTTCGGCCAGCGACCGGGGGTTGGTCAGCAGGGTGTAGGTGCCCGTCGAGATCATGTTGGCGGTCGTCTCGTGACCCGCGACCAGCAGGATCACCGCGAGCGAGATCAGCTGCTCCCGGTCGATTCCGCCCTCGCTCAGTTGCCGCCGGACCAGGTCGTCCAGGAGGCCGTCGCCGGGTGACGCCCGCTTGCGGTCGACCAACTCCCCCAGGTACTCCTCCAGTCGGTCGCGGGCGTCCATGGCGTCGGCGGGCAGGGGGCCGCGCAGCAGCCGGCGGGACTGCTCCTCGAAGAAGTCGTGGTCGGCGTAGGGCACTCCGAGCAGTGCGCAGATCACCATCGAGGGCACGGGCAGCGCGAAGGCCGTCACCAGGTCGGTGGGCGGCCCCTGCGCGACCATGGCGTCGAGCCGTTCGTCGACGATCCGCCGGATGCGCGGGCGCAGGGCGGCGGCACGTTTCAAGGTGAACTCCGGGAGCACCATCCGGCGCTGCGTGCGGTGTTCGGGATCGTCGACGCCGAGCAGGGCGGTCCTGCGTCCGCGTACGGCGGCCAGGCGCGCCGAGGTGGCGGGGAAGCCGTCGCGGGTGCGGTCGCTCGACAGGCGCTGGTCGGCCAGCAGCCGGCGGGCGGTGGCGTGTCCCGTCACCAGCCAGGCCGGACGGCCGTCGAAGAGCGTGACCCGGGCCAGCGGCCGGGCCGCGCGCAGCGGGTCGTAGGCGGCGGGCGGCTGGTAGGGACAGGTCCGGTCCTGCGGGAAGGCCACGGGGTGCGCCGTGCCCGCGCCCGCCGTGTCCGGGTCCGTCGTGCCGGTGTCCGTCGTCGTGTCGGTTTCCGTCGTCGTGTCGGTTTCCGTCGTCGTGTCGGTGTCCGTCGTCGTGTCGGTTTCCGTCGTCGTGTCGGTGTCCGTCATGGAAGACCTCGCAGACGAAGTGAGCGGCGTGCCGATCTTCAATTAGATGCCTCGGGCATCTATGGGGCGACGACAAGTTCGGCCAGATCGGTGGCGGGCGCAGACTGGCCGGGGATCACCGGTGGGAGGCGGCAGGACCCCTTGTGCGCCGGTGGGGTCCGCGGCGCGAGTGGCGCGATCGGGGCCCCCGGCGGCCCCGTCGGCGCTCCGGAACTGGCCGAGCGGCACGGCGTGACGACCGGTGGCCGGAGCGGTTTCGTCCGGATGTCGCGGCGGTCACGGGGTACGAGCGGCAGGATGCGGTAAGGATGGTCACGCGCCGGTCGTCGGTCTCCACCGGTCCGGCCGGCCTCACGTCACGACGAACACGGACGGATGCACATGCCTCTTGACGGCGAGTACGAACCGAGCCCGACGCAGTGGGTGCGCGAACAGGTCGAGCTGTACGAGAGCTCGGGCGGCACCAAGGGCACGACCCTGAGGGACACCGGCCTGCCGGTGATCGTGCTGACCACCCGGGGCGCGCGGAGCGGCAAGGTGCGCAAGACGCCGCTGATGCGTGTGGAGCACGAGGGCCGCTACGCCGCGGTCGCCTCCCTTGGCGGGGCCCCCAAGCACCCGGTCTGGTACCACAACGTGACCGCCGATCCCCGGGTGGAGCTCCAGGACGGGCCGGTGAAGCGGGACATGACGGCCCGTGAGGTCACCGGCGCGGAGAAGGCCGAGTGGTGGGAGCGCGCGGTCGCGGCGTTCCCGTCGTACGCCGACTACCAGGAGAAGACGGACCGGGAGATCCCGGTCTTCGTCCTGGAGCCGGCCGAGGCGGGCTGAACCGGGCGCGCGGAAGTTTCCCGGACCGGTGCGCATGGACCGGCGGTTGCCGGGAACACGTCGTTCAGGCCCCGCCGCGTTCCCCCGTCGCGGCGGGGCTTTCCGCCGCCTCGCGCGCGGGCCGGTCCGTGACGTCGAGGAAGACCTGCCGGGCCTCGGGGACGGTGCGCGTGATCGACCTCTTGATGCGCACGGCGACCTCCTCCACCTGTTCGCTGTCCAGGCCCGGCACGAGATCGACGCGGGCGGCCACCAGGGCCGAGTCGAGGCCGGTCTTCATGGTGAACAGCGCCTCGACGCTGTCGATCTCCGGCTGGGCCCGCAGCAGCGCCCTGATCCGGCCGCTGGCCTCGGGGTCGGCGGCCTCGCCGATCAGCTGGTCGCGGGCCTCGCGGCCCAGCCGGTAGGCCACGTAGACGAGCAGGGCGCCGATCGCGAGCGAGGCACAGGCCTCCCACACCACCTGCCCGGTGACCATGTGCAGCGCCATGCCGGTCATGGCGAGGGTGACGCCGAGCACCGCGGTGCCGTCCTCGGCGACGACCGTGCGCAGCGCCGGATCCCGCATCCCGTCGGCGAGCCCGCCCTGGCCCCGCACCTGGTGCAGGGCCCGCAGCAGGGATCCGCCCTCCGCCAGCAGGGCGATGCCGAGCACGATCAGGCCGGCCACGTAGCCGCTGAGGCTCTCGTCGGCTCCGCTGCGCAGGGCCTCGGCGCCCTGGAAGAAGGAGAAGCAGCCGCCCATGACGAAGATGCCGACGGCCGCGAGGAGCGACCAGAAGAACCGTTCCTTTCCATAGCCGAAGGGGTGCTTCCGGTCGGCGGGGCGGCGGCTGCGGCGCAGCGCGGCGAGGAGGAAGATCTCGTTCAGGCTGTCCGCGACAGAGTGGGCCGCCTCCGACAGCAGCGCGGGCGATCCCGCGACGAACCCGCCGACCGCCTTGGCGACGGCGATCACCAGATTGGCCGCCAGCGCCACGAGTACGGTGACGCGCGTCCTGCGGTCGGCCTTCCGGCCCGGCTTCTCTTCCCCGTCCGTCCCACTCACGAAGCCCCGACTGCCCCGGCCGGCGCGACTCACACCCGCCTTGCGGGTGGCCACCAGTGCCGACGGGCGAAAACGGGGAACGCCTGTACAAGGGCCCGGCTGGGAGGGCACACGGATCCAGGGGCCCACGGATGCACAGACGCACGGATCCGCGAAGACGCGGTCACACGGACAGACCGGCTCGAACGATTGGGAAGGCGGGCAGAGCCCATGGGCGACGACGGGACCCCCGGAAACAGCGGCTACGGAAAGAAGGCGTTCAAACGGTCCCGGAGCCATTTCGCGGACCGGATCACGGCCGACGGCCGGGACGGCTGGCCGGTGGAGGCCGGCCGCTACCGGCTGGTGGTGAGCCGCGCCTGTCCGTGGGCGAGCCGGGCCCTGGTCTCCCGGCGTCTGCTCGGTCTGGAGGACGCCCTGTCCCTGGCGGTCGCCGACCCGATCCAGGACGACCGCAGCTGGCGCTTCACGCTGGACCCGGACGGCCGCGACCCGGTCCTCGGCATCCGCTACCTCAGCGAGGCCTACGACCGGCGGGAGACCGGCTACCCGGGCGGGGTGAGCGTGCCCGCGGTGGTGGACGTGCCCAGCGGGGCGCTGGTCACCAACGACTACCAGCAGATCACGCTCGACCTCGCGACCGAGTGGACCGCCCTGCACCGGCCGGGCGCGCCCGACCTGTATCCGCAGGCCCTGCGCGACGAGATCGACTCGGTGATGGCCGGCGTGTACGAGGACGTCAACAACGGCGTGTACCGGGCGGGTTTCGCCACCGGCCAGGAGGAGTACGAGACCGCGTGCGCGGGTGTGTTCCGACGGCTCGAACAGCTGACGCCCCGGCTGGAACGGCAGCGCTACCTGGTGGGTGACACCCTCACGGAGGCGGACATCCGGCTGTTCACCACGCTGGTCCGCTTCGACGCGGTCTACCACGGCCACTTCAAGTGCAACCGCTGGAAGCTGACGGAGAACCCGGTGCTGTGGGGGTACGTCCGCGACCTGTTCCAGACGCCCGGATTCGGGGACACCGTCGACTTCGACCACATCAAGCGCCACTACTACCAGGTGCACACCGGCGTCAACCCGACCGGCATCGTCCCGATGGGCCCGGACCTGACCGGCTGGCTCACGCCCCACCACCGACAGGAGCTGGGCGGCCGTCCGTTCGGCGACGGCACCCCGCCGGGTCCGGTCCGGGCCGACGAGGAGGTACCGGTGCGGGGCAGGCCCTGACCCGTTACGCACACGACCGTTCAGTACACACGAGGCAAGGAGACTCCCATGGCGAAGAAGACGAAGAAGAAGAAGCTCCCCCTCGCCTACAAGCCCGTCGGGTTCGCGCTCGGCTGGCTCGGCGGCACGCTGGCCGGGATCACCTTCCAGAAGACCTGGAAGATGATCCGGCACGAGGACGACGCACCCGACGCCCTGGACCCGGACCGCGGCTGGGGGGAGATCCTGCTGGCCGCGGCGATCCAGGGCGCCATCTTCGCCGCGGTGCGCAGCGCCGTGGACCGCACGGGCGCCAAGGCCATCCAGCGCTCCACCGGTGCCTGGCCGGTCGCCGAGAAGGGCGGCCGGGACTGACCCCGCCCGAGGCCCACCCAGGGGGTGTCGTCTGGATCGTTCCGGAGTCGCGGGGCCCGGCACGCACTCCCCCACTGCCTGAGGGCGCGGGAGGTGCCCCCAGGGGCGTTGTCGTCGTCTGCCAGGGCACCGCGACTCGGAGACGGCCCGATCCGGACGGCGCCCCTAGCCCTGCTTGGGTGCCGTCGGTGCGAGGGCCCGGCGGAGGGTGAAGGAATGCCCGGCCGGATCGGAGAAGCCGCGCTCCTCGTGCGGGCCGACCGGGTCCTTCGCCTCCACCGGACGCCCGCCGAGCCCCACGATCACGCGCTCGGCCTCGTCCAGGTCCGCCACCACGAAGTCCAGGTGGACCTGGAGGGAGTTCTCCGGGCGGGGCCAGCTCGGCGGGGTGGCGTTCCCGTCCCGCCGGAAGGCCATGCGGAAGCCGCGGGGGCCCTCGATCTCGATCCGGTTGGCGCTCACGTCGCTCTCCTCGGCGCCCAGCAGCCCCTTGTAGAACTCGGCGAGCCGTTCGGGTTCGGCGCAGTCGAGCACCACGACGCCCGCGTTGACCAGTGCCATGTCTCCTCCGAAGGATTCCGGGCGCGCGGCGCCGTGCCCCGTGCCCTGTACCTTGCGCCTATCCCGGCCGGGCCGAATCAGTCGGTGGGGCGGCGCCCGCCGTCACGCCGGTTCGCGTCCCTGGCGGTCGCACCGGCCCCTGATGCCGGTCCGCGCCGGGAATGGCACGATCACGTCGGGGGTTGCAGACCGTGTCCTTCGTTCCCACCCCGAGTTGCGAGGTTCCGATGAACACCATGCGCGCCATCAGCCAGGACGTACTCGGCGCTCCCGAGGTCCTGAAGGAGGTCCGGCTCGAACGCCCGGAGCCGCGCCCCAACGAGGTGCTGGTGCGGGTGCGTGCCGCCGGGGTGAACCCAACCGACTGGAAGCACCGGGCCACCGGCGCCTTCCTCGGCGAGCCGCCGTTCGTCCTTGGGTGGGACGTGTCGGGCGTGGTGGAGTCCGTGGGGGTCGGTGTCGCCGCGTTCCGGCCGGGCGACGAGGTCTTCGGCATGCTGTCCTACCCGTTCGGCCACGGTTCCCACGCGGAGTACGTCACCGCCCCCGCGCGCACCTTCACCCGCAAGCCGGACGGGATCGACCACGTCCAGGCGGGCGCGCTCCCGCTGGTGTCGCTCACGGCGTGGCAGGCCCTGGTGGAGCGCGCCGACGTGCGGCCGGGACAGCGGGTGCTCATCCACGCGGCGGCCGGCGGTGTGGGCCATGCGGCGGTGCAGATCGCCAAGGCCCGGGGCGCGTACGTGATCGGTACCGCAAGCGCGGGCAAGCACGAGTTCCTGCGCTCGCTCGGGGCGGACGAGACCGTGGACTACCGGGAGACGGACTTCGCCGAGGCCGTGAAGGACGTCGACGTCGTGCTGGACACGATCGGCGGCGACACGTCCCTGCGGTCCCTGCGGGTGCTGCGTCCGGGCGGAGTGGTGGTGTCGATCCTGGCGCTCGGCTCGGACGAGTTCCCCGAGGAGGCCGACCGGCTGGGCGTACGGGCGGTGCGGATGCTGGTGGACGCCGACCGGGCCGGCATGGAGGAGATCGCCCGCCTGGTCGAGTCGGGGAAGTTGCGGGCCACGATCGCGGGGACGTTCCCGCTGGCGGAGGCGGCGCGCGCGCACGAGCAGGGCGAGACCGGTCGCACGACGGGCAAGCTCGTCCTCGTGGTCGACTGACCGTTCGGCCCTCCGGCCGGCGGACGGGTCGGCGGGGCCGCGCGGGGTTTGGGCATGAGATTTCGCTGACATATGTCAATCGAACATGCTCAAACTCGCTCGATCGGGGTAACTTTTCGAGCGGACTGGGTAGTTGAGCCCCCGGAAGCAGGCCGGAACGGGCCGCGACAGGCTGGAGGCAAGGTTCGTGCGGCAGGAATCCGCGTCGCCCACCCGGCACCTACGGGTGCGCCACCACCGGGGGCACACGGTGCTGGAGTTCCGGGGCGAGATAGACATCGCCTCGGCGGCGGAGATCGCCCCGCACCTTGACCGGGAGACACGGCGCCCCGGCGCCCGGGTGGTCCTGGACCTCGGCGGCATCGAGTTCTTCGACTGCTCGGGGCTGCGCCTGCTCTACCGGGCCCGCAGCCAGGTACTCGAACAGGGCGGTCAGGTGCACCTGGTGTGCGCCCACCCGCTGACCCTGCGCATGCTGCGGATCACCGGCCTGGGGCGGCTGCTGCCGCCGCGGCCGACCCTGGAGGAGGCCCTCGGCGTCAGCCGGCCGGCCGGGCGTCGAACAGGGCGCTGACCGACTCGCCGTTGTGGATGCGGCGCACCGCCTCGGCGAGCGCCGGGGCGATGGACAGGATCCGCAGCTTGTCCGTGTGGTCGTCCACCGGCACCGGCACGGTGTTGGTGCACACGATCTCCAGCACGTCCGGCTGCTCGCTGAGCCGGCCGAGCGCACCGGCGGCGAACAGCCCGTGCGTACAGGCGACGCGGACGGTGCGCGGGCCCGCCTCCCGCAGCCGGTCCAGGAGTTCCAGCACCGTGCTGCCCTTGGCGATCTCGTCGTCGAGCACAATGACGTCGCGCCCGGCGACGTCCCCGATCACCGCGCTGATGCTGACCCGGTCGTCGGCGTACCGCTGTTTCGCCCCGGCTGCCACCTGGGCGCCGAGCATCCGGGCGAACGCGGCGGCCTCCTTGGCGTTGCCCAGGTCCGGCGAGACGACGGTGGCGCGGGAGAGGTCGTACTGCCGGAAGTGCGCGGCGAGTTCCCGCAGCGCGTGCAGGTGGTCGACCGGGACGGAGAAGAAGCCGTGCACCTGGGGCGAGTGCAGGGTCATGGCGAGGACCCGGCTCGCTCCCGCCGCCACCAGCAGGTCGGCCACCAGGCGCCCGCCCAGCGAGATGCGCGGCGCGTCCTTCTTGTCGGAGCGGGCGTAGGAGTAGTGCGGCATGACCACGGTGATGCGGCCGGCCGATGCCCCGCGGGCCGCGTCGCACATCATCAGCAGCTCGACGAGGTGCTCCTGGACCGGCTTGACCAGGGGCTGCAGGAGGAACACGTCCCGCTCGCGGCAGTTGGCCATCAGCTGCACTTCCAGGCAGTCGTTCGCGAACCGGCTGACCCGGGTGGGGCTGAGCGGCACGCCCAGCTGGGCGCAGACCTCCTCGGCCAGCTCGGGGTGGGCACTACCGCTGAACACGGCGATGTCTCGCACGGACCGCTCCTCGGGTGATCCTGTCCGGCCGGGATCCCCAGCTTACGGAAATCCGGTTGCGCCGCGCCCGGGGCCCCGCGCCATGATGGCGCCGTCCGTGGCCCCTCCCGCCTCACGTCAGGATCCCTCGCATGCGCCGACTTCTCGGAAACCCCCAGTGCCCCTTCCGGCCCACGGCTTTCGAGGACTCCTTCACGCATGCGCACCCTGAACATCGGCATCCTGGCCCACGTCGACGCCGGTAAGACCAGTCTCACCGAACGGCTCCTGTTCGACCACGGCGCCGTCGACCGGCTCGGCAGCGTCGACACCGGCGACACCGTCACCGACGACGGCGGCATCGAGCGCCGCCGCGGCATCACCATCCGCTCCGCCGTGGCCGCCTTCACGGTCGGTGACACGCGGGTCAACCTCATCGACACCCCGGGACACGCCGACTTCGTCGCGGAGGTCGAGCGGGCCCTGGAGGTGCTCGACGGCGCGGTGCTGCTGCTGTCCGCCGTCGAGGGCGTACAGGCGCGGACCCGCGTCCTCATGCGCACCCTGAGGCGGCTGCGGCTGCCCACCCTGGTGTTCGTCAACAAGATCGACCGGACCGGCGCGCGCACCGACGGCCTGCTCGACGACGTCCGGCGTCTGCTGACGCCGCACGTGGCGCCGCTGACCGAGGTGACGGGCGCGGGTACCGGGCACGCCCGGGTCGCTCGCCGCCCGGCCGACGGGAAGACGGCGGAGGCGCTCGCCGAGGTCGACCCGGGCATCCTGGCCGCGCTGGTGGACGGCCCCGAGCCGACCGCCGGGGAGGTGGCCGCCGCCCTGGCCTCGCGTACCGCTGACGGCTCGTTCCACCCGCTGTTCCACGGTTCCGCGCTCGGCGGCCAGGGCGTCGCGGAGCTGGCCGAGGGCCTGGTCGCGCTGGTCCCCGCCACCGCGCCGGGCACGGCGGGGGCCGCGGAACCGCGCGGCACGGTCTTCGCCGTACGCCCGGGACCCACCGGCGAGCGCACGGCCTACCTCAGGCTGTACGAGGGCGAGGTGCGCCCGCGCAGGCGGCTGACGTTCCTGCGGCGCGAGTCCGACGGGCGCAGCACCGAGGTCTCCGGCCGGGTGACCCGCCTCGACGTGGTCGGCGGGGACGCCACGCTCACCGCCGGGAACATCGCCGCGCTGACGGTGCCCGGCGGCCTGCGCGTCGGCGACCGGCTCGGCGAACCGGCCGGCCGCGCACCGCAGTTCGCACCGCCGACCCTGCAGACGCTGGTCCGGGCGGCACGTCCGGAGCAGGCGGCGCCGTTGCGCTCGGCCCTGCTGGCGCTGGCCGACCGGGATCCGCTGCTGCACGCCCGCCCGGCGGCCTCCGGCGCCACCGCGCTGCTCCTGTACGGCGAGGTCCAGATGGAGGTGCTCGCCGCGACGCTGGCCGAGGAGTTCGGCATCGAGGCGGAGTTCGCGCCGGGCCGCGTCCGGTTCCTGGAGCGCCCCGCCGGCACCGGTGAGGCCGCGGAGGAGATGCCGTGGCTCGACCGCACCAGGTACTGGGCGACGCTCGGGCTGCGTGTGGAGCCGGGCCCGTACGGTTCGGGCGCCGTGTTCGCGTACGAGACGGAACTCGGCGCGCTGCCCCGGGCGTTTCACCAGGCGGTCGAGGAAACGGTCTACGCCACCCTGCTGTCCGGGCTCACCGGCGCGGCGGTCACCGACTACCGGGTGACGCTGGTGCGTTCCGGCTTCAGCTCCGTGCTGAGCACCGCCGCCGACTTCCGCGGACTTACGCCGATCGTGCTGCGCCGTGCCCTCGCCCGGGCCGGGACCGTGCTGTACGAGCCGTACCTCGCCTTCGAGGCGGAGGTCCCGCCGGACGCGCTGGCGGCCGTGACGGCCCTGCTGGCGTCGCTGGGCGCGGATTTCACCGGCACGACCGGCGGCGACCCGGCGTGGATCGTCACCGGCGAGCTGCCGGCCCGGCGGACGCGGGAGGCGGAGCTTCGGCTGCCGGGGCTCACGCGCGGGGAGGCCGTCTGGTCCTCGCGCCCGTCCGCCGACCGTCCGCTGAAGCCGGGGCGCTGAGCCGCCGCCGTGCGCCCCGTGTGCCCCCCTCTCCGTGTGCCGCGTTTCAACTGCTCTGTCTGGCACGGGAGATGGGGGGCATCCGGGTCAGTAGGAAGGAGGGCCGTCGCCATGACGACTCCCGTCAAGAAGCCCACCGGTTCCGTCGACCGGCCCGCGTGGCGCATGCCCGGCTGGGCCAAGGCGCTGACCGTGCTGGTGCTGGTGCTCGTCGTACTGTTCGCGGGGCTGCGGCTGAGTGTCCTACCGGGTCTGAAGGACCTGTTCGGCTCCGAGACGCAGGACCGTTCGGGTCCCGCGCTGCTGAAGTCCGTCCAGGACATCAGCCGCTACGATGCCGCGTCCGGCAACTTCCAGGTCGTGGTGGACCTGGAGAAGGACGCCAAGTTTCTGCCCGACGCGATCCGCGGCACCCGCACCCTGTACGTCGGGGCGGGCACCGTCGACGCCTACGTCGACCTGGGGAAGGTGGGCGAGGACGACGTGACGGTCGACGGGGAGCGGACGTCGGCCACGCTGCGGCTGCCGCACGCGGCACTCGGTGAACCGGCCCTCGACCCCGACCGTTCCTACGCGGTCTCCAAGCAGCGCGGGCTGCTCGACCGGCTCGGCGACCTCTTCTCGGACAATCCGAACGGCGAGCAGGCCGTGCAGAAGCTCGCCGCCCGGCACATCGGCGACGCGGCGAAGGACAGTGAGCTGAAGGCGCGCGCCGAGGGCAACACCACCGCCATGCTCCGGGGGCTGCTGACCTCCCTCGGCTTCGAGCAGGTGCGGGTGACGTACGGGACGTGAGCCGCACCCGCGGGCATCGCGCGGTTCACCCGGACAGGACCGCCGGGAGGGCCAGCACTCCGAGCACGGTGGTGCCCACCAGCAGCCACGCCACGTAGTCGCCGATGTGCCCGGACTGCAGCCGGCGCAGCGGCAGCGCCCGGCCGGGTGCGGCGAGCAGCCCCGGCCGGGCGACGGCTGCGGCGGCCAGGGCCACGGCCAGGGCCGTCGACAGCAGCCCCAGGCCGACGCCCGGGGGCGTCCAGTGCACGGAGGTGTCGACCAGCCCGGCGGTGGTGGCCTCGCTCATGGCGTGGGCCACCGCGTCGCCGAAGCCGGGCGCGATGCCGGCGGCGAGGGCCCCGGCCAGCAGAAGGGCGGGAACCACCGTCATGGTGTCGGGCAGTGCGAGGGGCGGCCGACGGCGGCGCGCGGCGGCTCCACCGGCCGGAGTGCCCCGGCCGGGCGGGGGAAAACCGGGGCGGGGGCCCGCGAGACGGTGAGCCGGTGGGCGGGGCGGGTGCGGCCGGTCGTGCGAATCGCCGGGCATCCTCGGCGGATCGGCGGGTAACCGCCCTACCACGCGGGGAAGTTGACGACTGGAGGACCGACATGGCTCGTGCCGCCTCACGACCGCGTTCTTGGCCGCGCCCCCGCGCCGCCAAGGCGCGGGAGACCGAACGTCGCGAACGGCACACGCTCGCGCTTCCGTTGCGGCTGCTGGCGACCGCGTGCGCGTTCGTCTTCATGGTGGCGTTCGCGGTGGTACTGGCGCGGCTGACCCTGCACCCCTCCCCCGCGTCAGAGGCCCTGACGCACACCAACCTGCACCCGGGGCGCTCGCTGCGGGCCTATCTGGACCAGCCCGCGCTGCGCGACGCCGTCAAGCAGATCGGCGGGAACGTTCTGCTCGGAGTGCCGTTCGGGGTACTGGTCCCGGTGGTCGCCCCGCGCACGCGCGGGGTGCTGCGCGTGGTGCTGCTGACGGCCGTCGTGATGCTGCTGGTGGAGTCCGCACAGGGCGCGCTGGTCACCGGGCGGGCCTTCGACATCGACGACGTCATCCTCAACACGGGCGGCGCGCTGGTCGGTTACCTGCTTCTCGGCCGGCGATTGAGCCGCACGGTGCACGCGCGTGGGGCGCGTACTTGAAAGCGCGGCATCCGGTCCGTACCAAGCTATTGACCGGCCCTTATCTCACTACTTGAATAAAGAGGCGACACACCCCCACCCCCACCTCGGTCGGTGCCCCGCGGGGCACCGTACGGAAGGGAGAGCCGTGGCCCGCCCACGCCTGCTCCGCAGATGTCTCCTCGCCGCCGCCCTGTCCGCCGGACTGGCCGCGTCCCTCGTGACCGGCTCCGCCCAGGCGGAAGACGACGCCTCCCGGACCGCCGGCGTCGTCGGCGCCTCGTCCTCCGCGGCCGCCGCCGTGACCTTCTCCGACACCTTCGACGGCCCGGCCGGTGCGGCCGTCGACTCCTCGAAGTGGCAGATCGAGACCGGCGACAACGTCAACAACCATGAGCGGCAGTACTACACCTCCGGCAACAAGAACGCCGCCCTGGACGGCCAGGGCCACCTGGTCATCACCGCCCGCAAGGAGAACCCGGCCAACTACCAGTGCTGGTACGGCACCTGCCAGTACACCTCCGCCCGGCTGAACACCTCGGGCAAGTTCACGGCCCAGTACGGGCACGTCGAGGCACGGATGAAGGTGCCGCGCGGGCAGGGCATGTGGCCGGCCTTCTGGATGCTGGGCACCCCGGTGAACTGGCCGGACTCCGGCGAGATCGACATCATGGAGAACGTCGGTTTCGAGCCCTCCACCGTGCACGGCACCATCCACGGCCCCGGCTACTCCGGCTCCGGCGGCATCGGCGCCGGCTACAGCCTGCCGGGCGGCCAGGCCTTCGCGGACGCCTTCCACACCTTCGCCGTCGACTGGGCGCCCGACTCGATCACCTGGTCGGTGGACGGCAACGTCTACCAGCGGCGCACCCCGGCCGACCTGGGCGGGAAGCAGTGGGTCTTCAACAGGCCGTACTTCCTGATCCTCAACCTGGCGGTCGGCGGCTACTGGCCGGGCGACCCGGACGGCTCCACGGCCTTCCCGCAGACCCTGGTCGTCGACCACGTCTCGGTGACGACGGGCGACTCACCGGCCGGCGGCGCGATCCGGGGCCTGGCCGGCAAGTGCGTGGACGTCGCCGCGGCGAACACCGCCAACGGCACCCCCGTACAGCTCTACGACTGCAACGGCACCGCGGCCCAGCGGTGGACGGTGGGCTCCGACGGCACGGTCCGGGCGCTCGGCAAGTGCCTGGACGTCAACGCCGGCGGCACGGCGGACGGCACGGTCGTCCAGCTGTGGGACTGCAACGGCAGTGCCGCCCAGCGCTGGGTCGTCACCGCCGCGCGCGACATCGTCAATCCCCAGGCCGACAAGTGCCTCGACGTCACCGGCAACAACTCGGCCAACGGCACCCGGCTGCAGATCTGGACCTGCACGGGCGGCGCCAACCAGAAGTGGACGGTCGGCTGAGGCTCCGCACCGGGCGGGGCGGCCCGGACCCGTCCTAGTGCGCGGTCCAGGTGAACTTGTCCCCGCCCACCCAGCGGACGACCTCCGGGTCGTCCAGGTCGTGGACGGTGATACCGAAGGCGGCGGCGGCCTCCAGGACGTCGGTGACGGCCCTGGCCTCACCGACCACCTGGCCGTCGATCTCCACGATCCGGAACGGGGGCGGGCCCGGGTGCACCCCGAAGACGAGGATCCGCGGACTGCCGATGTGCGGGCTGTCGATCTCGGTCATGCATCGAGGGTAGGCCGCAACCCGCGGGAACGGGGACCCGCCCCCCCGGTCCGGGCACGACCGCACGGCCCGTGGTGCGGCTCCGGGTGCTCTGGGTGACCCTGGACATGCCGGTGCAGGGCGGGTGGGGGCCGGTCGAGGCCGGACGAGGAGGTGGCGATGGACCCCGTCGAGGCGCTGGAGCGGATCGCGTTCCTCCTGGAGCGGGCCCAGGCGCCGACGTACCGCGTCCGCGCCTTTCGCACCGCGGCCGGCGTGCTCGGCGGGCTGCCGGCCGCCGAGCTGCGCGAGCGGGCTGGCTCGCTGGAGTCACTCAAGGGCGTCGGGCCCAGGACGGCGCAGGTGGCGCGCGAGGCACTGGACGGTCAGGTGCCCGGCTACCTCGCGAAACTGGAGGAAGAGGCGGACACCCCGCTCGCCCGGGGCGGCGAGGCGCTGCGGGAGCGGTTGCGCGGCGACTGCCATCTGCACTCGGACTGGTCCGACGGCGGCAGCCCGATCGAGGAGATGGGCCGGACCGCGGCGGCCCTCGGACACGAGTGGGCGGCCCTGACCGACCACTCGCCACGGCTGACGGTGGCCCGCGGGCTCTCCCCCGCCCGGCTGCGCGAGCAGCTGGACGTGGTGGCGGAGCTCAACGCGATCTGGTCGCCCTTCCGGCTGCTCACCGGCATCGAGTGCGACATCCTCGACGACGGCTCGCTCGACCAGGAGCCGGAGCTGCTGGAGCGGCTCGACGTGGTGGTGGTGTCGGTCCACTCCAAGCTCAGGATGGACGCCCGCTCGATGACCCGCCGGATGGTCGCCGCCGTACGCGACCCGCACGCGGACGTGCTGGGGCACTGCACCGGCCGGCTGCTGGCCGGGCGGGGGCGGCCGGAGTCGGAGTTCGACGCGGACGAGGTCTTCGCCGCCTGCGCGGAGTCCGGCACGGCCGTGGAGATCAACAGCCGTCCGGAGCGGCTCGACCCGCCGCGGCGGCTGCTGCGCCGGGCCGTGGCGGCCGGCGTGCTGTTCTCGATCGACACCGACGCGCACGCGCCCGGTCAGCTGGACTGGCAGATCCACGGTTGCGCACGGGCCGAGGAGTGCGGGGTGCCGCCGGAGCGCGTGGTCACCACGTGGTCCCTCGACGAGCTGCTGGCCTGGACGCGCGAGGGCCGTACACCGTCCGGAGTGGCGGGACGCTGACGTGGTACTCGGTGCGAGATCCACAGTCCGCGGACCGGAAAGGGACAGTGCATGGAACGGGCGGCCGTGTTCGACGTCGACGGCACCCTCGTCGACACCAATCACCTGCATGTGACGACCTGGTGGGAGGCGTTCCGGCAGGCCGGTCACCGGGTGCCGATGCACGCGGTCCACCGGGCGGTGGGACTCGCCTCCAGCGACCTGATCGCGCATCTGCTGGGCGAGGGCCGGGACACGGACCAGGACGCCGGGCTGAGCGCCGCCCACAAGGCGCTGTACGGCCAGTACTTCGACCGGCTGCCGGCGCTGCCGGGCGCCGGGGAACTCCTGCGCCGCCTGGCCGGTGACGGCTGGACGGTGGTCCTCGCCACCTCGGCGGGCGGCGCGGAGCTGGGCGCGCTGCGGCGGGCGATCGACGCGGACGACGCGATCGCCGCCACCGCGAGCGCCGACGACGTGGCGGCCGGCAAGCCCGCGCCGGAGCCGGTCGAGCGCGCCCTGGAACTGGCCGGGGTGCCGGCCGAGCGCTCCGTCTTCGTCGGCGACACCGCTTGGGACATGCGCGCGGGCAGCCGGGCGGGAGTGCGTTGCGTGGGCGTGCTGTGCGGCGGTCTGCCCCGCGCCGACCTGGAGGAGGCGGGCGCCGGGGCGGTCTATGCCGACCCTGCCGATCTGCTGGCCTTCCTGCGCGAGAGCCCGTTCGCATGAGCCGCGAGTCCGTGGACCCGCGCTCGGCGTTCCGCCGCGAGACGTGTCCGCCCGCCGTGCGGACGGCCGGTACCGCATGCCCGCTGTGACGCACAGCCTCCGGGAGGCGCTCCGGGGAAGGCGGCCCGTGGCCGCGGTGTGGTGGGAGGCATGTGCCGTCGGACGGGCCGCGCGGGACGCCTGGCGGGGACCGGGACGCGAACGCGACCTGATCGTGCAGTCGCTCAAGGCCGCGGGCGCGGCGCTGATCGCCTGGGCCGTGGCGGGGGTGTGGCTGGGCGACCCGATGGCACTGATGGCGCCCTGGGTGGCGCTGGTCCTCGTGCAGGCCACCGTCTACAGCTCGGTACGGCAGGCCGGACAGCAGTTCGCGGCGATCTGCGCCGGGGCGCTGGTGGCGTCGGCGGCGCAAGCGATCACGGACGACAACACGGGGGCGCTGGCGCTGTCCCTGCCGGTGCTGATGCTGGTGGCGAACTGGTCCCGTTTCGGCCTGCAGGGCATCTACGCCGCCACGACGGCGGTGTTCGTCCTGGCCGCCGGCACGGCGGTGTCCGCCGCCGCGGTCGGCCACCGGGTGGGGCAGGCGGCGCTCGGCGCGGTCATCGGCGTGCTCGTCAACGCCCTGGTGCTGCCGCCGATCCATCTGAGGGACGTACGGGAGAACCTCGCGGCGCTGGCGCGGGAGTCGGGCGACCTCCTGTGCCGCGTCGCCGCCGACCTGCGGGAGACCGAGTGGGACGCGCAGAGCGCGGCCGGCTGGTCCAGCGACGCCGCCCGGCTCGAACGGCGGCTGGACGCGCTCTACTCGGCCCGGTCGTGGAGCCGGGAGAGTCTGCGGCTGACCTCGGGCCCCCTGCGCCGGCTGCACCGCGGTCCCACCGCCGTGCCGCCGGAGGTCGAGGACCGCCGCTGGAGCAGGGTCACCGCCAACATCGGCGCGCTGACCCGGACGCTGGCCGTGGCGGCGGACGAGCACCGTACCCCCGAGCCGCCCGAGGGGCCGGTCCTCGACCTGTACGCGCGCCTGCTGCGGCTGATCGGCGACGCCTGTCACGCGGAGGCGGACCGGCTGGTGGGCGAGCCGGCCGGGGGTGACACGGAGACGGCGGCCGAGGAGACGATGGAGGAACTGCACCGACGGGTGCAGGAAGGGCTGCGGGAACACGCCGGGCGGGGGGCCGCGCGGACGGCGGTCCTCGGCACGTTGCTGCTGCAGGCGGAGAACCTGTGGGCCGAGATCGTGCCGGAGGCCCGCGAGTCGTTCTAGCGCGCGAGTCGTCCCAGCCCACGCGCGTGGCACCCCGCGTCGTGCCGGCACCGCGGGCGGTGACGCACATCACCCCAAATCGCGACAGACGGTGGAACACCGGCCGGTCGTTCGCCGTTGAACAGACCGTGGGTACGGATGGGACAGTGTCCCCGGGCCTCACCTATTGCCCACAGGGACGATCGTTCGGCTGAAGCCCTGTGGAGCCTTTCGCCGCGAGGCGACCGCCATCCGTATCCGCGTCGAGCCGCCCCGGCCGTGATTCCCCCGTCGCGGTCGGGGCTTCCTCTTGCGCGCGCCTTCCCGGCGCCCGTCCTCCCCGCGCGTGCCCCGCCCGGGCGGCGGGTACCCGGTGCTCTCCGCACGGACAGGCCGCCGAGAGGAGCACAGGGTGAGCAGCACAACGGGCAGCAGGATCGTGGTCACGGGCTCCACGGGCAACGTGGGCACCAGCGTGGTGCGGCTCCTCTGCGAGGATCCGGAGGTGGGCTCCGTGCTGGGGCTGGCCAGGCGGATCCCCGAGTGGTCGCCCGCGAAGACCGAGTGGGCCGCGGTCGACCTGGCCTCGGAGCAGACCGACCTGACCGGCCACTTCGCCGGCGCCGACGCCGTGGTCCATCTCGCCTGGGCGTTCCAGCCGACGCACGACCCGGCGACGACCTGGCGCACGAACGTCCTCGGCTCCATCCGGGTCTTCGAGGCGGTGGCCGCGGCCGGGGTGCCGGCGCTGGTGCACGCCTCCTCGGTCGGCGCGTACTCGCCGGGGCCCAAGAACCACGCGGTGGACGAGTCGTGGCCGACGCACGGCTGGCCGGACGCGGCCTACTGCCGGGAGAAGGCCTATCTGGAACGGGCCCTGGACACCTTCGAGCGCGACCATCCGGGAATCCGGGTGGTGCGGATGCGGCCCGCCTTCCTGTTCAAGCGGGAGTCGGCCAGCGAACAGCGCCGGATCTTCGGCGGCCGGTTCCTGCCGGGTCCGGCGGCGCGTCCGGAGCTGCTCCCGTTCCTGCCGGACGTCCCCGGGCTGCGCGTGCAGGCTCTGCACACGGACGACGCGGCGAGCGCCTACCGGCTGGCCGTGCGGTCCGAGGACGCGCGGGGCGCGTTCAACCTCGCGGCGGAGCCGCCGGTGGACGCCGAACTGCTGGGCGAGCTGATCGGGGTGCGTCCCGTGCGGGTACCGCGCACCGCGGCCCGCTCGGCGATCGCCGCCGCGTGGGGTCTGCGGCTGCTCCCGGCCTCGCCGCACCTCTTCGACGCGGTGCTGCGGCTGCCCGTCATGGACTGCACGCGGGCGCGGGTGGAGCTGGGCTGGCGCGCGACGCGTACGGCCACGGAGGTGCTGGAGGAGTTCCTGCGGGGGTTGCGGCAGGGCGCCGGGGCGGACACGGAGCCGATGCGCGGGCGCAAGGTGGGCTGAGCGCGGCGGGGGGGGGGGGGGGGGGGGGCGGCCCCCGCCCCCCCCCCCCCCCCCCCCCCCCCCCCCCCCCGCTCCCGTGTTCCTCGTGCTCTCCCGCGTCCGGATCTCCGGGCGGCTCGTCCTCGCCGCTGGTCCGGGTGGCCCGGTCAGCCGGGGGACTCGTCGGGCACCGGGTGCTCGGGGTGCACGGCACCCGAGTGCGGTGCGCCCTGCCGGCCCGTGCCGGCCTCGTCGGTGTCGGGCACGTCGGTCGCGGGCCCCGTCTCCGCGTCGCCGGCGGTCTCCCCGTCGCCCTCGGGGGCTTCGTCCGTCAGGCCCTGCCGGTGCTCGCTCTGCTCGCGCGTGGGCGAGGCGGCCTCCCACGGGTCGTCGTGGTCCCCGGCCTGCTGGTCCGGCAGGTCGCGCGGGACGGGGGCACCGTTCTCACCCGGGCCTTCGTGGCGGTGGTCGGACACGGCGCGCTCCTTCCCGTGGTTCTCCGTTCGTCCGGGGCCGTCCGGCAGTCGTCCGACGGTCCTCGGAGCGGCGTCGGGTACCTCCTCGGTGACCGGCGAAACCTCAGTGCGGCGCCCGCTCCTCGATCGCCGTGCGCCAGGCGGGGACCGGGTACTCGGGGGCCGGCTCGGGACGCCTGCCGCCGCGCGCGAAGAAGTCGGCCAGGGGCAGGATCGCGGCACCGACGGTGACGGCGTCCGGGCCGAGCCGTCCCAGGTCGACCGTCACCTTCCTGGCGGGGTGGCGCAGCGCGTACGACACGGCGTGTCGGCGTACGGCGGGCAGGAAGCGGGTGCCGAGCTGGAGGCCGGCCCAGCCGCCGATGAGGATGCGCTCGGGCTGGAAGAGGTTGATCACGTCGGACAGGCCGGCGCCCAGGTACTCGGCGGTCTCCTCCAGCACGGCGAGCGCGACCGGGTCGGCCGCCTCGCCGCCGGACGGGTGGGCGGCGGCGAGCAGCGCGGTGAGGGCGGTCTCCTCGTCGGTGCCCTCCGGCACCCGGCCGCCCTCCTCCCGCCAGCGGGCCAGCAGTGACTCGGCGCCCGCGTACGCCTCCAGGCAGCCCAGTGCTCCGCAGCGGCAGCGGCGCCCTCTGACCCGGACCGTCAGGTGCCCCCACTCGACCGCCCGGCCCTGCTCGACCTCGGGGGTGACGAGGCTGGCGCCGACGCCGGAGCCGAAGAGGACCACGACCGCGTTGCGGGCGCCGCGCCCGGCGCCGAACCACATCTCGGCCTGGCCGAGGGTCTTGGCGCCGTTGTCGATGAGGTACGGGACGGTGTCCGGCAGCGGGGAACCGGCACGGAGCAGGGCCTCCAGCGGAACCGCGTCCCAGCCGATGGTCTGGCCGTGCACCACGGCCCCGCGGTCGGCGGTGTGCTCCACGATGCCGGGGACGCCGATCCCGGCGCCGAGCAGCCGTTCGGGTGCCAGTCCGGCCGCGGCCAGCACCTCGGCGATGCCGTCGCGGATGTGTCCGACGATGACGTCGACGTCGTAGCGCTGCTGGGCCAGTGGGCGTTCGGCGCGGGCGAGTTCGGTGAGCGTCAGGTCGAAGAGCTCGACCCGTACCCGGGTCTCGCCGACGTCCACGCCGATCATGTGGCCGCTGGCGGGGGCCACCCGCAGCAGGGTGCGGGGCCGGCCGCCGTCGGAGTCGACGCTGCCGGCCTCCTCTACCAGTCCGTCGGCGACCAGGTCGGCGACCACGTTGCTGACGGAACCGGAGCTGAGGCCGGTGGCCGGGCCCAGTTCGAACCGGCTGAGCGGTCCGTCGAAGTAGAGCCGCTGCAGCACGGCCGTACGGTTGGCCCTCCTGAGGTCGCGCACCGTGCGCCCGTTCCGCCCCGCCATGTGGCTCCTCCCCTGCCGTGCCCGGTCTGCAACATACCTCTGCGGGACAGCCGCACGCGACTTCCCTTCATCCTTAATTCATGTTATGAACTCGCGCTCCCCGAAATACGGTGGCGACTCGCCCCGTAGGCTATTTACGCTAGGTGAAAACCTAGAGACCCTAGGACAGATCTTCTCGACCAAGGGGAGGCTCCCATGAGAGCACTCGACGAGCGGGACATCCGCACCTCTTTCATCAACTGCTCGAAGGGCGAGGCCAAGCGTCTGACCGTGCCCCGCGACCTCGACGAGCGTCCCTGGGGCGACCTCGACTTCTTCGGCTGGCGGGATCCCGGGGCGCCCGACCGCAGCTACCTGGTCTGCGAACAGGACGGACGCCTCGCCGGTGTGGCGCTGCGGTTCCAGCAGGTCCGGAGCGGCTTTCTCCAGCGCAGCATGTGCGGGCTGTGCCTGACCACCCATCCGCGGGGCGGTGTGTCGCTGATGACGGCGCGCAAGGCGGGGGCGGCCGGCCGTGAGGGCAACTCGGTCGGCCTGTACATGTGTACCGACCTCGCCTGCTCCCTGTACCTGCGGGGCAAGAAGGTTCCGGAGAACGGCGGCCGGTTCGAGGAGAGCCTCACCCTTGAGGAGCAGGTCTCAAGGACCCTGGGCAACCTGTCCGCGTTCGTCGCCAAGGTGACCGGCTGACCCGTCCGGCGGCGCCCGGCGCGTGAGAGGGGCCCGGCCGCCCGCCTCCCGCTACCGTCCTGATCGGACACGTTCGAGGCGCCTGCGGAAGGGAACAGCCCGAGGATGCGGGATGTGCTTGAGGCCGCGAAGGCGGCTCTGCGGCGGGTGAAGTGGCTGAGGGACCCCATGGTCGTGCAGGCCCTGCGCTCCGCCGCCGCGGCTTCGATCGCCTACGTCATCGCGGTACGGCTGAGTCCCGACAAGTCGGCGGCGCCGCTCACCGCTCCCCTGACCGCCCTGCTGGTCGTCCAGGTCACCCTCTACGCCACGCTGAAGATGAGCTTCCGCCGGGTGAACGCGGTGGTCGCCGGTGTCCTGGTCGCCATCGCCTTCAGCCAGCTGGTCGGGCTGAGCTGGTGGAGTCTGGCGCTGATCATCGTGGCGGCGCTGGGCGTCGGGCACCTGGTGCGCGCCGAGGAGTTCACCGCCGAGGTGGCGATCAGCGCGATGCTGGTGCTCGGCGTGACCTCGCACGGGAGCCTGGCGTGGGCCCGGGTGGTGGAGACGCTGATCGGGGCCGTCGTCGGTCTGGTCTTCAACCTGATCCTCGCGCCTCCGGTGTGGGTGGAGCAGGCCGGCGAATCCGTGGTGGGGCTGGCCCGGCAGGTGCGTCAACTGCTGCTGCGCATGGGCGAGGAGGCCGCCGGCAGCATGCCGTTCCACGAGGCGGCGGCCCGGCTGCACGAGGCGCGCCGGCTCGACCACGACATCGGCGAGGTGGACGAGGACCTCCGCCAGGCCGAGGACAGCCTCCGGTTCAACCCCCGGGTGCGCGAGGGACTGCTGCACCGGGTCGTGCTGCGCACCGGTCTGGACACCCTGGAGATCTGCACGGTGGTCATGCGGGTCCTGGCGCGCAGCTTCACCGACCTGGCCAAGGACCGGGAGCCGGAGCCCCTGTTCGCACCGGAGACGGGGGCCGCCGTCCAGCAGCTGCTGTCCGAGATCGCGGACGCCGTGGTGAGCTTCTCGGTGCTGGTCACCAGCAATGCGAGCGAGAACGCCGAGTCCGCGGAGGAGCGTCTGGCCGCCGAGTTGCGCCAGGCAGCGGCCACCCGGGACAGGTTGGCCGACCTGCTCCTCGACGAGGTCCGGCGCGACGCGAGGCAGTGGCAGCTGCGGGGTGCGGTGCTGGCCGAGGTGAACCGGATCATCGACGAGATGGACACCGAGCACCGCTCCCGCCGGCTCCTGGAGGAGCTGGACCGCCACACGCGCGAGCAGCGCGAGCGCATGCCGCGGCTGACCCGGTTGCGGGACCGGATCCGCGCCGGGCTGCGCCGGCGGAACCGCGGCACCGCCGCCCGGCGTTCCTCTTGAGGACGGCGAACGACGAACAGCGCGCGGGCACAAGGACACACGGCGAATGAGGGGGCGTTCGGATGACCGACACCAGTGTGCGGATCGACGGGAACCGGCTGTCGCTGCCGGGCGGTGCGTCGGTGCGCTTCATACGCACGCTCCGGCTGCCCGAGACGGGCACGCACCCGCTGCCGCCGGGGCTCGGCGAGTTCCCGGTCCGCCGGGTCTGCGACTACGCCGGCACCGTGCCCGAGGAGTGGCGTGCGCGCGGCGGTGTGATGCTGCCGGTGTACCTGCGTGAGGCCATGTGGCTGAGTTTCGCGGGCACGCGGGAACCCGCCGCCCTCCAGGTGGGGGTGGGCAAGGTGTGCGCGGTCTCGGGCAGGCCGTGGAGCGACCGGCTGTCCCGCGATCCGCAGAACTACGTGGTCCTCCCCCGCCAGCCCTGGCTGGACGGCATCAACTCCGGGACCGGCACGGTCCGTCAGTTTGTCGCGGTGCCGCTCGGCATGGGCGCGACGGTCGAGGGCCAGGTCACCGGCGAGGAGGTCTGGGGAGGCGTCCAGCTGCAGGCGTTCACGCTCAACGACAGGGAGCTGGCCCGCTGGCGCGAGGAGGAGCGGCGCCGTACCGAACTGGCCCGCAGGGCGGCCCCTCCCGGCGGGGCCTTCGGGGCTGCGGCACCGGCCTCGGCCCCCGCCGCCCCGGGTGCGGCCCCGGCGTACGGCGGTGCGCCCCGGTCCGCGCCGGCCATGGGGCTCGGCGTCGGCGGCTCCATGCGCCAGGAGGTGTACCGGGACCAACGGCCGCCGGCGCACTGGGCCGAACGGCCGGCCGGGAGGGTGTTCGTGCACCTGGTGACGCCGCCGGAGTGGCGCCGCATCACCGGGGAGGCGCCGCCGCCGTCACCCGTGGACCGGGCGGCGTACACCCGGGCAGGTCTGCCCTGGTACGACTACTACGACCAGGACGCCCACGACCTCGCACCCACCGAGCCGCTCCAGGACGTCAAGCCGGCCGGGGACTGGATCGGGGACGACCACGAACCGTGGCAGGCGCCCGCGCCCCACCAGGTGCACCCCCTCAAGGACGCCCCGGGCAAGCCGGTGCAGGACGGGGACTGGTAGAGACGGGGACCGGCGGAGGACGGGGACCGGTGGAGGGACCGGCACGGAAGGGGCGGGCGGCATGGGCGGCGTGGGACGGGGCGTGCGGCGGGTCGCCGGGATGCTCGCACGGACGCCCTCACCACGACCCGCCACGGACCCGACCCGCACAGGAGAGCGGCATGAACCGTGACAGTTTGAACAGGCGGCGACTCCTGGCGCTCCTCGCACGGACCGCCGCCGCGGCGGCACTCCCCGCGGCGGCGGCCTGTGGCGGACCGGACCGGCCGGACGGGCCGGCCGCCGCGGGCACCGCGCCCGGGGCGAGCAGCGGCGCGTCGGGCAGGCAGCGGCAGTCCTCCGGACCGCGCCCGCTCCTCGTCGGCACCTACACCTCCGCCGAGGGCGGCGGAAAGGGCGTCGGGCTCGCCGAGTACGACCCCGGCACGGGCCGGATCACCGGCCGCGGTGTCCTCGCCGAGACGGACGATCCCTCGTACCTGGCCGTGCACCCCGACGGCCGCACCGTGTACGCGGTGAACGAGCGGGACGAGGGCGCCGTGACCGCCGTCCGGCTGTCGGACCACAGGGTGCTGGGCAGCCGGAGCACCGGCGGCGCGGCGCCCTGCCACCTGTCCGTGCATCCGGGCGGACGCTGGCTGCTCAGCGCCGACTACGGCTCGGGCAGCGTCGCCGTGCACCCGATCGACACCTCGGGCGCGCTCGGGGAGCGCACCGGCCTGGTCACGCACTCCGCTCCCCCGCCGGGCCCCGGGCAGACCGGGCCGCACGCCCACCAGGTCGTCACCGCCCCGGACGGGAAGCACGTCCTCGCCGTGGACCTCGGCACGGACACCGTGTACACCTACCGCCTGGACGAGACCGCGGGGACCCTCGCGGAGGTCTCGCGGGCACGGACCCGGCCGGGCGCCGGGCCCCGGCATCTCGCCTTCCACCCCGGCGGGCGCCACGCCTACCTCGCCAACGAGGTCGACAACACCGTCGCGGTGTGCGCGTACGACCCGCAGACGGGACGCCTGACCGTGGGCGAGGCGCAGTCCACCGGGGCGGAGCCGAGCCCGGGGTCCGGCGCCAACTACCCCGCGCAGTTCCTGGTCACGTCCGACGGCGCGTACGCCTTTCTCGCCAACCGGGGGCACAACAGCCTGAGCCGGTACGCGGTGGAGGCGGCGGGCGCCCGGCTCCGGCTTCTCGGCACGGTGCCGGCGGGCGGCGACTTCCCCCGGCAGATCGCCTTCTCCCCGGACGGCGGGCTGCTGTTCGCGGCCAACCAGCGCTCCGGCACCGTCAGCGCGTTCCGCGTGGGCGAGGAAGGTGGCGAACTGCGCCCCACCGGCGAGCCGTTCGCCTCACCCGTCGCCGTCTGCGCGCTGCCGCTGTAGGGCCCGGGGGCAGGAGGCGGCGCCCGCCTGCGCGAGGAGCACGTGCACCCGCTCCGTGAGCTGCGCGATCTCGTCGGCCGGCGCATGGAAGGGCAGACGTACGTCACCGTGGTCGCGGACGCGTTCGATGCGCAGGGTCAGCCCGTGCCGGTCGACGGCGAGCGGCCGCACCCGGACCGCGCCGTGCAGGCTGTCCGGGTCGACGAGCCGGGTCAGCCGCTGGACGGCGTCGTCGTGGCAGTCGGCGAGATGGGTCAGCAGCCGCGCCTCGGCCAGTGCCAGCGGGTCGGGCGACGCGGCGGTGAACTCGTCGACGTCGATCACCACGGCACCGGAGGGGCGCCGCAGCACCACGCGGGTGGGCCGGAAGGCCAGGTGTCCGTCCTCCACGGCCATCCAGCCGGCGAGCCAGAGCCGGGCCCTGATCCGGCCCCGCACCGGGACGGGCGCCACGTCGGCGAACTCCAGCACGGCGGACGGCTCACCGCGGGGCGCGCACAGCGCCGCGGCGAGCAGGCCGCTGTCCTCGGGCACGTGCAGGAGCACCCGGCCGTCGTCGGCCACGGTGTGCACGCCGACGAACTCCTCGCGGCCGCCCTCCGCGGTCACCGCGCAGGACCAGGCGGCGGCGAGCACGGAGCGGGCCTGCTCCGCCGCGGCAGGCGCGGCCGTCCAGGTGTGGCTGTCACCCATCCCAACCTCCGTTCAGTTCATTAGGTAAGGCTCACCTAACCTATCGGAGATCGGGGTGTGCGCCAACCACGACACCGCGTCGAACCGTGCGGACACGCCGCGTCAGGGCGCGATGGCGCCCAACAGCGCCCGTGCGCACAGGTCGCGCACCTGCTCACGGGCGGGTTCCGGGTCCCGCAGCCACTCCAGGCAGACCGCGGTGGTGAAGGCCAGCCAGCCACGCACCGCCAGCCGCACGTCGCCGCGCTCCTCGAAGGCCGGGCCGAACTCCGGGTCGGCGGACAGGGCGGCGAGGATCTGCCGTTCCTGCGCGGCGAGCGCCTTCCGGTAGACGCGGCGCACCGCCTGGTCGCCGGTCGCGTCGGCACGGTGGAAGGCGCGGTAGCCGTGTGCGTGGGCGCGGACGTACTCCAGGTACGCGTCGAGCCCCGCGGTGAGCTGCTCGCGGACCGGGACGCCGGGCACGGCCGCCGTCATCCGCAGCATGCGCTCGCTCTCCCGCTCGACGACCGCGGCGAAGAAGTCCCGCTTGTTCGGGAAGTAGTGGTACAGCAGCCCGCGGGAGACTCCGGCGATCTCGGCGACCTGTTCGATCCGCACCTCGTCGTAGGGACTGTCCGAGAACAGCCGCGCGCCCACCGAGAGCAGCTGCTCCCGGCGCTCGGCGGTGCTGAGCCGGCGGCGGGTGCGCTCGCCCTGGTTCGCGGCCATGCCCGCACCTTACTTGACGCCGGTTCAACAACGGGACGAGACTGGGCCGCGTTATTGAATCCATGTACAACACGCTCGCCTCGGCTCGTGCAACACGCCGCTGCGTCAAGGGAGATCGCGTCATGGCCCGGACAGTGAGGGAAACGGCACGGGACGGACTGCCGAAGGGCTTCCGCAGCGCCGAGCTGGGCTGGCCCGAACTGCACCGCATCCCGCACCCGCCGTACCGGCTGCCGCTGCTCGGCGACGTGGTGGGGGCGAGCAGGCGCACCCCGATGCAGGACTCGCTGCGGTACGCCCGGCGGCTGGGGCCGATCTTCCGGCGGCGGGCCTTCGGCAAGGAGTTCGTGTTCGTCTGGGGCGCGGACCTCGCCGCCGATCTGGCGGACGAGACGCGGTTCGCCAAGCACGTGGGCCTGGGGGTGGCCAACCTGCGGCCGGTCGCCGGGGACGGGCTGTTCACGGCGTACAACCACGAGCCCAACTGGCAGCTCGCGCACGACGTGCTGGCGCCCGGGTTCAGCCGCGAGGCCATGGCCGGCTACCACGTGATGATGCTGGACGTGGCCTCCCGGCTCACCGCCCACTGGGACCTGGCCGAGGCGTCGGGCCGGGCGGTGGACGTGCCCGGCGACATGACCAAGCTGACCCTGGAGACCATCTCACGCACCGGTTTCGGGCACGACTTCGGCTCCTTCGAACGCTCCCGCCCGCATCCCTTCGTCACCGCGATGGTGGGTACGCTCGGGTACGCCCAGCGCCTGAACACGGTGCCCGCTCCGCTCGCCCCCTGGCTGCTGCGCGACGCGAGCCGCCGCAACGCCGCCGACATCGCCCACCTCAACCGCACGGTCGACTACCTCGTCCGCGAACGCCGGGCGACCGGCGGCGGGGGCGGGGGCGGGGACGGCGACCTGCTGGGCCGGATGCTGGAGACGGCCCACCCGGAGACCGGTGAGCGGCTGTCGCCCCAGAACGTCCGCCGGCAGGTCATCACCTTCCTCGTCGCCGGTCACGAGACCACCTCGGGCGCGCTCTCCTTCGCCCTGCACTACCTCGCCCAGCACCCCGAGGTCGCGGCCCGGGCCCGCGCCGAGGTGGACCGGGTGTGGGGCGGCACCGAGGCGCCCGGCTACGAGCAGGTGGCCAAGCTGCGCTACGTGCGCCGGGTGCTGGACGAGTCACTGCGGCTGTGGCCGACCGCCCCCGGCTTCGCGCGGGAGGCCCGCGAGGACACGGTGCTCGGCGGCGCGCACCCGATGCGGCGCGGGGCCTGGGCGCTGGTGCTCACGGGCATGCTGCACCGCGATCCGGAGGTGTGGGGTCCGGACGCCGAACGCTTCGACCCCGACCGCTTCGACGCGAAGGCCGTGCGCTCGCGCGCCCCGCACACGTTCAAGCCGTTCGGGACGGGGGCTCGGGCGTGCATCGGGCGGCAGTTCGCGCTGCACGAGGCCACGCTGGTCCTCGGACTGCTGCTGCGCCGCTACGAGTTGCGGCCGGACCCCGGCTACCGGCTGCGGGTGACCGAGCGGCTGACACTGATGCCGGAGGGGCTGCGCCTGCGTCTGGACCGGCGGGCCCCGTCGGCGCCTTCGACGCCGGGATCCGCGCCCCGCGCGTCCGACGCCGCGGAGGGCGGGGCGGCCCGGGAGGCCGAGGGCGACGGTGACTCCGTTTCAGCGCCCCGCTGTCCAGTGCACCGGGCGGGTGACTGAGCCGGGCAGCCTGGTGCCGGGGCCGCCACGGGCCGCGTTGACCTGCGGCTGGGTCAGGAAGAAGGCGCCCGTCAGGTCCGCGTCGCTCAGATCGGCGTCGCGCAGGTCCGCACCGATCAGGTCGGCGCCCCGCAGGTCGGCGCCGGTGAGGTCGGCGGCGATGAGGTAGGCCCCGCGCAGGTCGGCGCCGGCGAGGTCGGCGCCGCTCAGGCGGGCGCCCATCAGGTCGGCGTTGCGGCGGTTCTTCTTGCGGCCCCGGGTGCCCGACCGGGCCAGCTCGCTGGTGCGCAGCAGGAGCGCGTTGACACGCTGCCGGTGTGCGCCCACGTCGAGGACGGCCAGCTCCTCGGGGGTCCCCTCGGCGAGGCGTTCGGTGTCGGCGAGGACGCGGCGCAGGTCGGCGTGGACCGGGCGGGCGGCGGGCAGGGTCAGTGCCTCGGTCAGGTACCAGAGCAGCTCGTGCAGTTGGCGGACGACCGGGAACACGTCGAACATGCGGCGCCCGAGCTCCGGCGGGCCGTCGCGCCAGTCCGCACCGCCGAAGGTGACCTGGGAGACCCGCTGCCCGGCGCCGAAGCAGTCGTAGACCGTGCAGCCGCTGAAGCCGCGGTCCCGCAGCCTCGCGTGGATGCCGCAGCGGTGGTCGGTGCGGAGGTTCGTACAGGGGGTGCCGGCGTCCTTGTCGATCGCGAAGTCCGCCGAGCGGGCGAACGGCAGGGCCACGCAGCACAGGCCGAAGCAGCTCCCGCAGTCGCCGCGCAGCTCCGCGCGGGCCGGGAGATCCGTCCGGTCCGCCGCCGTGTGTTCTCGCATGTCGTCGAGGATACGGGCCGTCGGCGGGCGGCCGTGCCGAGACCCCCGGCGGCAACGCTGCGCACCACCCTGGACGCCGTCACGCCCCGCTCCCCCGCGATGCCGCTACCGCCCGAAGACCTCGAAGGTCACCGCCGGCCTGCCGCCGAACCGCTCGCCGGCCGCCTGGGCGAAGCCGGTGAGGAATCCGCGCACGTACGTCTCCGGGTCCTCCTCGGTCAGCACCTCGATGTACGTGCGGTGTTCCAGCAGCGAGCGCACCGCGCGTTCGAGGCCCGGGGTGGCGTCCACGGCGTGGGTGGGCGAGGAAGAGCCGGCGACCGCGACCCAGCGCACGCCGTTCCACGGTTCGAGGCCCTGCTCGGTCAGCTCCGGGAAGATCCACCGGTTGCCCGCGTCGGCCGCCGCGTCGAGCGTGGCCCGGCCGACGGCGACGTGGTCCGGGGTGTTCCAGGCGACGCCGCCCCAGGTGTCCCGGTGGTTGAGGGTGATGACCAGCTCGGGCCGGTGCCGGCGGATCGCGGCGGCGATGTCGCGGCGCAGCGCGGTGCCGTACTCGACGACGCCGTCCCGGTGGTCGAGGAACTCCACCTCGCTCACCCCGACGACTGCGGCGCTCGCACGCTGCTCACGCTCGCGCAGCGGCGCGCACTCGGCGGGCGGCAGGGTGTCGATGCCCGCCTCGCCCCTGGTGGCGAGCACGTAGGCGACCTCGCGGCCCTCGTCGGTCCAGGAGGCGATCGCCGCCGAGCAGCCGTACTCCAGGTCGTCGGGGTGGGCGACGACGGCGAGGGCGCGGCGCCAGTCGCCGGGCATGGGCTCCAGTTGCGTGATCGTCGGCTCCGTCATGCCCGCACACTAACCCGCGCCACCGGCGTCCCACCGCGATTTGGGGCCCCGCTCCTCACGCCTCGTCGTGGGCGAGCGCCAGCAGCCGGTCCAGGACCCGGGGGCCGCCGGCCCGTACGCCGTCGTGCTCGAACTCGTCGGTGACCCAGGTGCGCAGGCCCCGGACCGTACGGGCGGTGGTCAGGGAGTGCGCGGTGTCGACGTACATGTCGTCGTGGTAGACGGCGGCGGCGGCCGGCACCTCGTTGGCGGCCAGGCGGGCGGGGTCGTACAGCGGTGTCCAGTCGGTGCGGGCGGCAAGCAGTTCCGCCGTCTCGCGCAGGGGGCGCAGCGCCGGGTCGCAGTCGAACATCCAGGGGTGGATCGACTCGCCGGTGAAGAGCAGCGGTTCGTCGCCCGCGAGGGCCTTGGCGGCGTCGAAGCGCGGGAACTCCGCGCGGACCCGCTCGGCCGACCAGGCGGTGGGGCGCGCGTCCTGGCCGTAGATGGCCTCGTGGACGAGGGCGTACAGCGGGCGGCCCGCGTACGACAGCAGGCCCTGCGCCTGCTCCTGGAAGGAGTCGGAGAGTTCGTGTCCGTTCGGGGTGCGGACGAAGGCGTCCTCCAGGAGGAAGTGCAGGCGGTGGCTGCCCTCTCCGCCGCCGAGCATGATGCCGAGGGACTGGAAGGCCTCGACGGTGAGGCGGTAGCCGTTCGGCAGGACCACGTCGTGGGTGAGGAGGTGGTCGGCGATGCGGCGGGCGCGCTCGATGTCCTGCGGGTAGCGGGCGTAGTGCGCGACGACCTTGCGCTCGATGCGCGGGTAGGCGGCCCGGTAGACGTCGTCCGCGTGGGCCTCCAGGGAGGGCAGGCCGCCGGTGATCAGGGCGGTGCTCAGGCCCTCGGGGGCCAGCGAGAGGTAGGCGACGGTGCAGAAGCCGCCGAAGCTCTGGCCGAGGACGGTCCAGGGGGCGCCGCCGGTCACCTGGGGGCGGACGGCCTCGCAGTCCCGGACGATGGCGTCGGCGCGGAAGTGGGTGAGGTAGTCGGCCTGCTCGGCGGGGCCGCCGCGCAGCGGGAGCGTCTGGCGGTTGGCCGGGGTGGAGGCGCCGGTGCCGCGCTGGTCCAGGAGCAGGACGCGGTACTCCTGGAGGGCCCGGCCGAACCAGGCGGGACGTCCGACGAAACGGTCCGCCTTGCCGCCGGGCCCGCCCTGGAGGTAGACGAGCCACGGCAGGTCCTTGTCGGCCTTGTCGCTCGCGACGGCCTCGCGGGCGTACAGCTCGATCGTCTCCCCGTCCGGGTCGGCGTGGTCGAGGGGAACGGTGAAACGGCGGTCGGTGAGGACGACGCCTGGCTGGCGGTAGCTGACGCTCAAGGGGTCTCCCGGGGCGGACGGAGGTGACGGCCGGTTGTTTTGGCCGGGTCCCAGTTCAGCACACGTTCTTGCGGCCACCGACCCCCGGGATCATGAAATCGTACTGAACGGACGGTCAGCGGGCGGCGAGGCTGGAGCGCCGCACCACCAGCTCGGGCTGGAGGACGACCCGGCGGTGCGGGTGGGTCCGGTCCGTGCCCTCCAGCTCGGTCTCCTCCAGGAGCAGTTCGGCGGCCATGGCGCCCATGGTGACGGCGGGCTGGCGCACGGAGGTGAGCGGGACGGCCGCGGCGGCGGCGAACTCGATGTCGTCGTAGCCCACGATCGCGAGGTCGTCGGGGACGCCGACCCCGGCGGCGTACATGGCCTGGAGCACACCGAGGGCGAGCAGGTCGTTGGCGCAGAAGACGGCGGTCGGCCGGTCGGCGAGGCCCAGCAGTCGGGCGCCGGCGTCGCGGCCCGCGGAGACGTCGAGGCGTTCGGTGGGCAGTTCGCGCAGGGCGTCGGGCCCGAGCCCGGCCTCGGCGAGCGCGGCGAGGGCGCCGGTGCGGCGGTCGCGGACCTGGTTGAGGCCGGGCGGGCCGCTGACGTAGGCGATGGAGCGGTGTCCGGCGTCCACGAGGTGGCGCACGGCCAGGGCGCCGCCCGCGACGTCGTCGACGGAGACCGAGCACTCGGTGGTGCCCTCGGCGACCCGGTCGACCAGGACGAAGGGGATGTGGTGGCGCCGGAAGCCCTCGATGTTGCGGCCGGTGGCGTCGGCGGGGGTGAGCAGGACGCCGCGGACGCGCTGCTCGGCGAAGAGCGAGAGGTACTCGGCCTCCTCGGCCGGGTTCTGGGCGCTGTTGCAGACCATCACCCCGAGCCCGGCCTCGCGGGCGGCCCGCTCGGCCCCGCGGGCGACGTCGACGAAGAAGGGGTTGCCCATGTCCAGGACGAGCAGCCCCATGATGCGGCTGCGGCCCGCGCGCAGCTGGCGCGCGGACTCGCTGCGGACGTAGCCCAGCCGGTCGATCGCGGACAGCACACGCGCGCGGGTCTCGGTCGCGACGGTGTCGGGACGGTTGATGACGTTGGAGACCGTGCCCACGGAAACTCCGGCGGCGCGGGCGACGTCCTTGATACCCACGGAATGGGCCATCGGGCAGGGACCTCCGAGGTCGGGGTGGGTGTGGGGGGCGGCCGCGGGACCTTCACACAGTACCCGTGCCGCCCCGGGGAGACCCCCTTCAGGCGAGGTGGAACACCTCGGTGAGGGGCTTCATCGCCTCGTCGGGGCGGTCCCCGTCGAGGGACTCGAAGAGCGGGCCCATCTCCGCCTGCCAGCGGGCGTTGACCTCGGTGGCCTCCATGCCGGCCTTGGCGGCGGCGAAGTCCTCGGTCTCCAGGTAGCCGACGAGCAGGCCGTCGTCGCGCAGGAAGAGCGAGTAGTTGTGCCAGCCGGTGGCGGAGAGTGCCTCGCACATCTCCGGCCACACGGCGGCGTGGCGTTCGCGGTACTCCGCGATGCGGTCCGGGCGGACCTTGAGCAGGAAACAGACGCGCTGCATGAAGTACCGCTCCCGTACGAAGGGTGGGGACTGTACGAAGGACGGGGTCTAGAAGTCGAACTGGTCGACGTTGTCGGCGGTGAACACGGTCGGCTTGCCGAGGTTGATCACGCCGTCCTTGCCGATGGTGTACTCGCCCATGGCACCGGCCTTGAAGGTCTCGCCCTCCTTGCCGGTGATCTGCCCGGAGGCGAGGGCGACGGAGGTGCGCGCGGCCAGCTCGCCGAGCTTGGCCGGGTCCCACAGCTCGAACGCCTCGACGGTGCCGTTCTTGACGTACTTGCGCATGTCGTTGGGGGTGCCGAGGCCGGTGAGCCTGACCTTGCCCTTGTACTTGGAGCCGGACAGGTACTGGGCGGCGGCCTTGATGCCGACGGTGGTCGGGGAGATGATCCCCTTCAGGTTGGGGTGCTCCTGGAGCAGGCCCTGGGTCTGCTGGAAGGACTTCTGGGCGTCGTCGTCGCCGTAGGCGACCTTGACCAGCTTGATGTCCTTGTACTTCGGGTCCTTCAGCTCGTCCTTCATGATCTCGATCCAGGCGTTCTGGTTCGTCGCGGTCTGCGCGGCGGACAGGATCGCGATCTCGCCCTTGTTGCCGATCTGCTCGGCCATCTGCTGCACCTGGGTGCGGCCGATGTCGTCGGCGGACGCCTGGGAGATGAAGGCGTTGCGGCACTCGGGGTTGGTGTCCGAGTCGTAGGTGACGATCTTGATGTCGTTCTTCATCGCCTGCTTGAGCGCGGTGCACAGCGCGCCCGGGTCCTGCGCGGAGACGGCGATGGCGTCGACCTGCTGCTGGGTGAGCGTGTTGACGTAGGAGACCTGGCCGGCGGTGTCGGTGCCGCTGGAGGTGCCGACCTCCTTGTAGCTGGAGCCCAGCTCCTTGACGGCCTTCTCGCCGCCCTTGTCGGCGACGGTGAAGTAGGGGTTGTTGACCTGCTTGGGCAGGAAGCCGACGGTCAGCCCCTTCTTCGTCGCGGCGTTGGGGTCGGCCTTGCCCTCCGCGGCGGACTTGCCGCCCTCGTCCTTGACGTCCTCCTTCGTGGTGCCGCCGCAGGCGGTGGCGGCCAGGGCGAGGGAGGTGACGGCGGCGAGGGCCGCGCAGGTACGGCGGATGGACGACTTGCGCATGGTGGGTTCCTTATGAGGGTGGACGGAGCCGGTGACGGGTTACGGGGTGGGCGCGGGCGCCTTGGACGGGGGTGTCGACGCCGCCCTGCGTCCGGACCTCGCGAGGGAGATCTGCCGTGCGAGCCGGGGGCCGAGCACGGAGAGGACGAGCAGGACGCCGGTGACGACGATCTGCGACTGGGCGGAGACGTCCTGCAGGCTCATCACGTTCTGGAGCGCGCCGAGCAGGAAGACGCCCGCGATCGCCCCGCCGAGCGTGCCCTTGCCGCCGTCGAAGTCGATGCCGCCCAGGAGTACGGCGGCGACGACGGACAGTTCGAGGCCGGTGGCGTTGTCGTAGCGGGCGCTGGCGTAGTGCAGCGCCCAGAAGACGCCGGTGAGGGACGACATGAGGCCGGTCAGCGTGAACAGGATCAGCTTCTGCCGCTTGACCCGGATGCCGGCGAAGCGCGCGGCCTCCTCGCTGGCCCCGATGGCGAACAGCGACCGGCCCAGCGGCATGGCGTGCAGGGCGACGACGGCGACGGCCAGCAGCACGAGGAAGGGCAGGAAGGCGTACGGGACGAAGGTGCCGTCGACGCGTCCGGCCGCGAAGTCCAGGTACTGCGAGGGGAAGTCCGTCACCGAGTCGGAGCCGAGCACGATCTGCGCGATGCCCCGGTAGGCGGCCAGCGTTCCGATCGTGACGGCGAGGGAGGGCAGCCCGAGCCGGGTGACCAGCAGGCCGTTGAGGAGGCCGCAGGCCACGCCGAGCAGCAGGCAGATCGGAATGATCGTCTCGATGGTCATGCCCTGGTTCCACAGGGCGCCCATCACCGCGCCGGACAGGCCCGCGGTGGAGGCGACCGACAGGTCGATCTCGCCGGAGACGACCAGCAGCGTCATGGGCAGGGCGATCAGCGCGATCGGCAGCGTGTTGCCGATCAGGAAGGACAGGTTGAGGGCGTTGCCGAACCCGTCGACGAAACCGAAGGAGAGCAGCAGCACGACCACGAGGAGGGCGCCGACCGCCCCGTCCCACCTCAAGGAGGCGGACCATCGGCCGGCGCGCGTCAGGGGGCTGTCAGCCATGGCGGGCGTTCCTCTTCTTCAGAGCGGTGGCCACGCGCAACGCGACGATCCGGTCGACGGCGATGGCGAGGATGAGCAGGATGCCGTTGATGGCCAGCACCCACACGGAGCTGACGCCGAGGGCGGGCAGCACGCTGTTGATCGAGGTCAGCAGCAGCGCGCCGAGGGCCGCGCCGTAGACGCTGCCGGAGCCGCCGGTGAAGACGACGCCGCCGACCACCACGGCGCTGACGACGGTCAGTTCGTAGCCGTTGCCGGTGCCGGAGTCGACGTTGCCGAAGCGGGCCAGATAGAGGGCGCCGGCGAGTCCCGCGAGGGCGCCGCAGAAGGTGTAGGCGGCCAGGATCCGCTTGCGGACCGGGATGCCGGCCAGCCGGGCGGCCTCGGGGTTGGAGCCGAGGGCGTACAGCTCGCGCCCGCTGCCGAAGTGCTTGAGGCAGTACGCCGTGGCGACGAGCACCGCGAGGGCGATCAGCGCCAGCCAGGGCACGGCGGAGACGCCGCCGGAGCCGAAGTCGACGAAGCCGCCGGGCAGGTCGGCCGCGGTGATCTGCCGGGAGCCGACCCAGATGGAGTCGATGCCGCGGATGATGTAGAGGGTGCCGAGGGTGACGACCAGGGCGGGGACCTGGCCGAGGCTGACCAGCAGGCCGTTGAGCAGACCGAAGCCGACTCCCGTCCCCACCGCGAGCAGCACGGCGACGACGGGGTTGCCGCCGTCCTGGAGGTAGATGCCGGCGGCGAAGGCGCTGATGCCGAGTGTGGAGCCGACGGACAGGTCGACGTTGCGGGTGATGACGACGAGGGACTGTCCGGTGGCGACCAGGACCAGGATGGTCGCGTTCAGCAGCAGGTCCTTGATGCCCTGTTCGGACAGGAACTCGCTGTTGCCGGCCTGGGTGAGGGCGATCATCACCAGGAAGACGAGCAGGATGGCCAGTTCGCGCATCTTGAAGATGCGGTCCACCAGCCGGGTCGCGCCGGCCTTCGGCACGTCGGCCACCGGGGCCTGGTCGGGTGCGGTGACCGTCATGCGGCGGCCCTCCCCGTGGCTGCGGCCATCACGGTCTCCTCGGTGGCGTCGGTGCGGGCTATCTCGGCGGTCAGGCGCCCCTCGTGCATCACGAGGACGCGGTCGGCCATGCCGAGGACCTCGGGCAGGTCGGAGGAGATCATCAGGACGGCCACCCCGTCGGCGGCGAGCTGCGAGAGAAGCCGGTGCACCTCGGCCTTGGTGCCGACGTCGATGCCGCGGGTGGGCTCGTCGACGATCAGCACCTTGGGGCCGGTGGCCAGCCACTTGGCGAGGACGACCTTCTGCTGGTTGCCGCCGGAGAGGGTGGCGACGGTGTCGGCGATGCGCGCGTACTTGACCTGGAGCTTGACCGCCCAGTCCAGGGAGCGGCTGCGCTCGGCGCCGCGGTCCATCAGGCCGGCCTTCACGGTCGTGCGCAGGCCGGTGAGGCCGATGTTGCGCTCGATGGACATGCCCATCACCAGGCCCTGGGCGCGGCGGTCCTCCGGGACGAGCGCCAGACCGGCGGCCATCGCGGCCGAGGGCGCGCCGTTGACGAGGGGCTTGCCGTCGACCTCCACCTCGCCCGCGTCCCAGCGGTCGACGCCGAAGACGGCGCGGGCGACCTCGGTGCGTCCGGCGCCGACCAGTCCGGCCAGTGCGACGATCTCGCCGCGCCGCACCTCGAAGGAGACGTCGGTGAAGACGCCCTCGCGGGTGAGCCTGCGCACGCTGAGGGCCTTCTCGCCGGGCGTGACCTCCTGCTTGGGGTACAGCTCGTCGAGGTCGCGGCCGACCATGCGGCGCACCAGGTCGTCCTCGGTCATGCCCTCCAGGGGCTCGCCGGCGATCCAGGCGCCGTCGCGCAGGGTGGTGACCCGCTGGCAGATGCGGAAGATCTCCTCCAGGCGGTGGGAGACGAACAGCACCGCGGCGCCCTGTTCGCGCAGGGTGCGCACCACGCCGAAGAGCCGGGCCACCTCGCTGCCGGTGAGGGCGGCGGTCGGCTCGTCCATGATCAGGACACGGGCGTCGAAGGAGAGCGCCTTGGCGATCTCCACGATCTGCTGGTCCGCGATGGACAGGCCGCGCGCGGGCCGGTCGGGGTCGAGTTCCACGCCGAGACGGAGCATGAGTTCGGCGGTGGCCGCATGGGTCGCCTTGTGATCGATACGGCCGAGGGCGCGGCGCGGTTGGCGGCCCATGAAGATGTTCTCGGCGATCGACAGATCGGGAAAGAGGGTGGGCTCCTGGTAGATCACGGCGATGCCGGCGTCGCGGGCGTCGCCGGGGCCGTGGAACACGACCGGTGCGCCGTCGAGCAGCACGTGGCCTGCGTCCGGCCGGTGCACTCCGGCCAGCGTCTTGATGAGGGTCGACTTTCCGGCGCCGTTCTCGCCGGCGAGGGCGTGCACCTCGCCGGGGAACAGTTCCAGGGAGACGTCCCGCAGCGCACGGACCGCGCCGAAGGACTTGGAGACGTCCCTGAGCGCCAGAACCGGGGCCGAACCCGTGTCGGACGGGTGGGTCATTGGGGGCTCCTCGACGACGCCGGGCGGGACGGCCCTCACGGCGTCGTGAAAGGTTTCAACTCGGTTGCCGGGGACGTTAGGCAGCGAGGCCATGTCACGTCAATGGTTCCGGGTTGAAAAACTTTCGATCTCCGAAGGTCACGACAGAGTCACGGACAGCCGGAGCGGCCGGAAGGGTTGACACCCCTTCGAGGGGCTCATAACTTCGCATTCTGAATCGTTTCATACACGGTCGTGTCCGCAGCAGGCCACGACCCGATGCCACAGGAGCGCCGAAGTGACCGAGCTCGCCGCGGTGAAGGCCGCGCTCAGGACCCAGGCCGTCGAGACGCCGTCGTGGGCGTACGGCAACTCGGGCACCCGTTTCAAGGTGTTCGCCCAGGCCGGTGTCCCCCGTGACCCGTTCGAGAAGCTGGACGACGCGGCGAAGGTGCACGAGTTCACCGGCGTGGCCCCGACCGTCGCCCTGCACATCCCCTGGGACCGGGTCGAGGACTACGCCGCGCTGGCCGCGCACGCCGAGAAGCGGGGCGTCCGGATCGGCGCGATCAACTCCAACACCTTCCAGGACGACGACTACAAGCTCGGCAGCATCTGCCACCCCGACGCGGTGGTGCGCAGGAAGGCCGTCGACCACCTGCTGGAGTGCGTCGACATCATGGACGCCACCGGATCGCGCGACCTGAAGCTGTGGTTCGCCGACGGCACGAACTACCCCGGGCAGGACGACATCCGCTCCCGGCAGGACCGGCTGGCCGAGGGCCTGGCCGAGGTGTACGAGCGGCTCGGCGAGGGGCAGCGGATGCTCCTCGAGTACAAGCTCTTCGAGCCGGCGTTCTACACGACGGACGTGCCGGACTGGGGCACGGCCTACGCGCACTGCCTGAAGCTGGGCGACAAGGCGCAGGTCGTGGTCGACACGGGGCACCACGCGCCGGGCACCAACATCGAGTTCATCGTGGCGACGCTGCTGCGGGAGGGGAAGCTCGGCGGCTTCGACTTCAACTCCCGGTTCTACGCGGACGACGACCTGATGGTGGGCGCGGCCGACCCGTTCCAGCTGTTCCGGATCATGTACGAGGTGGTGCGCGGGGGCGGGTTCGCGCCGGAGACGAACGTGGCGTTCATGCTCGACCAGTGCCACAACATCGAAGCGAAGATTCCGGCCATCGTCCGGTCGGTGATGAATGTGCAGGAGGCGACGGCGAAGGCGCTGCTCGTCGACGGTACGGCGCTGGCCGCCGCGCAGGGCTCGGGGGACGTACTGGAGGCCAACGCCGTTCTGATGGACGCGTACAACACGGACGTGCGGCCGCTGCTTCGGGAGGTGCGGGAGGAAATGGGCCTGGAGCCCGAACCTCTCAAGGCGTACCGGGCGTCCGGTTGGGGCGAGAAGGTCGTTGCCGAGCGGGTTGGTGGCGAGCAGGCCGGGTGGGGCGCGTAGGCGTCTGCCGGGTTTGTGTTGTTTGCGGGCTGCGGGCCCGTATGTGGCTGGTCGCGCCCGCGCGGCGGAGCCGCACATAGATACAGCCCCGCGCCCCCCGCAGGGGCGCTGCTCTTCGCCCTCGTTGAAAAGGACTGCCAGACAATGGGTACCCATCCCTCAGCCGCCGCCCTCCTCGCCCGTTCCCATCGGCTCGGTGCCGATCCGCGCAACACCAACTACGCCGGCGGCAACGCGTCCGCCAAGGGCACCGGGACCGATCCCGTCACCGGGGGTGACGTGGAGCTGATGTGGGTCAAGGGGTCCGGCGGGGACCTCGGGACGCTCACCGGGGCCGGGCTGGCCGTGCTGCGGCTGGACCGGATGCGAGCGCTCAAGGACGTCTACCCGGGCGTCGAGCGCGAGGACGAGATGGTCGCCGCCTTCGACTACTGCCTGCACGGCAAGGGCGGTGCCGCGCCCTCGATCGACACGGCGATGCACGGGCTCGTCGAGGCCGCCCACGTCGATCATCTGCACCCGGACTCCGGGATCGCGCTGGCCTGTGCGGCGGACGGCGAGAAGCTGACCGCCGAGTGCTTCGGCGACACCGTGGTGTGGGTGCCGTGGCGGCGGCCCGGGTTCCAGCTCGGGCTGGACATCGCGGCCGTCAAGGAGGCCAACCCGCAGGCGGTCGGCTGCGTGCTCGGCGGGCACGGCATCACCGCCTGGGGGGAGACCTCCGAGGAGTGCGAGCGCAACTCGCTGCACATCATCCGCACCGCCGAGGCCTTCCTCGCCGGGCGCGGGAAGGCCGAGCCGTTCGGCGCGGTGATCGACGAGTACGCCGCGCTGCCCGAGGCCGAACGGCGGGAGCGGGCGGCGGCGCTGGCGCCGTACGTCCGTGGGCTGGCCTCGCGGGACCGGCCGCAGGTCGGGCACTTCACCGACACGGACGTGGTGCTCGACTTCCTCGCGCGGGCCGAGCACCCGCGGCTCGCCGCGCTCGGCACCTCCTGCCCCGACCACTTCCTGCGGACGAAGGTGCGGCCGCTGGTCCTGGACGTGGCGCCGACCGCGCCGCTGGACGAGGCGGTGGCCCGGCTGAAGGAACTGCACGCGGCCTACCGCGAGGATTATTCCGCCTACTACGGGCGGCACGCGGAGCCGGACTCCCCCGCCATGCGCGGCGCGGACCCGGCGATCGTGCTGGTGCCCGGCGTGGGCATGTTCAGCTTCGGCAAGGACAAGCAGACCGCCCGGGTGGCCGGCGAGTTCTACGTCAACGCGATCAACGTGATGCGCGGCGCCGAGGCGGTGTCGTCGTACGCGCCGATCGAGGAGTCGGAGAAGTTCCGCATCGAGTACTGGGCGCTGGAGGAGGCCAAGCTCCGGCGGATGCCGCGGCCCAAGCCGCTGGCCACGCGCGTCGCGCTGGTGACCGGCGCCGGCAGCGGGATCGGCAAGGCCATCGCCCGGCGGCTGGTGGACGAGGGCGCCTGTGTGGTCGTGGCCGATCTGAACGCCGAGAACGCGGCGGCGGTCGCGGAGGAGCTGGGCGGGGACGACGTGGCCGTCGCCGTGAGCGTCGACGTGACCTCCGAGGAGCAGATCACCGAGGCGTTCAGGGCGGCCGTGCTGGCGTTCGGCGGGGTCGACCTGGTGGTCAACAACGCGGGGATCTCCGTCTCCAAGCCGCTGCTGGAGACCACGGCCAAGGACTGGGACCTCCAGCACGACATCATGGCCCGCGGCTCCTTCCTCGTCTCGCGCGAGGCGGCCCGGGTGATGACCGCGCAGGAGCTGGGCGGCGACATCGTGTACATCGCGTCGAAGAACTCCGTGTTCGCCGGCCCCAACAACATCGCCTACTCCGCCACCAAGGCCGACCAGGCCCACCAGGTACGTCTGCTCGCCGCCGAGCTGGGCGAGCACGGAATCCGGGTCAACGGCGTCAACCCCGACGGCGTGGTGCGCGGTTCGGGGATCTTCGCGGGCGGCTGGGGCGCCGAGCGCGCCGCCGTGTACGGGGTGCCGGAGGAGAAGCTGGGCGAGTTCTACGCGCAGCGGACGCTGCTGAAGCGCGAGGTGCTGCCCGAGCACGTGGCGAACGCCGTGTTCGCGCTGACCGGCGGGGACCTGACCCACACCACCGGTCTGCACGTGCCGGTCGACGCCGGCGTCGCAGCCGCGTTCCTGCGATGAGCACCACCACCGACGCCAAGGCGTACGCCGCGGTCGACCTCGGCGCGTCCAGCGGGCGCGTCATGGTCGGCCGCGTGGACGCCGACCGGCTGGAGCTGACCGAGGCACACCGCTTCCCCAACCGGCCGGTGCGCACGCCCGACGGCCTGCGCTGGGACCTCCTCGCTCTGTACGCGGGGGTGCTGGACGGCCTGCGGGCGGCGGGGCGGGTGGACTCGGTCGGCGTGGACAGCTGGGCGGTGGACTACGGCCTGCTGGACGCGGACGGGGCGCTGCTCGGCAACCCGGTGCACTACCGGGACGCCCGCACAGAGGGTGTCGCGGAGAAGGTGTGGGCCGCCCTGCCCGCCGGGGAGCTGTACGCGGCGACCGGGTTGCAGTACGCGCCCTTCAACACCCTGTACCAGCTCGTCGCCGCCCGGGGCACGGCCCAGTTGACGGCGGCCCGGCGGCTGTTGCTGGTCCCCGACCTGCTGACGTACTGGCTGACCGGCGAGCAGGGCACGGAGCTGACCAACGCCTCCACCACCCAGCTGATCGACCCGCGCACCCGGGACTGGTCGCGGGAGGTCGCGGATCGGCTGGGGATCGACCTCGGTCTGTTCGCGCCGCTGCGCCGGCCCGGGGACGCGGCGGGGCTGCTGCGGCCCGAGGTGCTGGAGGAGACGGGCCTCGCGGGGCCCGTGCCGGTGACGGCGGTCGGTTCGCACGACACCGCCTCCGCGGTGGCCGCGGTACCGGCGGCGGACGAACGGTTCGCCTACATCTGCACCGGCACCTGGTCGCTGGCCGGGCTCGAACTGACCGCGCCGGTGCTGTCGGAGGAGAGCCGCGCCGCCAACTTCACCAACGAACTCGGGCTGGACGGCACGGTCCGCTACCTGCGCAACATCATGGGTCTGTGGCTGCTCCAGGAGTGCGTACGGGACTGGGGCGACCCCGATCTGGGCCGTCTGCTGCTCGACGCGGCCCGGGTGCCGGCGCTGCGTTCCGTGGTCGACGCGGGTGACGCGGTCTTCCTGGCGCCCGGGCGGATGCCGGAGCGGATCGCCGGGGCGTGCCGTGCGTCCGGGCAGCCGGTGCCCGAAACGCCCGCCGAGGTGACCCGCTGCATCCTCGACTCGCTGGCGCTGGCCCATCGCAGGGCCGTGGCGGACGCCCAGCGGCTTGCCGGGCACCCCGTCGACGTGGTGCACGTGGTCGGCGGCGGCACCCGCAACGCGCTGCTGTGCCAGCTGACCGCCGACGCCTGCGGGCTGCCGGTGGTGGCGGGGCCGGCGGAGGCCGCCGCGCTCGGCAACGTCCTCGTACAGGCGCGCGCGAACGGCCTGGTCGGCGATCTCGCCGGAATGCGCCGACTGCTGGCGCGCACCCAGGCGTCGACCCGCTACGAGCCGCGCGGCGACCCGGCGCGCTGGCGGGCGGCCGAGGCCCGACTCGCCGACCGGTGAACCGGGTCTCCCCCGCCTCCCGCCCCCACGACTACCCTGCACTGGGCATGCGCCCGACGATCGAACACGAGGAGCCGCGATGCGTGTCGCCCTGTTCCTGACCTGCGTCAACGACACGCTCTATCCGGACACCGGCCGGGCCGTCGTGAAGCTGCTGACCCGGCTGGGCGTCGACGTCGACTTCCCCATGGCCCAGACCTGTTGCGGTCAGGCGCACTACAACACCGGCTACCGGCACGAGGCCGAGCCGCTGGCCCGGCACTTCGCCGGGGTGTTCGCGGACTACGACGCGATCGTGACGCCGTCGGGCTCCTGCGGGGCCATGGTGCGGGAACTGTATCCGCGGATGGGCGAGCGGGCGCGGGCGGAGGGGCGCGGGGACCTGCTCGCGGCCACGCTGGCGCCGGTGGTGCCGAAGACGTACGAGCTGACTGAGTTCCTCGTGGACGTGCTCGGGGTGACCGACGTGGGGGCGTACTACCCGCACACGGTGACGTACCACCCGACCTGTCACGGACTGCGCAGCCTGGGCCTGGGCGACCGGCCGCGGCGGCTGCTGGAGGCGGTGAAGGGGCTGGAGTTGGTGGAGCTGCCGGGCGCCGAGGAGTGCTGCGGCTTCGGCGGGACCTTCGCCGTGAAGAACTCCGACGTGTCGGCGGCGATGGGCACGGACAAGGTGCGCAACGCCGAGTCCACCGGCGCGGACGTGCTGTGCGCGGCCGACAACTCCTGCCTGATGCACATCGGCGGGACCATGGCGCGGCTGCGCACGGGCATGCGGCCGGTGCACATCGCGGAGATCCTGGCGAGCACGGAGGAGGCGGTGGCCGTATGAGCGGCACGTTCGTGGGGATGCCGGCCTTTCCCGAGGCGGCGCGGGAGGCCGTGGGCGACAGGACGCTGCGCGGCAACCTGCGCCACGCCACCCACACCATCCGGGACAAGCGGGCCCGCGCGGTCGCGGAACTGGACGACTGGGCGGCGCTGCGCGGGGCCGGGAAGCAGATCAAGGACCACACGCTGCGCCACCTCGACCGGTACCTGGTGCAGGTGGAGGAGGCGGTCACCGCCGCCGGCGGGACGGTGCACTGGGCCGCCGACGCGGACGAGGCCAACGAGATCGTCGCCCGGCTCGTCGAGGAGACCGGCGAGTCGGAGGTCGTCAAGGTCAAGTCGATGGCGACGCAGGAGATCGCCCTCAACGAGGCGCTGGAGGCCCGCGGCATCCACGCCTACGAGACCGATCTCGCCGAGCTGATCGTGCAGTTGGGCAAGGACCGGCCCTCGCACATCCTGGTGCCCGCCATCCACCGCAACCGGGGCGAGATCCGGGACATCTTCCGCTCCGAGATGAGCGAGTGGGGCCGTCCGGCGCCCGAGGGTCTGACGGACACGCCCGCCGAACTCGCGGAGGCGGCCCGGCTGCACCTGCGGGAGAAGTTCCTGCGGGCCAAGGTCGGCATCTCCGGCGCCAACTTCGTGGTGGCCGAGACCGGCACCCTGGTGGTCGTGGAGTCCGAGGGCAACGGGCGGATGTGCCTGACCCTGCCCGAGACGCTGATCTCGGTCGTCGGCATCGAGAAGATCGTGCCGAGGTGGCAGGACCTGGAGGTCTTCCTGCAGACCCTCCCCCGCTCCTCCACGGCCGAGCGCATGAACCCGTACACGTCCATGTGGACGGGCACCAGGGACGGCCGGGCCGGGGCAGGAGACGGCCCGCGCGCCTTCCACCTGGTGCTGCTGGACAACGGCCGCACCGACACCCTCGCCGACGAGGTCGGCCGCCAGGCCCTGCGCTGCATCCGCTGCTCTGCCTGCCTGAACGTGTGCCCGGTGTACGAGCGGGCCGGCGGCCACGCCTACGGCTCGGTGTACCCGGGCCCGATCGGCGCCATCCTCAGCCCCCAGCTGCGGGGCACCGGCAGCGCGATCGACGCGTCCCTGCCGTACGCGTCCTCGCTGTGCGGGGCCTGCTACGAGGTGTGCCCGGTCGCCATCGACATCCCCGAGGTGCTGGTGCACCTGCGGGAGCGGGTGGTCCAGGGCGGCCCCGCGGTCAGGAACGGCAACCGGGTCGTCCTGAAGCCCGCCAGGGGACACGCGGCCGAGCGGGCGGCGATGCGGGCGGCTCAGTGGGCGTTCGCACACCCCGGCGCGCTGCGGACCGGGCAGCGGCTGGCCTCGCGCACCCGGCGTCTGCATCCGCGCACCCTGCCGGGTCCCGGCCGGGCGTGGAGCGGCAGCCGGGACCTCCCGGCGGTGCCCGCGGAGCCGTTCCGGGACTGGTGGCAGCGCACGCACGGCGCAAAGGGCGGAGCGAAGTGAGCAGCAGGGAACGCATCCTGGGCCGGGTGCGGCGGGCACTGGCGGACGTGCCGGGCGACGCGAGGCCCTACGAGGAGGCCGTCGCCCGGGACTATCTGCGTGCGCACGGGCAGCGGTCCGTCCCGGAGACGGTGGACCTCCTCGCCGAGAACCTGGCGGACTACCGGGCGGTCGTGCACCGGTGCACGGACGGGCAGTTGCCCGAGCTGCTGATGCGGCTCCTGGCGGCGCGCGGCTCGCAGCGCGTGGCGGTGCCCCCGGAGCTGCCGCCGGGCTGGCTGAAGGCGGTCGACGCGACCCGCGTCCACGACCGGGCGGCACTCACCCCGCAGGAGCTCGACGAGGTCGGCAGCGTGGTCACCGGCTGCGCGGTGGCCGTCGCCGAGACCGGCACCCTCGTCCTGGACGGCTCCCCCGACCAGGGCCGGCGCCGCATCACCCTGGTCCCGGACCACCACGTCTGTGTCGTACGGGTACCCGACCAGGTGGTCGCCTCGGTGCCGCAGGCCCTCGAACGCCTCGATCCGACCCGTCCGTTGACGTGGATCTCCGGCCCGTCGGCGACCAGCGACATCGAGCTGGACCGGGTCGAGGGGGTGCACGGTCCGCGCACCCTGGAGGTGGTGCTGGTGAGCGGCTCGTAGCCCTGCCGGGGTGTCGCTGGGTACACCCCCGGATACGGGCTCTGCGCCCAGTGTGGCCCGGCCCCGGTCTCCGTAGCGTCTTCCACGAGGCACCGCACAGGGCGGGCCGCACGGAAGGTGATGACCATGTTTCGCTCCGGTGCACGAGGCGACCACGACCCGGGCCCCGCCCCCGAGGCCCTCCGGCTGGTCAAGGTGACCCGGACGTACGGCTCGGCGGGCAACGCCGTGACCGCTCTGGACGGGGTGTCGCTGAGCCTGGGGCGCGGCACGTTCACCGCGGTGATGGGGCCGTCGGGTTCGGGCAAGTCCACGCTGTTGCAGTGCGCGGCGGGGCTCGACCGGCCGGACAGCGGCATCGTGTGCGTGGACGGCAAGGAGCTGACGGGCGGCGGCGAGGCGGAGCTGACGAAGTTCCGGCGCGGCCGGGTCGGGTTCGTGTTCCAGCAGTACAACCTGCTGGAGACGCTGACCGTCGCGCAGAACACGGTGCTGCCGCTGAAGCTGGCCGGGCGGCGCGTCGACCGGAGGCGGGCGCGGGAGATCCTGACGTCGGTCGGTCTCGGGGACCGGCTCGGGCACCGCCCCGACCAGCTCTCCGGCGGACAGCGGCAGCGGGTGGCGATCGCCCGGGCGCTGGTCACCGAACCGCGGGTGGTCTTCGCGGACGAGCCGACGGGCGCGCTGGACACGCGCAGTGCCCGGCACGTGATGCTGCTGCTCCAGGAGGCGGTGCGGGTGCACGGGCGGACCGTGGTGATGGTGACGCACGACCCGGTCGCCGCCTCGTACGCCGACTCGGTGGTCTTCCTCGCCGACGGCCGGCTGGCGGGGCGGATGGACGCGCCGAGCCCGGACGCGGTCGCGGAGCGCCTCGCGCACCTGGGCGACGACGTGCCGGCGGGGGTGTGAGCGATGTTCGTACTGGCTCTGCGGTCGGTCCGGCGCCGTCCCGGACGGTTCCTCGCGACGCTGCTGTCCGCCTTCCTCGGGGCGGCGGTCATCATGACGTTCAACTCGATGCACGACACGGCCGGGCAGGCCGGCGTCGACCCGGTCAGCTCGGAGACGCTGGGCACGGCGGCGGGGGTCGTCGGCGGGTACGGGACCCTGCTGGTGTTCTTCGCGGTGGCCTCGACGCTGACGGTCAACGTGCGTCAGCGCACCGCCGAGCTGGAGCTGCTGCGCTGCTCGGGGGCGACCCCGGCGCAGATCAAGCGGATGGTGGTGGGTGAGGCGGTGGCGGTGGCCCTGGTGGGGGCGGTGCTGGCGATCGGCCCGGCGATGCTCGGCGGACGGGCGCTGCTCGACCTGTTCCGGGACAGCGGCCAGGTGGCGCGGTCCGTGGACTACGCCTTCGGGCCCGTCGCACTGCTGAGCGGCGTGGGCATCACCCTGCTGGCGTCCGGGGGCGCCGCGTTCCTGGCGGTGCGGCGTCTGACGCGGGGTGGCAGGGAGCGGGCCGGGGCGAAGCGGTTCCTGGCGTACGCGGCGCTGTCCACCGGGGCCCTCGGAGCGTGCTCCACCTTCCTGTTCTCCGCGACGGACGAGGCCCTGATGGCGGCGCCGGCCTACGGGACGATCCTGCTCTCGGTCGGTTTCGCGCTGCTGTCGCCGCGGTTGCTGAAGGGCGTCCTGGACCGGCTGCCGCTGAGCGGCGCGAGCGGATGGCTGGCGGTGCGGAACCTGCGCGAGCGGGCGGATCAGCTGGCCGGGATCCTGGTGTCGCTGATCATGTTCACCGCCGTGTCGGCGGCGACGGTCACGATGCAGGCCGTGGAGAGCGACGCGGTGCAGGCCTCGGGTCTGGTGAAGTCGGTCGACGCCAAGAACCTGGAGACGCTCAACCTCACGGTGGTCGGCATCATCGCGGTGTTCGTGTGCGTGATGCTGGTCAACTCGCTGTACGCGGCGACGACGTACCGCTCGCGTGAATTCGGTCAACAGCGGCTGGCGGGGGCGACGCCGGGACAGGTGCTGGGCGTGGTGGCCGCCGAGGGCGTGGTCGTCACGGTGACGGGGGTGTTCTTCGGCACGGTGGCCGCGCTGGCCGGTGTGGTGCCGTTCACGGTGGTCCGCACCGACGCGGTGCTGCCGGACCAGTTCCTCGGAGTGTGGCTGGTGATGGTGGCGGTGTCGGCGGCCGCGACGCTGGGGACGAGCCTGGGCACGGCGCGGCGGGTGCTGCGTACGCCGGCGGTGGGGGCGGTGACGGCGGCGGCGTGAACAGCCGCGGGAAGAGGGGGCGACCACCGCGCGGGTGCTCGCCCCCTCTTCCTTCCTGCCGCGGTCCGGAGATCCGGAGACCCGGCTAGTCGGCCTTGGCGTACTCCTTCGCCATGCTGCCGGCGAAGTCGTACACGACGCACTGTCCGTCGCCGACGACCCACGCGTCGTGGCCCGGCGAGCAGACGAAGACGTCGCCGGGGCCCACCTCGCTCTCGGTGCCGTCGTCCATGCGGACGTGCATGCGTCCCTCGACCACGTAGCAGTTGTGGTGGACCATGCAGCTGTCGGTGCCCGCGATCGGCGCCACCGACTCCGACCAGCGCCAGCCCGGCTCGAAGGTGGCGACGGCGAAGTCGAGCCCTTCCATGTGCACGGCCTCGATGTGCCCGCGCGGGAAGTCGCGCCGCTCGTCCGGCTTGTCGAGCGTCTTTGCCTCCAGCATGACGCTCCTCCTTTCCCTGGCCCCACCACTCCATCGTCCGCCTGTCAACTCGGCGGCGCCATCCGGGGGACGTGCGGCGTCAGCGGGGCCCGGCGCAGAGTTCGGCGAAGCGGGCGACGTCCACGTTGCCGCCGGAGAGGATCACTCCCACGCGGCGGGGCAGGGCGTCGATCCGGCCGCTCAGGAGGGCGGCCAGCCCGGTGGCGCCGCTGGGTTCGAGGACGGTCTTCAGCCGTTCGAAGGCGAACCGCATCGCGCCCCGGATCTCGTCGTCGGACACCAGCACGATGCCGTCGAGGAGACGCCGGTTGAGCGAGAACGTCAGCTCGCCGGGGGTGGGCAGGGCCTGTCCGTCGGCGATGGTGCGCGGGACGGGCACGGTGACGCGCCGGCCCGCTGCCAGCGAGCGCCTGGTGTCGTCCCCGGCCTCCGGTTCGACGCCGATCACCCGGGTGCCGGGGTGCAGGCCCTTGACCGCGGTGGCGCTCCCCGCGATCAGTCCGCCGCCGCCGACCGGTGCGACGAGCGCGTCCAGCTCCCCCGTCTCCTCGATCAGTTCGAGGGCGGCGGTGCCCTGGCCGGCGATGACGTGCGGGTGCTCGTAGGGCGGGATCAGGGTCAGGCCCCGGTCGGCGGCCACGGCCTCGGCGAGGGCCGCGCGGTCGCCGGTGTAGCGGTCGTAGGTGACGATCTCGGCGCCGTAGCCCTCGGTGGCGTCCCGCTTGGAGGGCGGCGCGTCCTCGGGCATGACGATCACGGCGGTGGTGCCCAGCTCGCGTGCCGCAAGGGCGACCGCCTGGGCGTGGTTGCCCGAGGAGTAGGCGGCGATGCCCCGGGCCAGCTGCTCCGGCGTGAGGCGGGAGGCCGCGTTGTAGGCGCCGCGGAACTTGAAGGCGCCGACCCGCTGCTGGTTCTCGCACTTGAGGTGGACCTCGGCGCCGACGAGGGCGTCGAGGGTGCGCGAGCGCAGGACCGGGGTGCGGTGCGCGACGCCCTCGATGCGGGCGGCGGCCGAGCGGACGTCGTCGAGGGTGACCGGCGGGGTGGTGGTCGTCACGGGTGTCCTCAGGGGGTGTCGGCGGCCGGGCCGGGGACGGCGCGGGCCTGGGAGAGGTAGTGGTAGGCGGAGGCGCGGGAGATGCCGAGCCGGGCGGCGACGTGCTCGACCGAGCGGCGTACGGCGAACACGCCGCGCCCGTCGAGGTCGCGGAACAGTTCGAGCCGCCGGTCCCGGTCCAGCGCCGCCCAGCTGGTGTCCCGGCGCAGCGGGTGGTCGTCCACAATGGCGTCGACCACGGCGTCGATGTCGTCGCCGAAGGTGGTCGCCGGCACTTCGGCGGGGGTGCGCGCGGTGCCGGCCAGGGCGCCGAGGAGGGCGTGGGCCCGGTCGACGGCGGTGACGTCCAGGTTGACGCACAGGGCACCGAAGACGGCGCCCGTGGAGTCGCGCAGCACCATGGTGGAGGACTTGAGCAGCGTGCCCTCGGGTGTGCGTGTGACGTAGTTCAGCTCGTCGCGGGCTTCGTCGCCGCGGGCCAGCACGCGCATGCCGATCTCGCTCATCGCCCCGCCCACCGTCCGCCCGGTCACCGACCCGGCGACGGCCACGACCGAGCGCTCGGGGCGCCGGTAGTCGTGGAGCACCGCCTCGCAGACCGGTCCGAACGTCGCGGCGATCCCGTCGACCACGGGGCGCAGTGCGGCGAGGACGGCGTCGCGTTCGGCGTCCAGCGCGGGATCGGTCATCCGGGCCTCCTTGCTCCGACTCCAACGAGACTCAGACTACACGTCCAACACCTGGACGCGCAGTCCAGACACCTCGCACCGTCACCTCCGTCCCCCCGGCACCGTGCTCAGGGCGTCCCGCGCGGAGGACGACTCGCCGCTGCGGGCGGACCTCGCCGAGCCGGTCGTGCGGGCCCGGTGGGCCGGGCTGGAGCCGGGGGACGTACTCGCCCCGGTCACGGCGGCGCTGGACGAGCACGCCGGGCAACACGGGCAACACGAGCACGACCCGGGCGACCGGGGACGGAAACGAGAGGACGAGAACGCATGACCGGGCCGGCGGGGAGCTGTGGGAGAGCATGACCCGGCACGGGTATGTCTCCCGCTGCTGCGAGGCCGATCCGGCCGGCGACCACTGGACGTTCCGGTGTACCGACACGGCGCTGCCCGGCGGTCTCGCCCTCGCCCTCGTCGCCCTCGCCCTCGTCGCCCTCATCGCCCCCGTCCTCCTCCTCCTCCTCGTCCTCGTCCTCCTCCTCGTCACGGTCCTGCTGCCGCGCCGCCGGGTCTGGCACCCCGCCGGCCCTCTCACTGTCCGAGTCACCCGTACGGAGGTCGTCCCCCATGCCCAAGGACGCCAAGTCCCCGAAGAAGCTGCGCCGCAACCGTGCCGCGCTCACGCACAAGGTCGGGTACGCGCTGCGCCACCCCGAACGCGTCGGCCCCTACGTCCGCCGGGCCGGCCGGGACGCGTGGCTGCGAATCAAGCACCCCGACCCCGTCGGCTACTACCGGGCGGTGATGGCCTCCGACACCGGGCGCAACCCGGAGGCCGCGGTCGGCAGCCGGACCCACGACCGCTGGCTGGCGCTCGGGCAGATGCAGTTCGACTACCTGATCGAGCACGGGCTGCGTCCGGAGCACCGCATGCTCGACATCGGCTGCGGCAACCTGCGCGGCGGCTGGCGCTTCATCGACCACCTCGACACCGGTCACTACTACGGCGTCGACATCTCGCCGGACATCCTGATCGCCGCCAACCAGACCCTCACCGAGCGCGGCCTCCAGGGCAAGCTGCCGCACCTGACCATCACGGGGAACCTGCGGCTGGAGTTCCTGCCGGACGACCACTTCGACGTCGTCCACGCGCACAGCGTCTTCTCGCACTCGCCGCCGAGCGTCGTCGACGAGTGCCTCGCGCACGTGGGCCGTGTCCTGACCGACACGGGGTTCTTCGACTTCACCTTCGACCGGACGGAGGGCACCGAACACCAGGTGCTCCGCGAGGACTTCTACTACCGCACGGACACCCTGCTCACGCTCGCCGCCCAGCACAACCTGCACGCGCGGTTCATGGCGGACTGGGAGAAGCGGCCGCACGGCCAGTCCAAGATCAGGGTGAGCCGCTCGCCGCTGCCGGCGTAGGCCGCGGATCACATCCAGCCGCCGGGGGCCGGGCCCGCGTGTCCGGCCCCTACGGGCGTGGGTCGACGCGCCGCCAGGCGGGCCGGGCGTCCGCTCCCCTGCGTCCGGCCGCGGCGGCGCAGCGGGGGCAGACCCGGCGGACGGCGTCGGCGGCGCCGCCGGACTCGGGCAGCACGTCGGTCCAGGTGACACCCGCGAACCGGGAGAGCCGCGAGCGGTGCAGCGACAGTCCGCACACGGTCTCGTTCCCGCCCTGCTCCCACGCGTGCACCTCGCCGGCCGGCAGCCAGCGGCCGTCGTCCTCGTCCCACCAGCGGCCGGAGGCCGCCACGTCGTAGCGCCGTGTCCTGGCCATGGCCCCCGGGTGCCCCGCGGGGGCCGCGCCCACACGCGCGTACCTCCTCCTGTGTGATCACTCCGCAAGCCCTGCCCGTTTAAGGCGTTTTGTCTGCTTAACATGCGGGGTCCGCGCACCGCCCCGTTGTACGAGAGGACACCAGATGGCGCCCACGGGCCGTCCCAGCGCACTGGCCGAGCACGCCTTCTCCCCGCACGACGCCGTGATGGGCGCCGCCGTCCGGCACCTCGGCCGCCGGCGCTTCCTCACCGTGACCGCGGCGGCCGCCGCGCTCGCCTTCACCACCAACCTGCCGGCCCGCGGCGCGGTCGCCGCCCCCGAGCGCGCCGCACGGATCAGCAAGGACCCCTTCACCCTCGGTGTCGCCTCCGGCGATCCGCTGCCGGACTCGGTGCTGCTGTGGACCAGGCTGGCGCCCGAGCCGTTCCTGGAGGACGGCGGGATGGGCACGGAGCGGGTCACGGTCGAGTGGGAAGTGGCGCTGGACGAGTACTTCGCGGGTGTCCTGTTCCGCGGCACCGCCGACGCCCACGCCGAGTACAACCACAGCGTCCACGTCGACGTGAAGGGCCTGACGCCCGGGACGGTCTACTACTACCGCTTCCGCGCCGGCACCTGGCTCAGCCCGGCGGGCCGCACCCGCACCGCGCCCGCGGCGGGCAGCGCCGCCTCGTCGCTGAAGCTGGCGGCGGTCGCCTGCCAGGCCTACATGGACGGCTACTACACCGTGCTCCGCCACGTCGCCCAGGACGACGTGGACGTGGTCTTCCACCTCGGCGACTACCTGTACGAGTACGCGGTCGACCCGGCGGGCGGGGAGCGCCGCTACACCGACGTCACGCTGCCCGACGTGTTCAACCGCGAGACGACGACCCTCGCGGACTACCGGCTGCGCTACTCGCTCTACAAGACCGACGAGGACCTGCGGGCCGCACACGCCCGGCATCCGTTCGTCGTCGCCTGGGACGACCACGAGACCGAGAACAACTACGCGGGCAGCATCCCGGAGAACGACATCCCGCCGTCGGAGTTCCTGCTGCGCCGGGCCGCCGCGTACCGCGCGTACTGGGAGAACCAGCCGCTGCGCGCCGCGCAGCTGCCGCAGGGTCCCGACGCCCGGCTGTACCGCCGGCTGCAATGGGGCACGCTCGCCCAGTTCGACATCCTCGACACCCGCCAGTACCGCTCCGACCAGGCCTACGACGACCGGCCGCACGCCCCCGGGGCCGAGTCGGACGACCCGGCGCGCACCATCACCGGCACCGCGCAGGAGCAGTGGCTGCTCGACGGCTGGAAGGGCTCGACCGCGCTGTGGAACGTGATGCCCCAGCAGGTGTGCTTCTCGCAGCGCAAGTTCGACGTGACCGCCGACGCCGCGCTCTCCATGGACGCCTGGGACGGCTACCGGGCCTCGCGCGACCGGGTGGTCGCCGGGGCGAAGGCCGCCGGGGTGGACAACTGGCTGATCCTCACCGGCGACGTGCACGTGGGCTACGCCCTCGACGTCAAGGAGGACTTCGACGACCCCGCGTCCGCCACCGTCGGCACCGAGGTCACCTGCACCTCGGTGGCCAGCGGCCGGGACGGCGTGGAGAAGCCCGCCAACTGGGACCTGTACATGCGGGCCAACCCGCACATGAAGTTCTACAACGGCAAGCGCGGCTACGTCCGGGCCGAACTGGACCGCCGGGCCACCCATCTGGACTTCAGGACGGTCTCCGCCATCAGCGCGCCCGGCGCTCCCGTCACCACTGCCGCCTCCTTCGTCACCGAGGCGGGCGAGCCGGGGCTCAAACCCGCCTGACCCGGCCCGTCCCGGCCGGCGGGCGTGGCGTCCGCGTACTGCACATGGCACCCACGGCGTCCCCCATAGCGCGAAACAGACCGGGGCCGGGCATCGCAGCGGATCTTTGCGGCAAGGCCTGTGACTTCGCCGCCGGCGCACCGTGACCCACGGTCGCCCACCGAACACCGCTGTCTCGCACAGCACTCGAAGGAGGCACATCGCATGGTCGGCAGACATGCCGCGCGCAGCCGCCGCGCAGCCCTCACCGCGCTCGGCGCCCTGGTCCTGACCGCACTCCCCTCGGCCGCGTCGGCCGCGCCGCCGCCCGCCCCGGCACCGCGGCCCGCCGTGGCCCGCACTCCCGACGCAGCCGTGGCCCCGGCGCGCATGCTGAGCGCGATGGAGCGCGATCTGAGGCTGGCCCCCGGTCAGGCGGCGGCCCGGCTGGTCAACGAGGCGGAGGCGGGCACCCGCGCGGGCATGCTGCGCAACACCCTTGGCGACCGGTTCGCCGGGGCCTGGGTGAGCGGCGCGACCTCGGCCGAGCTGACCGTCGCCACCACGGACGCCGCCGACACCGCGGCCATCGAGGCCCAGGGCGCCAAGGCGGCCGTCGTCGGCAGGAACCTGGCCGAACTGCGCGCGGTCAAGGAGAAGCTGGACGCCGCCGCCGTGCGCACCGGTACCCGGCAGACCCCGGTCTGGTACGTCGACGTCAAGACCAACCGGGTCACCGTCCAGGCCACCGGCGAGTCGGCCGCGTCCGCCTTCCTCTCGGCCTCCGGGGTGTCGGGCCAGGATGTGGAGGTCCGCGTCTCGCCGGACCAGCCGCGGGTCCTGGAGGACCTGGTCGGCGGCGACGCCTACTACATCAACGACCAGGCCCGCTGCTCCATCGGCTTCTCCGTCACCAAGGACGACCAGCAGGGCTTCGCCACGGCCGGGCACTGCGGCGACCCGGGCGCCACCACCACCGGGTTCAACGAGGCCGCCCAGGGCACCTTCCAGGCCTCGACCTTCCCGGGCAAGGACATGGCCTGGGTGGGCGTCAACTCCGGCTGGACCGCGACGCCGGACGTGAAGGCCGAGGGCGGCGAGAAGATCCAGCTCGCCGGGTCGGTGGAAGCGCTCGTGGGCGCCTCGGTGTGCCGTTCCGGCTCGACCACGGGCTGGCACTGCGGGACGATCCAGCAGCACGACACGAGTGTGACCTACCCGGAGGGCACCGTCGACGGGCTGACGCAGACGACGGTGTGCGCCGAGCCCGGCGACTCGGGCGGCCCCTTCGTGTCGGGAACCCAGGCGCAGGGCACCACCTCCGGCGGCTCGGGCGACTGCACGAACGGCGGGACGACCTTCTACCAGCCGATCAATCCCCTGCTCAGCGACTTCGGCCTGACCCTGAAGACCACCTCCGCCGCGTCGCAGACGCCCGCGCCGCAGGACAACGCGGCGGCGGACGCGTGGGCCGCGGGCCGGGTCTACGAGGTCGGCACCACCGTGTCCTTCGACGGGGTGCGCTACCGCTGTCTGCAGAGCCACCAGGCGCAGGGCGCCGGGTCGCCGGCGAGCACGCCGGCCCTGTGGCAGCGGGTCTGACGGTCGGAAGGCTTCTTCCGGCGCCCGGCGCGGGGTCGCTCGACGCGGCCCCGCGCCCACGCGTTCCGCAATCCCTGCTATCCCTGCGCGAGGAGCGCGTAGGCGGTGGCGATGAACGGGTCCCGGGCGCGGAACCTCCGGGTGCACACCGCCGCGAGGGCGGTGTCCGTGTCGGGCCGGAAGCCCAGGAACGCCTGCTGGCCCAGGGTGGCGCCGCTGTGGAAGTACATCGGTCCGCCGTCCGTGGGGTGCCGGAACCAGCCCACGGTGTGCACGTGCCGGTGGCCCGGTCCGCGCCGGAGCACCGGCACCCGTACCGCCCGCAGTGCTTCCGCCGCCGGTGAGCGGGCCGGGTCCAGGTGGGCCTCGAGGAAGGTGAGCAGGTCGTTGGGGGTGGACCGGACGGCTCCGGCCGCCTGGAAGCCGCCCGCGTCGAAGGCCGGGACGGGGGTGCGGCCGTCCTTGCGGTGGCCCACGGCGTCGGTGCCGGGGCCCTCCGCGCGCAGGGCCGTACCGCTGAGGCCGAGGGCGCGCAGCACCTGCCCGGTGATCAGGTCGTCCCAGGGGGTGCCGGTGATCGCGGCGATCGCGTGGCCGAGCACGGAGACGCCGTAGTTGGAGTAGTGCCAGCGGGTTCCGGGGCGGTGCCTCGGGGTGTGGCGCAGGAAGGCGTCCGTCAGCCGCTCGGCGGGATAGCGGGCGTACGGGTTGGTGCGCCAGGCGGGCAGGCCCCGGCGCACGAAGTCGGCCGGCAGGGCGGGCAGGCCCGCGGTGTGGGTGATGAGGTGGGCGAGCGTGACCGGGTGCGGGCCGGCCCTCGTGCCGGGGGCCAGGCAGTCGGCGGCCGCCTCGCCGCCGGTGAGCACGCCGCGCCGGATCAGGCGGGTGAGCAGCAGCGCGGTGAACGTCTTGGACGCCGACCCGGTCTCGTAGCGCAGGTCCTCCCGGGGCACGTCGGGGGGTGGGGCGGTGCCGCCGCTGTGCAGGGTGCGGCGGCCGTGCCGGGACACGGCGAAGACGACGTCGGGGGCGTCGGTGGCTTCCACGGCCTCGGCCAGCCGCTCGCGCAGTGCCGCCGCGTCGGCGGGTGCGGGCTCCGGCGTGTACCCGTCCGGGGCGGATGCGTCGGCGGGGACGCCCGGCCAGGGCGTGCGACGGCCCGTCACGGCGCGGAGTGCGCCAGCTCGGTGAGGGCGCGTGAGGTGGCGAGCAGGGAGGCGAAGGCGGCGACCAGGGTCGGGTGGTAGACCACGTCGAAGACGGTGTCGGGTTCGCCCTCGGGCATCGTGCGTACGGCGGGCATGGCGCCGTCGGGCTGCTGCGCGGCGGCGAAGCCCTGCCACGCGGCCTCGTCGAGGGTGGGCCGGGGCAGGCAGGCGTCCACGACGAGGAGTTCGCCGAGCAGGTCCCAGCGTTCGAGGTCCAGCCAGTCGTCGGTCCAGACCGGAAGCCAGGTGGCGAGGTAGTCGGCGACGTCGGGTGGCAGTCCGCCCGGGTTCTCGCCCCAGTCGGTGAGGTGGAAGACGGTGTGCGTGATGTCGTACGCGGTGTGCCCCTCGACCGTCCACGGCTCGGGGGTGCCGGCCAGCCAGGTGGCGGCGACCAGGTCGGCCTCGGGCGGTCGGGCGGTCAGGCCGAAGCGGCGCTGGAAGGCGGACAGGCCGAGGCGCCGGGTGGGGGTGACCGGGAACCGCGCCCAACTGTCGAGCCGGTGGTTGAGGACCGTGGCGTGTTCGATCTCGGGCTGGCTGTAGCCCAGCTCCTTGAACGGCAGGTAGACCTCGAAGGGGGTGGGCGAAAAGGGTTCGATGCGCTGGCCGCGCACCAGCATGCGGCCGCCGTCGAGTGTCTCGCGCCAGGTGTGGTCGAGCAGTTGGCGCGCGAGCTGGGCCTGCCGGGAGCCGGCGACGCCCTCGCGGAAGAGCACCTTGCAGATGAGGGCGAGTTCGCCGATCGGCTTGAAGCGTTCCAGGAATCCGATCTCGGGGTCCACGTCCGGCTCCAGGCGGAATCCGTCGCGGTGGGCCCACAGCCACTCCAGGGCACCGGCTCCGACGCGGTGGATCAGGCGGGTGTCCGTCATCCCGGTGCTCCTTGTGCGGCGTGCTGTCCTGTGCGGGGTGCGGCGTGTCGCGTGGCCGCCCGCACGTCCGGCGGGGCCGCCGCGGCCGCCGTGGTGAGGGCCGCCGCGAACGCGGCCATCAGGGTGGAGTGGTAGCAGTCGGTGAAGTCGTAGGGGTCCGGTCCCGGGTCCGGCCCGGCGGCGTCCTGGGCGGCGCCCTCCTCGGGGATCGCGCCGGAGCCGTCCTGGGCGGCCGCGACCCGCTGCCAGGCGTCCTCCAGGACGGCCGGCTCCGGCGTGCGCGGCAGGCTCGCGGCGACCGCGAGCAGCTCGCAGCTCAGGTCGTACATGCGGGCGTCCAGGCAGGTGTCGAGCCAGGGCGGCAGCCAGTGCAGCAGGTAGTCCGCGAGGTCCGCGGGCACGCCCCGGGCGGAACTTCCCCAGTCGGTGAGGTGGAAGACGACGTGGGTGAGCGCGTAACCGGCCGCGCGTTCGAAGGTCCACGGTTCCGGCAGGCCGCCCAGCCAGGTGCGGCCCATCGCCTGCGGCACGTCCCCGTGCGGGTGGATGCCGCTGCGCCGCTCCGCCTCGAGCACGCCGAGGCGCCGGGTGGGGTACTGCTCGGTCAGCCGCCAGCCGCGGGTGCGGGCCACCGCGGCGGCGGACGCCTCGTAGCCGGGGTGCCGCAGTCCGGCCGAGGCGAAGGCCGCGTACACCTCCAGCGGGTAGGTGGCGAAGGGCTCCAGCGACTGCATGAGCGGGAAGAGTTCGCCCCGGTGGGTCTGCTGCCAGGCGAAGTCCAGCAGTTCGGACACCCGGGTGTGCAGCGGGTCCCCGGGCGGGGTGCACCGGGACACGGAGGCGCAGACCTGGGTCAGCTCGCCCAGGGGCTTCCACGTCCGGTTGACCTGGCCGTCGGCCGCCAGCGCGTCCTCGCCGAGTGCGAAGCGGTCCCGGTGGGCCCACACCCAGTCCAGTGCCGCCTCCTCGACGCCGCGGACACCGGGGGCGCGCACGCCCGCGTCCCCGGCGCTCACAGGAGGACTCCGGCCGGCATCAGCCGCGCCGCCTCCAGTTGCAGGGCCACCCGCGGGTCGGAACCGCCCATGAGGCGTACGAAGTCCAGCCCGGCTTCCAGGCCCAGGGTGTCGGGGACCCCGTCCAGGAGGGTGAGCCAGCGCCCGGCCCCGGCCGCCTGCTGCCAGTCGCGGCGGCGCACCGCCCGTACGAAGCCGCGGGCGACGTCCACGGGCCGGCCGCGCGCCACGCGGGTCACCGCGCACTCCTCGCCGGGCAGCGCGAGCGGGGCGAGGACGGCGAGCTGGTGGGTCAGGAACTGCCAGCCGGCGCCGTCGAGCCAGCGGGCGTCGGGTTCGGCGCCCGAACCGTCGGCGGGCGGGCCGTCCGGGGACGGTTCGCTCCGGCGCAGGGCCCGGGTCATGGCCCAGTGGCTCCACACGACGGTGGGTGCCGCGTCGGCGCGCGGCGGATGGGCCGCCACCGCGTCCTTGAACACGGCGAGTTGCCCGGGGTCGGGCGGGATGCCCAGCAGGACGCCGGGCAGGAGGGCGTCGGCGCCCAGGACGCGTACCGCCGCCCGGGCGACGCCCTCACCGGCGCCGCCTCCCGTCAGGGTGCTCCCCGCTCGCACGTGGTCTCCGCTCCGAAGAGCGGAGACCACGTCGGAAGCGAGCTCAAGCACCGTTCCCTGCAGGAGGGCCGATGTGCTCGACTGCTCCATCACGTTCTCCCGTCGGTCCGTCAGCCCTTCTTCGGGCGCGGGGTCGGCGGCGAGAGCAGGAGGTTGGTACCTCCGGACTGCAGGGCGAGCGCGGCGCACTCGCGGCTGTCGCGGAAGACTCCGTCGGGCTCGGCGGGGTCGAGTACCGCGTCGATGTCGATGTTCTCGGTGCGGGTGACTTCCTTGAGCACCTTGTCCTTAGAAGGCATTTCACCATCTCCCTCTGGTAGCCAAATGGCCTTCACACCCAAGGGTGTCCGATAAGTCCCAGAACATGCCTTTCATCACAAAATTCTCAGGAGATAACTCATTCAACGAAAACCGCGCGCCTCAGGCGCCACACATGGTCCTCGCGGAAGCCCTCGACGCCCTCGGGCGAGACGCTCGGCCGACGCGCGGTACGACGGGTCTCGACGCTCCACTCCCCCTCGGACAGGGCGAGTTCGGCGAGGAGGCCGTCCAGGGTGGGGAAGACCGCGTCGAAGGGCGGCTCGGTCTGCCACGAGGGCCAGCCGGCGTGCATGACGACCAGCAGGGTGCCGCCGGGCGCCACGGCCCGTGCGGCGGCGCGCAGCACCGCCTGCTGGTCGAGCTCGACCGGTGACTGCAGATAGTGGGCGCTCACCAGGTCGAAGGAGCCCTCGGGGAACGAGGGCCCCAGCTCGTGGCGTTCCCAGGCGACGCGGTCGCCGACCCCGGCCTCGGCGGCGTGCCCGGCGGCGCGCGCGAGGGCGGTGGCGGAGATGTCCGTGCCGGTGACCCGCCAGCCGCGGGAGGCCAGCCACACAGCGTCCGCCCCTTCGCCGCAGCCGAGGTCGAGCGCGGTTCCGGGGACGAGGCCGGCCGCCTCCTGGACCAGCGGCTCGTTGGGACGCCCGCTCCAGACGCGTCCGGTGTCGCGGTAGCGGGCCTCCCAGAACTCCGCGGCGGGGGCCGGCGCGGGGATGTCGGTCATGGTGCCTCCTGAGGCGGGCGCGGCCGTGTGCACGGCGGGGCGCGCGACTCTCGCGCACCCCGCGTGCAGGCTGCCCCGGCCGTCCGGAAGGCACCAAAGATGTTTGCCGGTCCGGCAAATCCGGCGCCGGCGGGCCGTCCGTCAGCCCGTCAGCGCCTGCGACTCGTCCTCCGGGTCGTCGGTACGCAGCCACACCGACCGCCGCGGGAAGGGGCTCTCGACGCCCGCGTCGTCCAGCGCCTCCTTGACCCGGCGGCGCAGCTCGCGGGTGACGCCCCACTGCTGGAGCGGCACGGTCTTGACGGCGAGGCGCACCTGGACCCCCTCGGCGTCCAGGGACTGCACGCCCCATACCGCAGGTTCCTCGAGCAGGACGTCCGCGAAGTCGGGGTTCTCGCGCAGCGCCCGTCCGGTGTCCTCCAGGACACGGTAGACCGTGTCGAGGTCGGCGTCGTGGGCCACGGTGACGTCCAGCACGGCGCGGGCCCACTCCTGGCTGTCGTTGCGCACGCGCAGGATCTCGCCGTTGCGGATGTGCCACAGGCCGCCGTTGAGGTCGCGCACGTGGGTGAGGCGCAGGCCGACCTGTTCCACCTCGCCGACGGCCTCGCCGAGGTCGACCGAGTCGCCGACGCCGTACTGGTCCTCGACCATGATGAGCAGCCCGGACAGATAGTCCGCGACCAGGCTCTGGGCGCCGAAACCGATGGCCAGGCCGACCACCCCGGCGCTGGCCAGCAGGGGGCCGAGGGCGATGCCGACCTGGTCGAGCACCATGGCCACGCCGACCATGAAGAGCACGATGGTCACGGCGCTGCTGAGCACCGAGCCGATGGTGCGGGCCCGCTGTTCGCGCCGCTGCCGGGCCCGGGACCGGTCGCGGTGCAGGACGGCGGCGCCGCGGGCCGGCCTGCGGGGGCGGCTGCGTTCGGTCTCGCCCGCCGACGGCTCCAGGACCCGCTGGACGACCCGGGTGATCGCCCGCTTCGCCACCGCGCGCAGCACGAGCAGGATCACGACGATGAGCGCGATGCGCAGCGGTATCCCGATCAGTGACGTGGTGTGGTCGCCGACCCAGTCCGACCACGAGACCGCCAGCTGCGGGTCCGTGGCCGGTTCGGCGGGCGGGGAGGTGTGCGACATCGGCTCGGCTGCTCCGTTCCTCGGAGACGACTTGTCTGCCGTCGGAGCCGCCTACCCACGGACGGCACGAACATGACCCAGCGCACGCACCACTCTTTTCCGCCACTTGCCCCATATGTCCGACAGTTGCGTCATCTTCACTCCCGGCGGGCTCATCACCGGCCCCGGCCGGGGCACCCGCAGGGAGTCGTCCACAGCGGAGGGGGACCTGCGGCGTGGTTACCGTTGCCGTCCTACTACTGCCCGGGCTGGGGCTGTTGTTGTTCACCATGACGTACCTGGAGGACCGGCTGTTCGGTGATCCCGGGCCGCCCCGGCATGCACGGCGGCGGCATCTGCGCCTGCTCCCCGGCGGCCGGAGCCACCACTCCCCGGGTCCGCGCCCGGAGCCGGCCCGGGCGTCCGAACGGGACGCCGCCTGAACCGAGCCCCCGCCGTCCGGACCCCGCCGCGCGGGCGTCCGGCCCGCCGGGCGATGCTGTCCCGGAAGGGACGCACGCTGCGCGGGTGAGGAGAGCGGATGGACACCGGGGAACAGCACGACGCGGACGACGAGTTCGTCCGGTTCTGGCAGGAGCGCCGCATCTGCTTCCTGTCGACGCCGCGGGCCGACGGGACGCCCCACCTGGTCCCGGTCGGGGTGACGTACGACCACGCCACGCGCACCGCGCGGGTCATCACCAGCCGGGACACCACGAAGGCCCGCAACGTGCGGCGGGCCGCCGGAGCGGTCGTCGCGGTGGGTCAGGTGGAGGGCAGGCACTGGTCCACGCTGGAGGGCGTCGCGTCCGTACGGGACGACGCGGCGGCGGTCCGCGACGCGGAGGCCCGCTACGCCGCCCGCTACCGGCAGCCCCGGGCGAACTCGGAGCGGGTCGTCATCGAGATCGACGTACGGCGCTTCCTCGGCACGGTGCGGCCCCTGGCGCGGCGTCCGGACGCGTGAGGCGCCCGGCGGGGCGGGGACGGGTCACTCCCGGCCCGCCCCGGCCCGGCGTCCGGGCCGCCCGGGCCACCAGGCGACGGCGCCGATGTCGCGGGCGAGCGCCGGGACCAGCAGCGAGCGCACGACCAGCGTGTCCAGCAGGACCCCGAAGGCCACGATGAAGGCGATCTGCACCAGGAAGGCGAGCGGGATCACGCCGAGCGCGGCGAAGGTGGCGGCGAGGACGACTCCGGCCGAGGTGATCACGCCGCCGGTGGCCGTCAGACCGCGCAGGGTGCCCTCCCGCACCCCGTGGCGCAGGGACTCCTGGCGCACCCGGGACATGAGGAAGATGTTGTAGTCCACGCCGAGGGCGACCAGGAAGACGAAGCCGTACAGCGGGACGGAGGCGTCCGTGCCGCTGAAGCCGAAGACGTGGGTGAAGACCAGCGCCGAGACGCCCAGGGTGGCCACGAAGTTCAGCGCCACCGTCGCCACCAGCAGCACGGGCATCAGCAGCGAGCGCAGCAGGCCGGTCAGGATGACCAGGATGATGGCGAGGACCACGGGCACGATGAGCGTGCGGTCGTGCTCGGCGGTGCGCTGGGTGTCGTACTGCTGGGCGGTGTAGCCGCCGACGAGGGCGTCCGCGCCCCGCACCTCGTGGAGGGCCGTCCTGAGGCGGGCCACGGTGCTCTTGGCGGCGTCGCTGTCGGCCGGCGCCTGGAGCGTCGCGTCGATCCGCACCCGCCCGTCAACCACCTCGGGCTCACCGCCGCCGGGGCGGCCGGAGGCGGTCACCGGGGCGGCGGAGGCGACGCCGCGGGTGTCGCGGGCCGCCGCGAGGACGGGGTCGAGACGGTCGGCCTCGGCGATGATCACCGCCGGGTTGCCGGAACCGCCCGGGAAGTGCCGGGCCAGGGTCTGCTGCGCGGCGACCGACGGGGTGTCGTTCACGAAGATCTCGTCCAGGGGCACGCCCTTGGAGTTCAAGGCCGGTGCGAAGGCGGCGCAGGCGAGCAGCGCGGCCAGCGAGACGGCCCAGATGCGGCGCGGGGCCCGGTCCACCAGTTCCGCGACGCGGTGCCACAGCCGGTGTCCGCCGGCCGCCTCCGGGTCGCCGGCCGGTACGGGCTTCGCGGGCCAGTACGCGGCCCGGCCGAGCAGGACCAGGACGGCGGGCAGGAAGGTGAGCGTGCTCAGTACGGCGCAGACGATGCCGATGGCGCCGACGGGTCCGAGCGCGCGGTTGTTGGTCAGGTCGCTGAGCAGCAGCGCCAGCAGGGCGAGGGCGACGGTGGCCGCGCTGGCCACGACGGCGCTCCAGGAGGCCCGCAGCGCGGCGCGCACCGCGGTGAAGCGGTCCGGGTGCCGGGCCAGCTCCTCGCGGAAGCGGGCGGTGAGCAGCAGCGCGTAGTCGGTGGCGGCGCCGATGACCAGGATGGAGAGGATGCCCTGGACCTGCCCGTCGACGCGTACGACGTCGCGCTCGGCCAGCGCGTAGACGACCGCGCAGGCCAGCCCCAGGGCGAAGACGGCGCCCAGGATGATGACGAGGGGCAGCAGGACGCTGCGGTAGACGAGCAGCAGGATCACCAGCACCGTGATCAGCGCGACGCCCAGCAGCAGCCCGTCGATGCCCGAGAAGGCGTCGGAGAGGTCCGCCTGGGAGGCCGCGGGGCCGGCCAGCTGCGCCTGCGTGCCCGGCACCCGTCCGGCCGCGTCGCCGATCCTCGCCAGGACGTCGGGCAGTGCGTCGCCGAGGCCGGGTTCGACCTGGACGACGGCCTGGAGCGCCTCGCCGTCCTCGGAGGGCAGCGCGGGCGACGCCTGCCCTACGACACCCGGCTCGCCCTTCAGGGGTGCGAGGGAGCGGGTGGCCTCGGCCCGGTGGCCGGTGACGGAGCCGTCGCCGCCGTCGGCGGTCCACACGACGATCACCGGGAGCGTCTCGTCCTGCTGGAAGGCCTTCTGGGCGTCGACGACCCGGGTGGACTCCGCGCTGCGGGGCAGGAAGGCGGCCCGGTCGTTGGTGGCGACCTCGCCGAGCTTTCCGGCGTACGGCCCGAGCGCTCCGCCGATGCCGAGCCAGACCAGGAGCAGGACCGCGGGGACGAGCCGGCGGGCCCATCGGGAGGGGGTGGACATCGGTGGCGGGTCTCCAGGTCTGCGTACCGGCGGGAAAGTGACTCGATCATAAACAATCTCAATCATCGAGTTACTTGCGCCCTCATGACACACCGGTGTGTGCCCCGGTCACTCCCCCGTATGCGGTAGGGCCGGGACGGTCAGCGCTCGTCCGACCGCACGAGGCGCAGCTCCTCGTTCATCGCCGTCAGGAAACGCACCACGACCGCGAGTTCTTCGTCGTCGAAGCGCGAACGGGCGGCGGCGGCGGCCTCGGCCAGCGGGAGGAAGTACCTCCGGGCCGCCTCCTTGGCCTCGGGCACGTAGCGCAGGTGGACGACCCTGCGGTCGGCGCTCTCCCTGACCCGGCGCACGTGCCCCGCGCGCTCCAGCCGGTCCACGCACGCCGTCACCGCGCCCGAGGTCAGCCCCAGGTGCTCGCGCAGCCGCCCGGGCGTCATGGGCTCGCGCGCGTCCAGGATCGCGGCGAGCGCCTGGACGTCGGTGGCGTGCAGGCCGTGGCTGCCGGCGAAGCCGTGCACGAGTCGGTTGATCTCGCCGTTCATCCGCCTCAGCCGTGCGGCGAGCACGTGCAGGTCGCTCGCCTCGGGGCCGGGGCCGGTCCTCCGCTCGTGCGCGTGCTGTCCGCGCCGGTTCGCTGTCGCCACGCGATCAGCGTATAGAAGGGTCGACCTGGGCCGGGACGCGTCCACCGCGGCCCGTCGGGGGGAAGGGGTGACGGTGACGACTGTCCCGCGAACGACGGAGCCGCATGAGCCAGGGAAGCGAAGGACCCGACCGGGTGAGCGACGAGAGCGGCGGAGCGGGCCTGCGCTGCCTGGTCACCGGCGCGACGGGGTACGTCGGGGGCCGCCTCGTGCCCGAACTGCTCGACGCCGGGCACCGGGTGCGGTGCCTGGCCCGCTCCCCGCACAAGCTGCGCGACCATCCGTGGGCCGGGAAGGCCGAGGTGGTGCGCGGGGACGTCACCGACGCCGGCTCGGTGGCGCGGGCGATGGAGGGCGTCGACGTCGCCTACTACCTGGTGCACGCGCTCGGCAGCGGCGACGACTTCGAGGCGACCGACCGGCGGGCGGCGCGCACCTTCGCCGAGCGGGCCGAGGCGGCAGGCGTACGGCGCATCGTCTACCTGGGCGGCCTGACCCCGTCCGGCGTGCCGGAACGGGACCTCTCGCCGCACCTGCGCTCGCGGGCCGAGGTCGGGCGCATCCTGCTGGCCTCGGGCGTGCCCACGACCGTGCTGCGCGCGGCGGTCGTCATCGGCTCCGGGTCGGCGTCCTTCGAGATGCTGCGCTACCTCACCGAGCGGCTGCCGGTGATGGTCACGCCCAGCTGGGTCCACACCCGGATCCAGCCGGTCGCCGTCCGGGATGTGCTGCGGGCGCTCGTCGGCAGCGCCACGATGCCGGCGGAGGTGACCCGGGCCTTCGACGTCGGCGGCCCCGACATCCTCACCTACCGCGACATGATGGTCCGCTACGCCGAGGTCGCGGAGCTGCCCAGGCGGCTGATCCTGCCGGTGCCGATGCTGTCCCCCGGCCTGTCCAGCCACTGGGTCGGGCTGGTCACGCCGGTCCCGGCGGCCATCGCGCGCCCGCTCACCGAGTCGCTGCGGCACGAGGTGGTGTGCCGCGAGAACGACATCGTCCGGTACGTGCCGCCACCGCCGGGATACCCGCTCGGCTTCGACGACGCGCTGCGGCTGGCCCTGCAACGGGTGCGCGAGGCCCGGGTCGCCACCCGCTGGTCGTCCGCGTCCGTGCCGGGGGCGCCGAGCGATCCGCTGCCCACCGACCCCGACTGGGCCGGCGGCAGCCTCTACACCGACGACCGCGCGCTGACCGTCGACGCGCCGCCCGACGCGCTGTGGCGGGTCGTGGAGGGCATCGGCGGCGACAACGGCTGGTACTCCTTCCCGTTGGCGTGGGCGGTACGGGGCTGGCTGGACCGGCTGGCCGGCGGGGTGGGCCTGCGCCGGGGCCGCCGGGACGCCGCGCGGCTGCGGGTCGGCGACTCGCTCGACTTCTGGCGGGTCGAGGAGATCGTCCCCGGCCGGCTGCTGCGCCTGCGCGCCGAGATGCGGCTGCCGGGGCTCGCCTGGCTGGAGATGTACGCCGAGACGGACGACGCCGGGCGGACGCGGTACCGCCAGCGGGCGCTGTTCCATCCCCACGGGCTGGCGGGCCAGGCCTACTGGTGGAGCGTGTGGCCCTTCCACGCCGTGGTCTTCGGCGGCATGGCCCGCAACATCGCCCGCGCCGCCGCGCGCGCTCCGCGACCGTCCGACGGGGCCCAGGACACCCCGGCCCCGTGAGACCGACGTCCCGCGTGCCCGGGCTGCCGTGCGCACGCGCTCCGCACAGGTCCGACGGGGTTCTCACGACACCCCGCCCCGTGACACCGGGACACCGCGCACCCCGGGCTGCCGCCCTACGGACGACCAGGCACCGACGCCCCGGCCGGTCCCACCCCACCCCTGTACCGCCCCGACACCTCCCGGACACCGCCCGACGCAGCCCCACGGACGACCGGGCACCGACACCCCGGCCGGGCGTGCGCCGCACCGGTCCCGCCCCACCCCTGTACCGCGCCGACGCCGCCCGGACACCGCCCACCGCAGCCCCACGGACGACCGGGCACCAACTCCCCCGGCCGGGCGTGCGCCGCACCGGCACGCCTGTGCCGCGCCGACGCCTGCCGGGCGCCGCCCGACGCACCGCACCCGCGCACGGCCGAAAAACCCGGCCATGCAGTCCGCCACGCCCTCGCTCCCGGCCCGACCGTGTCGCTCCGCCGGACGCACTCCTGCGTGCACGGGCTTGTGGAGGGGCCGGCGCCGACCGGTCGGCTCCTCGCCGGGCCCGTCCGGACCGCCGCTACGGCTCAACCCGCCGCGGACCGGCGACGGGGCGGCGGCGCGGACCCGCGCGTCCCCGCCAAGGGCACTCTCCGGTCGGGTAGCGTCGCGCGGACCCCCTGCGAGGAGCGCCATGACCACGTCGGTCGTCCTGTTCACCCGCGATCTGCGGCTGCACGACCATCCGCCGCTGCGCGCGGCCCTCGACCGCTCCGCGCCCGTGGTGCCGCTGTTCGTACGTGACCGGGCCGTGGACGCCGCCGGCTTCGCCGCGCCCAACCGGCTCGCCCTCCTCGCCGACTGCCTGCGGGACCTGGACGCGGGTCTGCGGGAGCGGGGCGGGCGGCTGTTCTTCCGCTCCGGCGACCTGGTCGAACAGGTGTGCGCGGTGGTTGGCGAGGCGGAGGCCGACGAGGTGCACATGGCGGCCGACGTCAGCGCGCACGCCCACCGGCGCGAGGAACTCCTGCGCTCCGCGCTCGAGGCGCGGGGCTGCCGGCTGCACGTCCACGACGCCGTGACGACCGTGCTGGCCCCGGGCTCCGTCACCCCGGCCTCCTCCGACCACTTCGCCGTCTTCACGCCGTACTTCCGGCGCTGGAGCGAGCACTCCGTCCGCGAGCCGCTGGCCGCCGCGCGCAAGGTCCCCGTCCCGGACGGCGTCGGCTCGGAGCCGCTGCCCGCCCGCGGGGACCTGACGGGGCTGTCCCCGGGCCTGCCCGCCGGCGGGGAACGGGAGGCCAGGAAGCGTCTGACGGCCTGGTCGCGCGGCGGCATCACGGGCTACGCGGACCACCACGACGACCTGGCCGGCGACGCGACCTCCCGGCTCTCCCCCGACCTGCACTTCGGCGCCCTCTCCCCCGTCGAGGTGTTCCACCGGGCCCGGCGCAAGGGCGGCACCGGCGCCGAGGCGTTCGTGCGGCAGCTGGCCTGGCGGGACTTCCACCACCAGGTGCTGGCCGCCCGCCCTCACTCCTCGGCCGCCGACTACCGCACCCGGCACGACCGCTGGCGCACCGGTGCCGCCGCCGAGGCCGACACCGCCGCGTGGCGGGAGGGGCGCACGGGCTATCCGATCGTGGACGCCGCGATGCGCCAGCTGCGGCACGAGGGCTGGATGCACAACCGGGGCCGCCTGCTCGTCGCGAGTTTCCTCACCAAGACGCTGTACGTGGACTGGCGGGTGGGCGCCCGGCACTTCCTCGGGCTGCTCGCCGACGGCGACGTGGCCAACAACCAGCTCAACTGGCAGTGGGCCGCGGGCACCGGCACCGACACCCGCCCGCACCGTGTCCTCAACCCCACGACGCAGGCGCGGCGGTTCGACCCCGACGGGGCGTACGTCCGGCGCTGGGTACCCGAGCTGGCGGGGTTGGAGGGCCGTTCCGTGCACGAGCCGTGGCGGCTGCCCCAGGAGGAGCGGTCCGCGTACGGCGCCTATCCGGACCCGATCGTCGATCTCGCCGAGGGGCTGGACCGCTTCAGGCGGGCCCGGGGACGCGACTGAGCGACGGGCCCGCCGCAGGCTGCCGTCAGACGGCGCCGTCGGGGCGGGACGTGTGGTCCGGGTGATTCCTGGTCCGGCGTGCCTCCTTCAGCTCCGCCTCGTAGAGGTGGTCGCGGCCCCCGGCCAGGCGCGTCACCGCTTCCCGCGCCAGGTCCCGGAACGCCTGGTAGTACGTCCGGTCGTACGCCTCGACGATCTGGAAGGTCCAGTGGCCGGGGATGACGTTGCGGCCCAGGATCTCCGTGCGGACGCGCTCGGCCCAGTCCTCGTGGCCGGCGGCGCGCAGCAGCTCGACCGCGCGGTCGAGCTCGAAGTCCGCCGAGCCGGTGAACTGGTGGAAGGCGAACAGGTGGCCGCGGGCGCACTCGGTCGTCTCCAGCGCCTTGGACAGGGACCCGAGGGCCTCGACCGTCGCGTCGCTGACGCCCTCGGGACGCCGGTGCGCGTCGTCACCCATGGCGCCCCAGGGGGTCGTGGCCCCAGTTCATGAGCGAGTACCGCCACCGGGTGTCCTCGACGTCGCCCGACGGACGCTGGGCCAGGTGCCGGCGGACGTAGCCGACGACCTTGCGCATGTGCTCGTAGTCGTCGTCGGAGAGGTCGCCGTTCTTCTTCCGCAGGATCTCGACGATCCGGCGGCCGGACGCGTGCCCGACCGACTCGCCCCCGTCCTGGTGGTGCCCGGCGTCGCGGGACTCGTCGCTGTCGAGCCACTTGTCCAGTTCCGCCGGTGTCATGTTCACCAGCTCGTGGAACGCGTCCCGGGTCTCGTCCTGCTCGTCGCCGTCCATGTCACCTCACTTCTTCTTCAGCGCGGACGGCTTGTGCACCGCCGACCTGCCCGACTTGTCGCTGCGAACCTGGTACTGCGGATCGTCCGCGGAGGCGTCCACGGTGCGGCCCGCAGCCTCGGTGCGCTCGGTGATCTTCTTCTCCACCTCGCCCTCGGTGCGGGAGCCGTGGCTGCTCCAGGTGACCTTGTCGCCCTTCTTCAGGCGCTCGCCGTCGTCGCGGTGCTTCGCCATCGCGGTGCTCCTTCGCCTGCGCGCCCCCTCGGCTTCCTGGACGGTATGGGTGCCCAGCCGACGGGGCGCCACTCGGGCCCGGGACGGATTCGCCGCCGAACTATCCTGGTCGCGGCCCCGGCGCCGCCGTCCCGGCCGGCCCCGGCCCTCGTCACCGCCGTCGTTCCAGGAGCAGCCCGTTGAACACCAGCACAGCGACCCCGGACAGCTACTACGAGCGGATCGACGAGCACCGCTACAAGCCCACCCCGCACGTGGGCGGGGCGTGGAGCCCGGACGAGCAGCACTTCAGTCCGCTCGGGGGTCTGATCGTCCACGCCGTGGACCGCCATCTGGCGGACCGCCCCGGTGCGGCGGACATGTCGCTGAGCCGGATCGGCTTCGACATCCTGGGCCGCCCGGCGCTGGACGAGTGCGAGATACGGGTGGAGACCGTCCGGCCGGGACGCACCATCGAGCTGGTCGAGGCGACCGTGCTGACGGCGGGCCGGTCCGTGGCGCGGGCCAGGGCGTGGCTGCTGGCGGACGGGGACACGAGCGCCGTCGCCGGCGGGGGCGCCGACCGGCTCCCCGCGCCGGACACGCTGGCCCGCTGGCCGATGGAGACCGAGTGGCCCGGCGGCTACATCGCCTCCCTGGACGTACGCCCGCTCTCGCCGCCCTCCCCCGGCCGCACCACCGCCTGGATCTCCACCGGTCTCGACCTGGTCGCCGGGGAGAGCGCGAGTCCGCTGGCCTCCTACGTCGCGCTGGTCGACACGGCCAACGGCATCGCGGTGCGCCAGTCGCCCCGGGAGTGGATGTTCCCGAACGTCGATCTGACCCTCCACCTGCACCGTGCGCCGCGGGGCCGCTGGACCGGGCTGGACACCACCGTCGTCTTCGGGCCCACCGGTCAGGGCATCACCAGCACCGTGCTGCACGACGTGGACGGGCCCGTGGGTCACGCCCAGCAGATGCTGACCGTCCGTCCGCAGCCCTGAGCGGCCCGGGCCCGGTCCGGCGCCTCAGCCCTGCCCCGGGCCCGCGGGCGGATCGGCGAGGATGCCCTCCAGCAGTCCGGTGGCCTGGCCGACCTCGATCAGGTAGCCGTCCGGATCGCGCAGGTAGCACCGCAGCTCGGCCTTCCGGTCGATCGGCGGGGTGAGGAACTCGGCGCCGAGCGCGCTCCACTCGCGGTGGCAGCGCTCGATGTCGGCGACCCGGATGTTGAGGAAGCTCGTCGCCGTCCCGGGGTCGTCGGGCGGGCGCAGCGTGACGTCGGGTTTGTCCGGCGTGGGTCCGCCGCCCGGGTTCATGATGATCCAGCTGTTCGCGAGTTTGACGATGCACGGGTTCTCCGCGAGCACGACCTCGCCGCCGAGCACCTCCGAGTAGAAGGCACGCGAGCGCGGCACGTCGACCACGGTGAGGAAGTGGGTGAGCAGCAGTCCGGACTCCGGTGCCGGCAGGTCTTCACGGCGCATTCCTGGACCCCCAGGAGCTGGTGACTGGTTTCCTCCGTCACGTCCATCATGGACCGCGCCCGGCCCGCCGGAAAGACGATCAAGAAGGCGTGAGGACCAGCCGGCCCCGCACCCGGCCGGCCTCCAGCCCGCGGTGGGCGTCGGCCGTCCGCGACATCGGCAGCCGGCCGGCGATGCGCGGGCGCCACGGGGTGTCGGTCAGGACGCCCACGACGCCCCGTGCCGCCTCGGCGAGGTCGGCGGTCGTGGCGTTGCTGATGGCGAAGCCCACGATGCTCGCGTCGCGGGTGTAGAGCCGGCTCACCGGCAGTGCGGCGGGCCCGGTGCCCAGTCCCACCATGGCGACCAGGCGCCCGCCCCGGGCCAGCGACTCCACCGCGTCGGCGAGCACCCCGTGCCCGGACGTGTCCAGGTGCACGTCGTAGCCGTCGGGGGCGGCTCCGCGCACGCGTGCGCCGAGGTCGGGCGCGTGGTGGTCGAGGACCTCGGCGGCGCCCAGTTCCCGCACCGCCTCGGCGTCCTCCGCACGCGCCGTGGCGACCACTCGGGCTCCGGCGCGGGCGGCGAGGGCGACGGCGGCGCCGCCCACGTTCCCGGCGCCGCCCCCGACGTACACGGTCTCCCCGGCCCGCAGCCGCCCGTGCCGGAACAGCGCGAGCCAGGCGGAGGCGGCCGGGTGGGCGGCCGCCACGAGGTCTTCGCCATCGACGCCGGGCGGCGCCGGGTAGAGGCGTTCGGCGGCGACCGTCGCGTACTGGGCGAAGGAGCCCTGCCGGCCGCCGTGGCCCAGGCTGTTGCACCACACCCGCTGCCCGACGGCGAAGCCCGCGGCGCCGGGCCCGGTCGCGGCGACCTCGCCCACCAGGTCGCGGCCGACGACGAACGGCGTGGGCAGCGGTGTGGCGTACGCGCCGGAGCGTACGAAGGTGTCCACGGGATCGGCGGCGACGGCCGACACCCGTACCAGTACGTCCGTGGGCCCGGCCTGCGGTACGGGGAGTTCCCCGTACCGGATGGCGTCGGCGGGTCCGACGGCGTCGATGTACGCCGCCCGCATCGTGTCCGGAACCGTGCCGTTCATGGCCTCATGCTACGAACCGCCCGGTGGTGACGCAGCGGAGGGCCGACCGCCCGGCTGGCGGTAGGACACCTCCAGTTCGGCGATCGAGGTGAACGTCTGGGTGCCTCCGCTGCCTCCGACGACGCGCACGCCGTCGCCGCTGGTGGTGGCGAAGTCGAAGACGTAGGTCCGGTTCGTGCCGGCGGCCGACGAGGTGGGGTAGGCGGGGGTGCCGTGCTGGGCCTCGACGTCGCGCCAGACGCCGTCGCGGCGGATCTGGATCCGGGGCGCGCTGCCAAACCAGCCGCCGTCGCCGAACATCCGGCCGGTCGTGTAGGCGACCTGGTTGAGCCGGTACTGGCGCGGCCAGGTGTAGCCCCACCAGCTGGTCGGTTTGCGTTCGTCGTTCCAGTCGTCCTCGTTCTGCGCCTTGTCGCCGTCGTTGTAGATCGCGGTGCCGAAGTGGGTGGCGCGTTCGACCGGGACGGTGCCGGGTTCGCGCGCGAGGTTGCGCGCGCCGTCGGGTGCGTTGCCGGGTGTGGTGGGCTCGGACGGGGTGAGGGACATCCGGCGCAGCGAGTAGGTGTACGCCCAGAAGTCCCCGCCCGGGTAACCGCCGCCGCAGGGGCAGACGTTGGACTGCAGCCACATCGACCTGCCGTCCGCGGCTATGTACTTGGACGGGATGGTGGTGGCGTAGCCGCCGTGCTTCGTGTGTGTCCAGGGGTAGCCGCCGAAGTCCTTCGGGGTGAAGCGCTTCCACGGGCCCCAGGGGGTGGCCGCCTCGTAGAACTCGAAGGTGTACTCGGTCCACGAGGTGTAGATGTAGCGGTTCAGCGGCTTGTTGTAGACGACGCCGCCCTGGCTGATGACGCTGAGGTCCCTGACGCGGCCCGGGGTTCCCACGTTCTGGTAGACGCGCCGGTCGTCGTGCAGGACCGCCACCCGCCGGCCGATGTCCGGCGTCCACCGCGGGGTGCCGGCGCCGTCACCGGCGTAGAACCGCCAGGCGGACCGGTCCTGGACGGAGTCGGCGGGCACCCGGGCCAGGTAGAGGTCGGTGGGGTCCGGGTCGGGGTCGAAGGTGTCGCGCCAGTTGTGGTCGAGGCCGTAGGCGTAGACGTATCCGTCCGGGCTGTTCGCGTTGTCCTTGCCGTAGTCGAGGAACATGACGGTGGTGAACTTCTCGTCGGAGAACATCGGCGTGGTCTTGTCCGACGTCCAGGTCGCGCCCTTGTCGGTGGACTTGACGACGGTGGCGCTGGGAGCGTTGTCGAGCGTGCCGCGCCTGAGGTCCTGGACGGCGAGGTACAGGTCGCCGTTGACGCAGGCCATGCCGGTGGGTTTGCGGTAGTACTGCTGCGGGTCGCCCCAGATCCGGCCGACCCCGTCGCCCGAGGCGCGCTGGGTGCCGGTCAGGTTGCCGGGCATGCCGCTGATCCGGGCCACGCCGATGTCCTGCCAGGTGTCGCCGAATCCGACGCCGTCGCCGTAGGCGGCGTAGAGGTTGTCGTCTCCCGACCAGCACGACGGCCACAGGTCGCCGTGTTCCCTGTTGTCGCCGGCGGCGGGGGCCCCGACGGTGGCGCCCGGATCGATGCCGGCCGTGGAGAACCAGGTGCTCTCCTGGGCGTTGGCGGGTGTGGCGGTACCGGCGGCGGGGGCCGGTGGGCTCCCGGTGTCGGCCTGGACGGCGGGGGTCGTGGACGCCGTGACGGCGGCCAGCCCGGCCACCAGGGTGATGAGCAGTCTGCGTGTGCGCACGGGTACTCCTCGGTGGGGCGGACGGGGAACGTGCTCAGACCGCGAGACCGTTGATCCGGTACTGCATGACCCGGTAGTTGCGGTCGTCATACCACTGGCTCACGGCGATGTCGAAGTCGCCGAAGGTCGACCCGGGGAGGATGAAGCCGCCGTAAGGGCTGGCGACCGCGTTGCCCGACTCGTGGCCCGGTGTGGTCGGCACGACGACGGTCTGCTCTGGGGTGGTGAACAGGTTGCTCGTCGGGAGCGCGAAGATCTGCGCGCGCATCGACAGGGGCTCCATGTTCAGCCAGGTCAGGGCGTACCGGCCGCCCATCGCGCGGAAGCAGATCTCGCCCCACCGGCGGCGGGCGGTGATGGTGGTCGGGTAGTTGCCCCACGCCCAGGCGCCGCCCGCGTACCCCCAGGGCTCGTAGGCCGCCGGGTCACCGACCCGGTCCTGGCGGACGCGGTGCAGCAGGAGGTCGGAGGGCACGTCCCGGTTGAACACCGTCGACAGGACGTAGCAGTAGCCGTCGTCGGCGACCGCGTACGTCTTCTGCTGGAACTGGCCGCCGTACTGGTCGCCCGGCCACTGGCACAGGTACTGCCAGGTCTCGCCGTTGTCGGTCGAGCGCCAGAAGTCGGAGTGGTGGGTGCGGTACAGGACGCCGCGCATCAGGTGCATGTACATCGTGCCGCCGACGGTGAAGACGTCCGACGGTATGGCGGTGGTGCCGTTCTCGTGGCCCTCCGGGACCAGGCCCACCGCGTGCGCGCCGCCCACGCTGTCGTCGACGACGAGGGCGTCGAGGTCGGGGCGCCGGGCCCGCAGGCCCACCGGGGCGCGCCAGTCGCCGTCGCCCACGCCGGCGCCGTCGAAGGTGTCGCCGCAGACGAAGAGCATCGTGCCGTCGGGACAGCGGACGGGTATGCCGAGGTCGGTCCAGGCGGCGCCGAACGCGCCCGTCTCGGCAGGGCCCGTGAGGTCGCGGATCTTCCGTCCGGTGACGGCGGCCGCGCTCCCGGGGGCCGCGCTCGCCGGTGCCGCGCTCGAAGTGGCGGTGGCGAGCCCGGCCGCCGTCAGGCCGAGGCCCGTACGGAGCAGGAGGCGTCGGCTCGGTCCGCCGGTCTCCGGCGGCTCGCCATCTTGCTCATTGTGTCGTGAACCTGTCATTCGTACCATGCGGAACTCCTCGGATTCGTGGGGGTGTTCCGCCCGTCACGGGCGACGGGCGGAACGCCGGGAGCGGTCGGTACTACAGCGCCACGTCCCCGCACAGGTGCACCTCGACGCCCAGCTCGGCGAAGAGGGCGGCCTTGGCGCGCAGCGCCTGGTCGGCGGTGGCCGCGTCGGGGGCGTAGGCGACGTTCAGGTGGTTGGCGCGGTGGCGGGCCATGAACTGGTCGCGGGTGACCCCGTGCAGGACCGCGTGCATGATCGGCCACTGGGGGTTGGTGGCGTCCAGCCGGCGCCGCGTCTCCTCCCCGGGCAGCTCGACGGCGCTCGCGCGGCCGAGGTCCACATGAAGGCGGCCGTCCATCAGGAACACGCGCGACCAGACGATCTCGCCGGGCTTGGAGACACCGCTGAGGGTGCCGCCGCCGAGCGGGAAGAACATCGGCGGCTGCCGCATGCTGTACGACTTGTCGTAGCCGCCATGGTGGGAGGCCGGGACGGAGCCGGAGATCTCGAAGACCCAGACGAACCGGCCGTCGTACTCCTCGCCCCAGCGGATGTCGTGCAGCGTGGTGGCCGGGTCGAGGCCCATAGCCGTCCAGATGCGGTTGGTGACCAGGGAGTCGACGGCGACGCCCTCGTCGACCTCGTTGAAGTGCGGCAGCGGCGCGCCGGCGTACAGCTCGCGGGCGCCGTCGCGGCTGAGCACGGGCGGGCGCTGGACGTTGTTGAGCAGGCCCTCGGCGAGGTCGCTGGCCGGCACCGTGTCCTTGAGGCCCTGCTGGTACTGGATGCCGACCGCGTCGAGTCCGAAGTCGTCCGAGATGCGCAGCGCGGCGATGTACATCTTGAACTGGCTGAGCAACTGCGCGTCGGTGAGTTCGGTGGCCTCGTCGGTGCCGGTGTGGAAGGTCATGCCGGCGTCGTCCAGCCAGGTGCGGACGGCCTGGGCCTCCTCGTCGGAGACCTTGTTCATCTCGGCGACCAGGGCGCTCTGCGAGAGGCGCTCCTTGTAGATGCCGAGCGGGTTCAGGAACTCGTCGTCGATGATGGCGTTGTACATGCCCATGCAGCCCTCGTCGAAGACGCCGATGATCGCCTTCTCTTCGCGCAGCTGCCGGGCGAGAGCCGTGCCGAGTTCGGTCTCGGCGTCCTCGGGCAGTGGGGGCAGGGGCCGGACGTGGCCGGCGTCGTGGGTGAGGGTGCCCGTCTCCAGCCAGGTGCGCAGGCCCTCCCGTGCCCACTCGTCGGTGAAGTCGGCGCTCCACAGGACGGAGTAGTCGATGCCCGCCTTGGTGAGGCTGCCGGCCAGGCCCAGCAGGCCGACCAGGCCCGGGAACTCGCCGCTCCAGTTGGCCACGACCAGGATCGGTCCCCGGTGGTCGCGCAGCCCGGCGAGGACATGGTGGCTGTACTGCCACACGGCCTCGACGACGATCAGCGGGGCGTCCTTGGGCAGGTTCCTGAAGACCTCGATGCCGGCGCGCTGGCTGTCGATGAACCCGTGGCCCTTGGCCTCGTCGACGGGGTGCCCGCGGCGCACCTTCCGGCCGAGGGCGGTGACGGCCGCCGCGAGGTCCTTCTCCAGCTTCTCCTGGGTGGGCCAGCAGGTGGTGTTGGCGGCGGGGCGGAGGTCGCCGCTGGTCACGGTGTAGACGGTGGCCGGCTCTGCGGCCGGCGGCTCGTGGAGGACGGGCAGGGTGTACGCGGTCATGCGGTCTCCGTTGGTCGTGCGTCCGGCCGGTGGGGCAGGCGCGGGTCGAGCGGGTCGTTCACGGCTCCGGGCGCCGGCCGGCGGCCGGGGGCAGTCGGTCGGCGGTCCGGGCGGTCGGTCAGCGGGCCCGGGCGGGCCGTCGGTCAGCGGTCCTGGAGCGTCGCCAGGGTGTGGACGACGTCCGAGGTGGCCGGGTAGAGGCGCCGGTAGAGGGCGTAGAGGTCGTCGTAGCGCTTCGCGTGCTCGGGGCGCGGGGTCACCGTCTCGCGCACCGGGTTCCAGTCGTCGACGCGGACGTCCTGGACGAGCCCGGCGGCCAGCAGTGCGCCGCCGTAGCCGGCGCCGATGGTGGTGGTGCGCAGCTCCTGCGGGCGGCCGGTGATGTCGGAGACGATCTGCGTCCACAGGGCGCCCTGGGTGCCGCCGCCGACGGCGACCACACGGCGGATGTCGCCGCCGGCCGCCTCGATCACCTCGATGTTGTGCCGGACGCCGAAGCCGGTGGCCTCCAGCGCCGCCCGGTACAGGTCGCCGCGGGTGTGGGACAGCGTCAGGCCCGCGATCACACCGCGGGCGTCCGGGTCCATGACCGGCGTGCGTTCGCCGGAGAAGTACGGCAGCATCAGCAGGCCGTTGGCTCCGGGCCCCGACTCGGCGGCCAGGCGGGTCAGGCCGGCGTGGTCCTCGTCGGCGAACAGGTCCCGCAGCCAGTTGGTGACCGCCCCGGAGGTGGCCATGCCGCCGGCCAGGTTGCGGGTGCCGGGCAGGGCGCCGACCGTACCCCACAGGGACTCACTCGTGAGGGGCTCTGGGACGGTGTGGACGAGGAACATGGTGGTGCCGTACATCAGCATCAGGTCGCCGGTGCCCTGGGCGCCCACGCTCAGCGCCTCCGCCCAGGCGTCGATCGTGCCGGTGGTCACCGGGATCCCCGCGGGCAGGCCGGTCTCCCGGGCGGCGTCCGGAGTGAGGGTGCCCGCGGTCTCGCCGGACCAGCGCAGCGGCGGCAGCTCGATGCCGGGGGCGACCTCCGCGGCCCAGGGGGCGTACCACTGGCGGGCGTGGGTGTCGTAGAGCGGTGTGCACTGGCTGGCCGAGTGGTGGTCGAGGACGTAGGCGCCGGTGAGTCTGCGCACCAGCCAGGAGCTGGGCATGTAGAGGCGGCGGGCGCGGGCGTAGCGCTCGGGCTCCTCGTCGGCGACCCAGGCGATCTTGGGTCCGGCGGCCTGGGTGGTGAGGGCGGAACCGCCCCGGCGGATGATCTCCTTCGCGCCGAGCCGGGCCTCGATGCGCTCGATCTGGCGGACCGAGCGGGTGTCCACCCCGTAGAGGATCGCGGGGCGCAGCGGTGTGTCGTGCTCGTCGGTCAGCAGGACGCACGGTCCCATGCCGCTGACGCCGACGGCGGTGACGGTGACGTCGCCGGGGGCGGTCAGTTCGCGGGCGAGGGCGGTGAACTCGTCCCACCAGACGGCGGCGTCCATCTCGAAGCGGCCGGGGCCCGGCCTGGCGGGGGTGTGCTCCCGTACGGCGGAGCGGATCAGGGTGCCGTCGAGGCCGACGAGTACGCCCTTGCTGCTCGAGGTGCCGATGTCCACACCGATGACTGCGTTGCGAGGCATGGCGAGCACGTTCGCAGAAATCGATTTCAGCGTCAAGGGAGCGCGCACATCACGCGACTTGTCCGCAGAAGGCCGGGTCAGACGGGGTGCGCCAAGTACCGGAACACGCGGCCGTCTCAGCTCTTGACACCCCTTGGAGGCCGCTCTACGTTTCGGTGAAATGGATTTCAGGGATGCTGAAACGCCGCGCCGCCACGACGACGGCGTAGCGTCCTCCCCGCGCCCACGACGCCCTCACGGGCCCACGGCGCGCTCCGCAACTCCACCTTGAGGGCAAGACACGATGACGACCTTTGGACTCGACGGCATCTCCCGCAGGACGCGTGCCGTGAGCCGCTCCATCAGCGCCGAGAACTTCACCGGTGCCAGGGCCGGCGGCGGCCGGGCCACGGAGGGCACCGGAGCCGTGGCGGCGAGCCGGCTGGGGCCGGGCTGGAAGATCTCCCCCAGCATCGACATCGCCGCCGGCGAGACGGCGGTGCTCGCCGACATCGAGGGCCCCGGCACCATCCGCCACCTGTGGTGCACCACCGACCCGCACGGCGCCTGGCGCGGCACCCTGCTGCGGATGTACTGGGAGGGCGAGGAGACCCCGGCCGTCGAGGTCCCGCTCGGCGACTTCTTCTGCAACGGCTGGAACGTCTTCAGCCAGGTCTCCTCCGTGCCCGTCGCGGCCAACCCCAACGGCGGCTTCAACGCGTACTGGCCGATGCCCTTCCGCCGCAAGGCGCGCATCACCCTGGAGAACCTGACCGCCGAGAAGGTCACGCTGTACTACCAGGTGGACTACGAGCTGGACGAGGTCGGGGAGGACGCCTCGTACTTCCACGCCCAGTGGCGTCGCAGCCACCCCGTGCCGTTGGGCGAGGTGCACACCCTGCTCGACGGCGTCACCGGCGCCGGCAGCTACGTGGGCACGTACATGGCGTGGGGCGTGAACAGCCCCGGCTGGTGGGGCGAGGGCGAGCTGAAGTTCTACCTCGACGGCGACGACGAGTACCCGACGATCTGCGGCACCGGCACCGAGGACTACTTCGGCGGCGCCTGGAACTTCGACGTGCCCGGCCAAGGCTACACCGCGTACACCACCCCGTATCTCGGTCTGAACCAGATCCTGCGTCCGGACGGGCTGTACAGCAGCCAGCAGCGGTTCGGGATGTACCGCTGGCACGTCCTGGACCCCGTCCGCTTCGCCGAGGACCTCCGCGTCACCGTGCAGAGCCTCGGCATCGGCCCCGGCCAGGGCAACGGTCTGCCGCACCGCTACCGGCACACCGGCGACGACATCGCCAGCACCTCGCTCTTCTACCTGGACGCACCCGCCTGCGCGTCCCGTCCGGCCACCCCGGACCTGCTCGCGCTAGAGGTCGACTGACCCGCTCGTCCGTCCCGGGCCCCCGTCCCACCCACGACCCATCCCACTCCGACAGGAGCGCACGCATGCTCCAGCACGGCAACGAAGCCGGGCACCCGGCCCCGTCCCCGGCCGGCACCTCACGCCGCCGCTTCCTCACCGCCACCGCCGGCATCGGCGCGGCCGTCGCCGCCCCGGCCCTGCTCACCGGTTGCGGCACGGCCCGGGCGAAGGGGGGCAATCTCCAGTTCTGGAACTTCTACGGACCCCAGCGCTCGCCCGACCCGGCGGTCAACGCGCAGTCCAAGTGGTTCACCGACATGGTCGGGAAGTGGAACGCCACCCACAAGCAGCAGATCGACCTCGTCTACCTGCCGCAGCCCACCTACCTCAACGGGTTCAAGCTGCCGTCCGCCTTCGCCACCGGCGAGGGCCCGGACATCTTCATGCTCTCCCCCGGCGACTTCCTGCGGTACTACAACGGCGGTGTCCTGGAGGACCTCACGCCGCACATGGAGAAGGCGGCGGTCGAGGACTTCGGCTCCGCCCTGGACAGCCGCAAGGTCGACGGCAAGGTCTACGCCCTCCCCATGGAGGTCGAGCCACTGGCGATGTTCTACTCCCAGGACCTGTGGGAGAAGGCCGGCCTGTCCGAGGCCGACGTCCCCACCACGTGGGACCAGATGCTCGACATCGGCGACAAGCTGAGCTCCCGCACCACGGCGGGACTCGTCTTCGAGACCAATCCGGGCTACTACCAGAACTTCACCTGGTACCCGTGGATGTGGCAGGGCGGCGGCGACGTCCTCGACGAGCACGGCGAGGTCGCCTTCGACTCCAAGGGCACCCGCAAGGCCCTCGCGCTGTGGCAGGACGCCGTGCGCCACGGCATCGCCCCGCGCACCGTGCCCGCCGCGGGCGACGTGATCGGCGGCTTCAAGGGCGGCAACGTCGGCATGTGGCAGCAGGGCATCTGGAACGTCGCCAGCTTCAAGGCCTTCGCACCCGACTATCCGTACGGCGTCTTCAAGCTCCCCACTCCCCCGGGCGGCGACTACGTCACCGCGCTGGGCGGCTGGTCCTTCTGCGCCAACGCACAGGGCCGCAACCCCGAGGTCGCGGCCGAGTTCTGCGTCTGGGCCCTGGGGTCCATGAAGGACGACTCCATCGACCGGATGGTCGACTGGTGCGTCCGCGCCAAGACCGACGTGGCCCCCCGCGCCAGCGCCCTGGAGCGCGGCGCCGCCAAGGGCGGCTACGACTCCGAGGTGATGCGCCGCTTCAAGGACGAGATCTTCCCCGGGGGCCGTGCCGAACCGCGCTATCCCCCGGTGGTCTACAAGGCGATCTCCGACGCCATCCAGGGCACCATGCTCGCCGGCCGCGGCGTGGAGAGCGAGATCGAGCGGGCCACCCGGTCCATCGACGCGTACACCAAGAGCTACAAGGGGGCGAGCCTGATATGAGCAGTGTCGCCGCGAAGGAGCGCCGGGCCGCCGCGGCCCCGGCGCAGGCACCGGCCTCGTCCAGAGGCAGCGGACTCAGCCGCAAGCACCGCGAGTGGCTGGCCGCCGCCCTCTTCCTCGCCCCCGACGTCCTGGGGCTGCTGGTCTTCGTCGCCGTCCCGATGGTGCTGTCCATCGCGCTGTCCTTCTTCCAGGTCAGCGGGTTCGGCAGCTACGAGTGGATCGGGCTCGGCAACTACGAGCGGATGATGAACGACCCGCTCTTCTGGGACTCCATGAAGATCACGGGCCTGTACGTGGTGATCCTCGTGCCCGTGCTGTTCTGCGTGAGCCTCGGGCTCGGCCTGCTGGTCAAGCAGAAGCTGCCCGGCATGGGCGTCTACCGCACGGCGCTCTTCCTGCCGTACGTCATCAGCCTCGTGGTGGTCGGCGTGCTGTGGAAGTTCCTGCTGGACGAGCAGACCGGCGCGGTCAACCGCGCCATGCGGGCGGCCGGCCTGGACGGCGAGTCCTGGCTCGGCAGTCCCTCGCTCGCCCTCGGCTGCGTCATCGCGGTCATGGTGTGGGTGATGATGGGCTACTACATGATCATCTTCCTGTCGGGTCTCCAGGAGATCCCCAAGGAGTACTACGAGGCCGCCAAGCTGGACGGCGCGGGTCCGTGGACCCAGTTCCGCTCCATCACCTGGCCGCTGCTGCGCCCGACCAGCTTCTTCGTCCTGATGATGTCCACGGTCGCGGCCATCACCGGCGGTCTCGACCTGATCTTCGTCCTGACCAACGGCGGACCCGCGAACGGCACGTCGCTGGCGATCTTCTACATCTACCAGCAGGCCTTCGGGTTCGGTGAGTACGGCTACGCGTCGGCCATGGGCTCGTTCCTGGTACTGATCATGGTCGCCGTCTCCGCGGTGATCTTCAAGCTCACGAGAGGCGGGAGGTTCGACGATGGCCAGTGACACCCTGACGACCGGGGCCGGCGAGTCCGGCGGCCCCGGCGGGCACGGCACCGGGGGCGGCCGGCGCCGGTCCCTCTCCCCGCGCGCCGGGCTGACCGTGCTGGCCGTCGTCGTATCGGTGATCAGTGTGCTGCCCGTCCTGTGGATGCTCACGTCGTCGTTCAAGACGCGCGAGACCGTCACCGACGGCAAGCTGATCCCGACGGACTTCACCTTCGACAACTTCGTGTACGTCTTCACGGAGGTGCCGTTCGCGCGCTACCTGTGGAACAGCTTCTTCATCTCCGCGGTGATCACGATCGCCGCGCTGTTCTTCCACTCGATGGCCGCCTACGCGCTGGCCCGACTGCGTTTCCCGGGCCGCGAGAAGCTCTTCGGGGCGATCTTCGCGACCCTGCTGGTCACCGCGCCCGTGGTGCTGATCCCGCTGTTCATGGTCGCCCGCGAACTGGGGCTGCTGGACAGCTACGCGGGCCTGATCATCCCGGCGATCTTCAATGCCTTCGGCATCTTCCTGCTGCGCCAGTTCTATCTGGGGCTGCCCAAGGAGCTGGAGGAGGCGGCCGTCGTCGACGGGTGCGGCCACTGGCGGGTCTACTGGAACATCGTGCTGCCGATGTCCCGGCCGATCCTCTCCGCGCTGGCGATCTTCTTCTTCCTCGCCAACTGGAACGCCTTCGTGTGGCCGCTGGTCGCCACCAGCGACCAGGACCTGACGGTGGTCCAGCTGGGCATCGCCTCGTTCCAGACGCAGTACACGTCGAACTGGAACTACATCCTGGCGGCGGCGACGGTGGCCGCGCTGCCCATGCTGATCCTCTTCTTCGTCTTCCAGCGGCAGATCGTCGAGTCGATCAAGACCTCGGGCATCAAGTAGGAGGACATGCTTCAGCGGCGCCGCACCGGCCGAGGGGACCGGTGCGGCGCCGCTGCCGTGTCCTCACCGGCCGACCGGGCCGCCGGTGCTCTCCCGGACCTGGAGCGTCGTGCGCAGCACCACGGTCTGCAGGGGCGCGTCGCCGCCCTCGATGCGCTGCAGCAGCAGGTCGGCCGCCGTACGCCCCAGCTCGTAGGAGGGCAGCTCCACGGCCGACAGGGACGGCCGCACCAGTGACGCCCAGGGGACGTCGCCGAAGGAGAGGACGCCGATGCCGGGCGGGGCGAGTCCGGCCTCGCGCAGGGCGTCGAGCACGCCGATGGTCATGAGGTTGTTGGCGACGAACACCGCGTCGGGCGGCTCGGGCAGCGACAGCAGGTCGCGCATGGCGGCCCGGCCCCCCTCGACGCGGAAGTCGGCGTGGCGTACGTAGGTGTCGTCGCCGTCCCGGTCCGGCCGCGCCGCCCGCAGCGCCTCCCGGTGGCCGGCCAGGCGCTCCTCGGAGGTCGAGGCGCCCTGGGGTCCGGTGATGCAGGCGATCCTGCGGTAGCCGGCCCGCAGCAGGTGCCGGGTGGCGGCCTCGCCGCCGTGGCGGTCGTCGAGGCGGACCGCGTCCACCTCCGCGTCCCGGGGGCGGCGGTCGACGGCGACGACGGGGACACCCCGGGCGGTCAGGGGGCCGAGGTCCGTCTCGTCCTGGGAGGCCGCCGCCACGATCACGCCGGCCATCTGCTCGCCGAGCGCGACCTCCAGGTAGCGGCGCTCCTTTTCGGTGTCCTCGTCGGAGTTGCACAGCACCACCGAGAGACTGGTGCGCTGCGCGGCGTCCTCGACGCCGCGGGCGAGCGAGGTGAAGAACGGGTTCTCGATGTCCGGGATGAGCAGCGCGATCACGCTGGAACGCTGTTTGCGCAACGACCGGGCGAGACGGTTGGGCGCGAAGCCGAGCGCCGCCGCGGCCTGCTGCACGGACTGGGCCCGTGCCGGGGTGACATTGCCGCCGTTGAAGACCCGTGAGACGGTCGCCGGGGATACTCCGGCGGCTCGCGCCACGTCCTGGATCGTCACCACCTGCGTCCGCGCCCTCTCACCGTGCGTAAGGTCCACCTGCTCACCCTACCTGCGTCTGAAAAGGATTTCACCCTTTGCCTGAGCGGGCGAGCGGCGGAGGGACACTCGCCGGGCGCTCGCGCAGCCGGCGACCTCGCCGGGTGAGCCCCCAGGGTTTGAGGACCGAGAGCACCGTCATGAAGACGTAGGCGGACAGGGAGACCACCGGCCCGAAGAGCACGTCCCCCGCGTCCGGCAGCGGCTCGCCCGCGGCCACCGCGGCGACCGCCGAGTTCACGCCGGGGCGCAGCGCGAGGAACGTGGCGACGGTCGTGCCCAGGGTCAGCCAGAACTTCGTGTACACCCACCGGTGCCGGGCGAGACCCCATGGCGTGCCCAGGGCCAGCACCAGGCCGCTCGCCAAGGTGAGCAGGGCGAGGGGAAGCAGCAGCCAGTCGGCGAACAGCTTCATGCAGCGGGCGGCGGCCTCCACCGTCGCGGGGGACGCGTTGGTCGCCGCGGTCACGCCGAGCGCGAGCAGTCCGAGCGTGAGCCCGAGCCAGGCGGCGGAGGCGACGGCATGGACGACGACGAGGGCCCGGCGTGCGGGGCGGTCGAGTTTCATCCCGTCCACGCTGCCGGTCGGCGGCCGCCCGGGCGTCCCGCCGCGGGAGCAACTCCGCGTACTGCACCGGGCGTACGCGGCCGGGGGGCGCCGTGACCCGATCGGAGCAGACCCCGGCCGCCCGCGCTGCACGGGGGAAGCGGGCGCCGTAGCCTGAGCGTGTCTCCAGGAAACGCCGCTAGGAGCTCCCATGCGTCTGCCCATCGAACCCAGGAATGTCGCCCCTCGACTGGCCACCGGGGCTTTCATTCTCAACTCCGGTCTGGCGAAGCGCGGGGCCGATGAGCAGACCGCCGCCATGATGCACGGAATGGCGAAGAACACCTATCCGTTCCTCGGCAAATTGCAGCCGAAGGCTTTCGTCCGGCTGCTTTCCGCGGGCGAGATCACGCTGGGCGCCGCGCTGCTCCTGCCGGTCGTGCCGACGGCTGTGGCGGGCGCCGGGCTGACCGCGTTCTCGGCCGCCCTGGTGGGTCTGTATCTGCGCACGCCCGGCATGCGCGAGGAGGGCGGCCTGCGCCCGACCCAGGAGGGTACGGCCCTGGCCAAGGACACCTGGATGCTCGGCATGGGTATCGGGTTCGTCGTGGACGGGGTCACGAGCCGGGCGTGCTGACCCTCCTCGGGCCGGCGCGGCGGCCCTCGCGGTAACGGCGGGTTGCCGGGGAATCAACGGCGGACCACGGAATCCGTAATGCCGAGCCATTCCGGTACGCAATGGCTCGACGGCGACCGAAACGGTATCGGTCCGCGCTTCGACATCACTATGCTCAAGCCGCTTCGCCGATTCGGCGCGGCGGCTGCCGAGGCATCCGGGGAGGGATGCCGACCGCGGCCTTGTGGGGGGGTGCGGAGAAATTCGGGGGTGACGCCGTCATGTCCGGTTGCCATGTCCCGCGGGATTCTCGTCCCGCCGCCCCGGTGTCCGTGTGACGAAAGCCGAGGAATTCCCGTGCGACGTACGACCTCCGTCCTGCTGTCCCTGAGCGCCCTGCCGGCGGCCTCCGCGCTGGCCGTTCCCACCGCCGTCGCGGCGCCCGGAGCCGACCGGCCGGCGGCCGCCCCCGCCGGCTGGGAGGCGGTGGACGCGACCGCTCTGGCCCGGATCACCGGGGAGAAGGACGCCCCGCGGGCTCCGCTCGCCGCCGGGGACGCCGCCGCCGCGGAGCCCGAACTGCTGGCCGTGCAGTCGGTGCGCAACAACCGTTTCGTGGCCACCGAGAAGACCTACGCCGCGCCGAACACCGGCGTCCAGCGGGCCCGTTCGACCGAGTTCTGCGGCTCCTGGGAGAGCTACGCCTTCGAGTGGGACGAGGCCACCCGGACGTACGCGCTGCGGTCCCTGGCGAACAACCGCTACGTGGCGGTGGAGAAGAACTACACCGGCAGCGCGCAGAACGTACTGCGGGCCCGCTCCACGAGCGTGGGCGGCTGAGAGCGGTTCGTCCTCTACTACAACGAGACGCTCGACCGCTGGGCGCTCCGGTCCACGCTGAACGGGCTCTTCGTCACCATGGAGAACGGCTACACCGGTTCGCTCCAGTACGCGCTGCGCGCCCGCTCCGCCGAGGTGACGGGCTCGTGGGAGGAGTTCGTCCTCTACGGCATCGGCGCCTGACACCAGTCCTGCTCGGCGAGGGCCAGCATGGCCGCGACGGTGCCCTCGTCGGGCAGGGGGCCGTGGTCCCCGACGACCTTCAGCGCGGACCCGGCGGTGAGGTGACCCAGACGCAGGGCCCGGGTGAGACCGGTGCCGTTCCACAGTCCGGCGAGGAATCCCGCCGCGAACGCGTCCCCGGCGCCCACCGGCTCCACGACCTCGGTGGCCAGCGCGGGCACGGTGCACACGCCCTGCTCGGTGAACGCGGTGGCGCCCCGCCCGCCGTCCTTGACGACGAGGACGCGCGGGCGGCTCAGCAGCCGGCGGACGTCCGCCTCGGTCAGGCCGGCGCCCCACAGGTCCTGTGCCTCGTCCAGGCCGACGAAGACGATGTCGGCGCGGTCGGCCAGCTCCCGGAGCACCGAGGGGGCCGTGTCCGGCGGCCACAGCGCGGCACGGTGGTTGACGTCGAAGCTGACGGCGTGGGTGCGGTGCGCCGGCGGCGTGCGGAGCGCCCGTTCGACCAGGGCCCGGCAGGACGGGGACAGGGCCGGGGTGACGCCGGTCAGGTGGAGAAGGGCGGCGTCGCCGAACCGTTCGTCGTCCAGGAGGTCGGGGCCGAGGGCCGAGGCCGCCGAGCCGGTGCGGTAGTAGTGCACGCGGGTGCCCGCCGGGCCGGGGTCCTTCAGGAGCAGGCCGGTGGGCCGGGCCGGGTCGGTGCGCACTCCGGAGACGTCCACACCCGCCCGTGCGACGGCCGCCCGCACCCGCCTGCCGAGGGCGTCGTCGCCGACGGCCGAGAGCCAGGAGACGGGCAGGCCCAGGTCCGCGAGGTACATGGCCACGTTGGACTCCGCGCCCGCCACCGACAGACGGAGGGAGTCGGTGCCGTCCAGCGGGTGGGGCGGGGGTGGGGCCATGGCCGCCATGGTCTCGCCGAGGCACACCACGGGCCCCCGCGGCAGCCGCCAGGGGTTCGAGCCGGTCACGCCCTCTCCTCCCCCGTCGCCGGGACCGGGGTGTCGAGACGGCACGCGGACGCCGGACGTCCCGGCACGTCGACCCGGAGGGAGAACAGCGCCCCGTCGTCGGGCCCCGGGGCGGCGAGGCCCACGCGCGCGGTCGTGATGTGCAGGACGTCGCCCTCCAGGCACAGTCCGGCGGGTTGCCGGGCGGACAGGCGCACGACGCGGTCGAGGACCCCGTCCGGACGGTACCGGCGTACCGTGCCCGTCCCCCACATCGCCACCCACAGGCCGTCCTCGGCGTCCACGGTCATCCCGTCGGGGCTGCCCTCGTCCGTCGTGGCGAAGGTCTCGGGCGTGCCCAGGCTGCCCGTGGCCGGGTCGACCGGGTAGCGCCGGACGACGCCCCGGGCGCTGTCGGCCAGGTACATGGCACGGCCGTCGGCCGTGAACGCGGGGCCGTTGGGCACGGTGAGGCCGTCGAGGACGCGTTCCACGTCTCCGTCGTGGCCGACCCGGTAGAGCGAACCGGCGCCCTCGGTGGTGTCGTACGCCATGCTGCCCGCCCAGAAGCGGCCGGACGGATCGGCGGTGGCGTCGTTCATGCGCATGCGTACGGGGGTGTCGTCGTCCCCCTCGGGCCGCGCGAGCCAGGTCGTCGCTCCGCCGGGGGTGAGCAGGCAGATGCCCGTTCCGGCGGCTGCCGTCCAGGTGCCCGGCCGGTCGGCGACGGGTGCCACCGCGCCCAGCGGGCAGGGCAGTTCGGCCAGCACGCGCAGCGGCGCGTCGTCCGGCCCGGTGGCCTCCAGCAGGCGTCCGGCGAGGATGTCGACGAGCACCAGACGGCCGTCGGCCAACCACCGGATGCCCTCGCCCAGTTCCAGCCGGTCGGGGCGGGGTGAGCGCAGCGCGTCGGTCACGGGCGGGCCTCCCGGACGGCGGCGCGGAAGGCCCGGGCGCGGGCGCGGAGGCCGTCGAGGCTGCCCCCGTCCGCGGCGTCGCCGATCAGCGGGGAGCCGACCCCGACCGCCGTGGCACCGGCCGCGAGGTGGGCGCGGGCCGCGGCCTCGTCGACACCGCCGACCGGCACCAGTGGCTCGTCGGGGAAGGGTCCGCGCAGGGCCTTGACGTAGTCCGGCCCGCCGGCCTGGGCCGCCGGGAAGATCTTCAGCGCGGTGGCGCCGAGGGCGCGTGCCGCGATGATGTCGGTGGGCGTCATGACGCCGGCCAGGACGGGCATGCCCCGCTCCCGGGCGGCCGTGACGCCCTCCCCCAGGCCGGGGGTGACGGCGAAGTCGGCCCCGGCCCGGTGGGCGGCCACGGCGTCGTCGGCGGTGAGGACCGTCCCCGCGCCCAGGGGCCGGCCGGGTCCGAGGGCAGCCCTGGCCCGCTCGATGACGCCGAGGGCGTCCTTGCCGGTCAGGGACACCTCGATGAGCTCCAGGCCCTCCTCGGCCAGGGTCAGTACGGTACGCAGCGCGGCGTCGGGGTCGTCTCCACGCACGATGGCGACGAGGCGGTGGGCGGTCAGGGCCGCTCGTAGCTCCACAGGCGGGTCTCCTCCTCCGGGATCAGGGGGTTCACAGGTCGGTCGGCGCGCAGCGGCACTCGGCGGCCAGGGTAAGACGCCACCGCACCTCGCCGGAGGCCGGGACCCGGGCGGCGTCACCGGGGCCCGCCTCGGCGAGGTCGAAGACGCGTCCGAGCATCGGTTCGACACCGGTGCTGCGGTAGGGACGTCCGGCGGGGAATCCGCCCAGGTTGCGCCAGAGGGCCACGGACCGGGGCTGCGCCTCGCACTCCAGGGTGAACGCCAGCCGGTCGGGCCCGTCGTGGACGCAGCAGCGGGCGGTGTCCACGACGGCGCCGACCGCGGTGCCGTCCCGGGGTCCGAACCGGCCGAGCGGCAGTCCGTGTGGTTGGGGCCATGTGCCCTCCAGCCGGTCGGCGCCCGCCGGCCACGGCCGGTCCAGGAGCGCGGCCGCCTCGGGGAAGAGGCGGGTCCGCGCACCGTGCGGTGCGCGCAGGACGGCGGCCCCGGAGAGGTCGAGCAGGGCGTGTGCCGCCCAGACGAAGCGGAAGCCCGGGTCGGCGGTCAGTACGTAGTGGACCTCGGCGCCGGTGGCGGCGGCGCGGATCGTGCGGGCCAGGGCGAAGCGGTCGCAGTGGACGGTCCACGTGCCGTTCCCGTCGCTTGTCCCGGCACCGGCACCGGTCCCGCTGCCGTACTGGTCTGCCGTCCACGGGCGGGACCAGGCGTCGCCGTGGTCGGGTGTGCCCCGGACGGTGGGGACGCACTCCTCCAGGCCGCCCGCGTCGACGAACGCGTCCCCGGGCGACACCGTGGCCCGGCCGGGGGCGTGGCGGTGCCACAGCCACTCCCGTCCGCCGGCCCGCAGCGAGGTCCAGCGTCCGCCGTGGGCGGGGTCGACGGCGATGTGGACCGGCCCCGGGCTCACCACTCCGCGAAGGATCCGTCGGGCTGCCGCCACACCGGGTTGCGCCAGGTGTGTCCGGCGCGGTCGGCGGCGCGTACGGCCTTCTCGTCGATGTCGATGCCCAGGCCGGGCGCGTCCTGGCGTGGGGCGTGTCCGTCGACGAAGCGGAACGGCTCGGTGTCCACGAGGTAGGTCAGCAGGTCGGCGTTCTTGTTGTAGTGGATGCCGCGGCTCTGTTCCTGGATGAGGAAGTTGGGGGTGGCGAAGGCGACCTGGAGGCTGGCGGCCAGGGCGATCGGGCCGAGCGGACAGTGCGGGGCGAGCAGGGCGCCGTAGGTCTCGGCGAGGGAGGCGATGCGGTGCACCTCGGAGATCCCGCCGGCGTGCGAGAGGTCCGGCTGGACCACGGCGACACCCGCGGTGAGGACGGGCAGGAACTCACCGCGGCCGTAGAGCCGTTCGCCGGTGGCGAGCGGGACGCCGGTGGCGGCGGCGAGCCCGGAGAGCAGGTGGCTCTGCTCTGGTACGACCGGTTCCTCGACGAACAGCGGGTGCAGGGGGGCGAGTTCGCCCAGGACCCGGCGGGAGCTCGCGGCGGTGAAGCGGCCGTGGAAGTCGACGGCGACGTCGCGGTCCGGTCCGAGTGCCTCCCGGGCCGCGGCCACCCGGGCGACGACGGCCGCGGTCTCGGCGGGGGCCGCCACCGGTGAGACCCGGCCGGCGGCGTTCATCTTCACCGCGGTGAAGCCGGCCTCCACCTGCGCGGTGACCTGCTCGGTGAGCGCGGCGGGCTCGTCGCCGCCCACCCAGGCGTAGACGCGCACCCGGTCGCGCACGGGTCCGCCCAGCAGGGCGTGCACGGGTGCCCCGTAGGACTTGCCGGCGATGTCCCACAGGGCCTGGTCGAGGCCGGCGACGGCGCTGGACAGCACCGGGCCGCCCCGGTAGAAGCCGCCCTTGGTGAGGACCTGCCAGTGGTCCTGGATGCGCAGCGGGTCCTTGCCGACGAGTTGCTCGGCGAGGACGTCGACGGCGGCGCGGACCACTTCGGCGCGGCCCTCGACGACGGGTTCGCCCCAGCCGACCACGCCGTCGTCGGTTTCGACGCGGCAGAACAGCCAGCGCGGCGGGACCAGGAACGTTTCAATGCGGGCGATCTTCACTTAGCGGTGCAGCCTTTCCGTCTCGTCCGGCGCGTCCGTCTCGGCCGTCGCGCCCGTCGTCGCGCCCGTCGTCGCGTCCGTGGGCGCGGCCGTCGTCGCGTCCGGTTCGTCGGCGTGGCCGATCCGGTCCTGGTCGCGGTCGGCCTGGTCGAGCAGGGCGCGCATCGCGGCCTCCGCGGCGCGGGGGTCCTGCTCCCGGACGGCGTCCAGGACCGCCCGGTGGGCCGGTACCGGGTCCCCGCTGTGCGGCGAGCTGTGCACGATGCGGTCGCGGTGGGCGAGTCCGGACTCGATCACCATCTCCATGCGTTCGAGGAGTTCGTTGTGGGTGGCGGCGAGCAGGGCGCGATGGAAGGCGAGGTCGGCGTCGACGGCGCGGCCGGGGTCGGCTTCCCGCTCCCCCATCGCGGCCAGGGCGGCGTCCAGTGCGGCGAGGTCCTCGTCGGTGCGGCGGCCGGCGGCGATGCGCACGGCGGCCGGTTCGATGATGGCGCGCACCTCGGCGAGGTTGCTCAGCAGTGCCTGGTCGGAGCCGGTGGTGCTGCCGCCCTCGAACTGCCAGCGCAGGACGTCGGCGTCGAGCAGGTTCCAGTCGGCGCGGGCGCGGACGAAGGTGCCGCGCTTCTGACGGGCGTCGACCATGCCCTTGGCGGCCAGCACCTTCAGCGACTCGCGCAGCGCGGTGAGGCTCACGTCCAGCTCGCTCTGCAGCGCGACCAGGTCGAGCGTGGCGCCCTCGGGAATCTGCCCGCCCAGGATGCGGCGGGCGAGGGCTTCCACGGTCTGGCCGTGCACGCCGCGACGGGCGTAGGGCGTCATGTCGTACAGCCTTTCTGCTGAGGGGTGCTTCGGGGACGGGTCACGCGGAGGCCTTGACGACGCTCCAGCCGCCGTCGACGAGCAGGTGGGACCCGGTGATGTAGGCGGCCTCGTCGGCGGCGAGGAAGGCGATGGCCGCGGCCACTTCGGCGGGGGTGCCGAAGCGCCGGGCGGCGGTCTCGGCGACGCTGCGTTCCCGGTCCGCCGGTGACACCCGGTCCCAGGCGGCCGTGAGGACGGGCCCGGGCAGGACCGCGTTCACGCGGACCTCCGGTCCGTACTCGACGGCCAACTGGCCGCACAGGGACAGCAGGGCGCCCTTGGACGCGGCGTAGGCCGGGTGGCCGGGGATGCCCCTGTGGGCGTGGACGGAGGAGGTCAGCACCACGGCGCCGTGCCGTTCGCGCAGGTCGGGCAGGAGGGCACGGAAGCCGAGGAAGGCACCGGTGAGGTTGACGGACAGCTGCCGCTCCCAGGAGGCGAGGGGCATGGTGTGGGCGGGGAGGACGTCGACGGTGTAGGCGTTGCTGACGAGGACGTCCACCGGGCCGAAGGCGTGCGCGGCGGTGACCAGCCGCGTCCAGTCGTCCTCCGCGGCGACGTCGGCGGCGACGAACTCGGCCCGGCCGCCGTCCTCGGCAATCCGCTCGGCGACGGCGGTGCCGCGTTCCTCGTCGACGTCGGCGAGGACGACGGCGGCGCCCTCGCGGGCGAGGCGTTCGGCCGTGGCGGCCCCGATGCCGGAGGCCGCCCCGGTGACCACGGCCGTGCGGCCGGTGAAGCGGGCGGCTGCCCCCGTCTCGGGTGCGTCCATCGTGGGCTCTCCTCCTTCGGTACGGCGCGGCGGCCGGATGTCACCGGCCGTGCTGGGAAACATATGCGCCCTCACTCCCCTGCCGGGTCAGGACCACCATCTCGGCGTCGTGGCCGGCGCTCCACTGGAACGGCAGTCCGTGGTGGAGCAGGTGGGCTCCGCCGTACGTCGTGTCCGTCGCCCGGTCGTGGTAGCGGGCGGCCGGGTCGAGGCCGCGCAGGCGCAGGCGGTCGGGGCGCCCGGGCAGCAGCGGGGCTCCGTCCAGGCGTCCGGTGCTCAGCGCGGCGACCACGGTGCGCCGGCCGTCCGGCGCGTCGAACTGAACGCCGCAGGTCGCGTCGCCCGGGGCGCCCAGGAGGCGGGTCTCGCCGTGGTGGATCACCTCGCGCACGTCCTTGTAGCGGGCGATCCACCCGGCCGCCTCGGCACGCTGCTCCGCCGTCCAGGCGCGCAGGTCGGCTCCGATGCCGAGGACCCCGCACATGGCGCTGACGAAACGGAAGGCGAGGCTGCGCGGGCGGGGGTCGAAGATGCCGGGGGCGTCGGTGACCCAGGAGCTCATGACGTGCGGGGCGTGGGCGTGCAGAAAGCCGTACTGGATGGACAGCCGGTCCAGCGGCGCGGTGTTGTCGCTGGGCCAGACGACGTCGGTCCGGGCCAGGGTGGCGTGCTCGACGCGTGCCCCGCCGCCCGCGCAGCCCTCGACGGTGACGTCCGGGTGGGCGGTGCGCAGGTGGTCCAGGACGCGCAGGTAGCCGGCGACGTGCCGGGCGTCCAGGTCGAGGTGGTCGGCGGGGTGTGCGCCGGGGCGGCCGCGTTCGGTGGGCGGCCGGTTCATGTCCCACTTCAGGTAGCCGATGTCGTACTCGGTGAGCAGCCGGTCCAGGGTGGCGATCACGAAGTCCTGGACGTCGGTGCGGCCGAGGTCGAGCAGCAGCTGGTTGCGGACCAGGCGGGAGGGGCGGCCCTCGATCCGGTAGACCCAGTCGGGGTGTTCGGCGTGCAGCCGGCTGCCGGGGCTGACGGCCTCGGGCTCGACCCACAGGCCGAAGTCCATGCCCAGGGCCCGTACCTCGTCGACGAACCGGCCGAAGCCGTGCGGGAACGCCTCGGGGTCCGGGTACCAGTCGCCGAGCCCGCCGGTGTCGTCGGCGCGTCCGGTGAACCAGCCGTCGTCCACGACGAACAGTTCGGCGCCGATGTCCGCGGCCGCCCTCGCCAGCTCCAGCTGCCCGGCCTCGTCGACGTCGAAGCCGGTGGCCTCCCAGGAGTTGTAGAGGACCTTGCGGGTGCGGTGCAGCCGGTCGCCGGCGAGCCGGCGTTCGTAGCGGTGCCAGACGCGGGAGAGCCCGTCGAGTCCCCCGGCGCTGAAGGCACAGGCGAGCCTCGGGGTGGTGAGGGTCTCGCCGGGTGCCAGGAACACCGCTTGCTCGTGCGGGACGCGTCCGGCCCGGATCCGCAGGCCCGCGCCGGGTTCGGCCTCGGCGGTGAGGTGCCAGTTGCCCGGCCAGTCGAGGGCGACGCCGTACGCGCCCGGTCCGTCCTCGCCCTGTACGGCGAGCCAGGGGGCGTGGGCGTGGCCGGGGACGCCCTGGCCGCTGCCGATGGTGAAGGTGCCCCGGGCGAGTTCGAGCCGGGTGTGCTGGAACTCCTGCGACCACTGTCCGGTGAGGTGGGTCAGTACGGGGGTGCCGGTGACGGGGACGTTCACGGCGGCCGAGTCGATGCGGTCCAGGCGCAGTTCGCCGGTCCCGGTGGCGGTGAGCTCGGTCCAGCGCAGGACGACGTCGGTGCCGGGGACGGTCGCGTAGCACAGGACGGTGCGCAGCCCGAGGACCTCGTCGGTGAAGGTGAGGCGCAGGGTCTGCGCGCCCTCCCCGGCACCGACGCCCTCCCCGGTCCCGACGCCCTCCTCGGCGCCGGCGAACTCCCACCAGACGCCGCGTTCCGCGCCGGGGCGGGACGCGACGAGGTCGGCGCCGGTGAACGGCCGCAGTCCCTGCGGGATGTACTCGGCGGGGGCGGCGTCGGCGGGCGTGATGAAGTGGGTGCGCCGTGACCAGTCCAGCGCGGACGGTCCGTCCTCCACGCCCAGGGGGCCCCAGGCGTCGAGTTCGGCCCACGGTCCGTCCGGGGAGAGCCGGACCGTGTAGCTGGTGTGTTCGGTGCGCAGGGTCCAGCGCGGGGTCGAAGTCACTTCACCGCTCCGAGGTTGAGGCCGGCCACGAAGTGCCGCTGGAATCGCAGGAACACGGCGACCGTGGGGGCGGCGGCGATGACGGATCCGGCGGCGATCACGTTCCACATCGACACGTACTGTCCCTGGAGGCCGATGAGGGCGGCGGTGATCGGCATCTTGGTGTCGCTGCGCAGGACGGTGATCGCCCAGAGCAGGTCGTTGAAGATCCAGGTGAAGGAGAGGGCGCTGAGCGCGGCGAGGGCCGGGCGGGCCAGCGGCAGGATGATCCGCCAGAAGACCTGCCAGGGCCCGGCGCCGTCGACGACCGCGGCCTGCTGGATCTCGGGCGGGATGGCGCGCATGAAGCCGTGCAGCACGAAGACGTAGAAGCCGACGCCGAAGCCGATCTGTACGCCGATGAGGGCGGGCAGGGTGTCGTACACGCCCATCAGCTCGCTGAGTTTCGACACCGGGATGAGCAGGATCTGCGGGGGCAGCAGGTTGCCGCCGAGCATCAGCAGCAACAGCGAGCGGCGCAGGGGGATTTCGTAGCGGCTGAGGGCGAAGGCCGCCATGGCCGACAGGGCGAGGGTGGCCAGCACGCACGGCACGGTCACCAGCAGGCTGTTGATCAGGGCCTGCTGCTGACCGCCGTCGGACCAGGCCTGCGAGAAGTTGCCGAGGGTGAAGGAGCGGGGCCAACTGCCCAGGCCGTGGGCGGCGATGTCGTCGAAGGAGCGCAGGCTGGTCACCAGGACGAGCGCGATGGGCAGCAGCCACAGCAGGGCCAGCGCACCGGCGCTCAGGTGGAAGCCGGCGGTCGCGGCCCGACGGCGGCGCAGGGCCTCGGAGTTGCGGGTCCCGGAGGGGTGTGCGGTCGTCATCAGTCGGCCTCCCGGAAGGCGCGGACCAGGTAGGAGGCGATGACGCCGAAGGCCAGCACGAAGATGACGACGGCCAGGGCGGAGCCGTAGCCCAGGCGCAGGGACTGGAAGGCGGTCGAGTACATGTAGGTGCTCAGCAGCTCGGAGGAGTGGTAGGGGCCGCCGCGGGTCAGTGACCACACGACGTCGAAGGAGCGCAGCGAGTCGATGACGATGACGGACAGGACCACGGCGTTGACGCTGCGCAGCTGGGGCAGGGTGACGTGCCGGAAACGCTGCCAGGGGCTCGCTCCGTCGACCTTGGCGGCCTCGTACAGGGCCGGGTCGATGCCCTTGAGGCCGGCCAGGTAGAGCACCATCACGTAGCCGATCTGCCGCCACAGGGCGGGCACGATGACGGCGTACAGGGCGGTGTCCCGATCGGCGAGCCAGGCGTGGCGCAGGCTGCCGAGGCCGACCGATTCGAGGAGTTGGTTGAGGACGCCGTCGGGCTGGTAGATCGCCTGCCAGACGAGGGCGGTGGCGACCAGGGAGAAGACGACGGGCAGGAAGAGCGCGGCCCGGTAGAAGCCGACGCCGCGCCGCTCCTGCTGGAGCAGCAGCGCGGCGGCGAGGCCGAGCAGGGCGGACAGGCCGCCGAAGAGCACCAGCCACAGCACCGTGTGCCAGGTCGCGCTGCGGAAGACCTCGTCGTGGGCCATCTCGCGGAAGTTGCCGAGGCCGACGAAGGTCGGGGCGGAGACGCCGTCCCAGTCGGTCAGGGCGAGGTAGAAGCCCTGGAGCGCGGGCCAGAACACCCACACGGCCTCGGCGAGCAGGGGGACGAGGAGGAAACCGAGGACCAGCGGGGGCGTGCGGCGGGGACCGCGGGGCCGCTTGCGGCCGGGTGGTGCGGCGGTGCGGGGCTTTCGGCCGGGGGCGGTCAGGACGGCCATGTCACGCCCGCCAGATCTTCTCGGCCTCACGCTGCCAGGTGGTGAGGACGGAGTCGATCGCCTTCGGCTCGGCGATGAACCGGGTCAGCGCGGTGTCGGCGGCGGGCTGCATGGCGTCGCTGGAGTCCCGGTTGAAGAACTGGGTGATCTCGGCCGCCTCCTCGATGTGCTTGCGGCCCTTCTTGACGAGCGCGGTGCCCGCGTCGGCGGCGTCGGGGTGGCAGGGCAGCGCGGTGCCCGAGGAACCCTTGACGTAGATCTCCTGTGCCTCGGCGGTCGCCAGGTAGCGCAGGACGCCGAGCACGGCGTCGCGCTTGCCGGTGCGGGCGCTGGCGAAGTAGCCGTCGGTGGGTGCCTCTTCGGCGAGCGGCACCTTGGGGTCGATGACCGGGAAGCGGAAGAAGTCGATGTCGTCCAGCGCGTCCTTGGGCGCCGCGTCGGCGAAGAAGGTGCCGATGAGCATCATGCCGGTGCGGCCGTTGAGCAGGGAGGTGGTCGCGTCCTGGAAGGCGACGGCGGTGCCGTCGGGGTCGAAGTAGGGCAGGATCTCCCGCCAGCGGTCGAAGACCTTGTGCACCTGGGGGTCGTCGAAACGGTGCTTGCCCGCGAGGAGTTCGCGGTGGTACTGCGCTCCGTTGACGCGGATGTCGAGGTAGTCGAACCAGGCCGAGGCGACCCAGGCGGTGTTGCCGCCGGCGCCGAGTCCGATGGGGTCGACGCCCTTGCCCTTGAGGGTGTCGCACAGGTCGAGGAAGTCGTCCCAGGTCTCGGGCTCGCTCACGCCCCACTTCGCGAAGTTGGACTTCCGGTAGAACATGCCCCACCAGTAGTAGGTGGTGGGGACGAAGACCTTCTTGCCCGAACTCGCGGTGCACAGCGTGTCCAGCGCCTTGGAGTAGCGCTTGAGGTCGGCCGACTCCCACACCTCGCCGAGGTCGAGCAGCAGGTCCTTCTTGGCGTAGGCGTCCGCCACCGAGCCGGGGTACCAGGTGTAGACGTCCGGCGGGTTGGCCGAGGTGAGGTAGGTCGGCAGCTGGGTGCGGAAGGTCTCGGCGGCGACGGTGTTGAGGCTGAGGCCGCCGGTGTTCTTCTTGCCGTAGTCGGCGACCAGGTCCCCCATCGCGGCCTTGGCCTGGGGGGCGGACAGGTTGGACTGGAGGGTCACGTCCCCGTCGGACGAGCTGGTGCCGCTGGACCCGGAGGTCACGCAACCGCTGAGCAGGGCCGCGCTCCCGGCGGCCCCGACACCGGCGAGGAACCCGCGCCGGCTGGGCAGATGGATCGTCATGTCAGGCTCCTACGGGTCCACGGGGGCGGGGCGGCCGCGGTCCTGCGGCCGTGCCCCGCCTCGGCGGATCCAGATTCGCGTGGCGTGTCCGCCACGTCAAGGATAATTACTAATTTATTTGATCCGGGTCAGATGAACGTGCCCGTCCACGCCCCGGTACACGAGGTCGACGGCACCGTCCGTCGCGGCCACGGCACCCGGCGCGCCCTCGACGGCGGCACTGGGGAACTCCGCACGCTTGGTCCAGCCCTGCCACGCGCCGTCGCTGAACCGCTGCTGCCAGAGCGTGTAGTCCCCGGCCCGGGCGTACAGGACCACGGCATCACCGACGGCGACCAGCGTCGGGCTGCCGCCGACGGTCCCGCCGAGCGAACTCCACCGCGACCACCGTCCCGCCGCCTGCCGGGTGCGGCTCCACACCTCGTCCGCCGAGGTGCGCACGGCCAGGTGGACCCGCCCCTGGGCGTCGATCACCGCGGAGGGACGCCCGTACGTGGGCCGGTCACCGGGCGCGCCGAGCGACGTCCAGCCGGCCGAGGGGCCGCGCTGCACGACGCGGCCGTCCGCTCCGCGCGCGAAGAGCGTCCAGTGCCCCGGGTCGGCGAACGCCACGGACGGGGCGTCCGTCAGCCGCCCGCCGAGGTCGTGCCAGCGTCCCCAGCGCCCGTGGTCGAACACCCTCCGGTACGCGTGGGAGTCGGCGCCGCGCACGAAGACGTCGATACGGCCGTCCGCCGAGGCGTACGCGGCGGGCTGGCCCAGGATCCCGCCCCGGACGGGGCCGCCGAGGCTGCGCACGGCAGGGCGCCCCTTCCCCTCGGTCCGGACCGTGAGCGTGCCGCCGGGACCGCGCGCGAAGGTGGTGGGACCGGCCGCGCCGCGCACCACGGCCGGGCTCGCGGTGGCCCGCTGCCCCAGGTCGGTACCGGGCAGGGCGTCCTCGCCGCTCAGCTTCAGCAGCGCGGTGCCGTGCGCCGGGACCTCGACCGTGTACGACCCGGTGTGCGTGCCCCGGTCGGCGCGGGCCCGCAGGTCGCGTACGCCCACCGTGCCGCCGAGCCCGGCGTCGGCGAAGTCCACCGTGCGCCGCGCCGGTCGGTCGGACCGGTTCAGCAGGACGACCGCACGCTTCCCCCGGCCGCCGAGCACCTTGCTGTACACGTCACCGGTGGTGTCGCTCGCCACCCGGACACCCTGCACCGCCAGGGGGTCCTGGTTCACGGCGATGATCTCGGGGTTGCGCAGCGTCCGGAGCATCGGCTCGGACAGTGTGCGCGGATCGGTGCCGAGCACCAGCGGCGAGGCCATCTCGGCCCACATCACGAACTGGGTGGTGGACTCCTCCTGGGTCAGCTCCGGTGTGCCGTCCGTCATGCGGCGCATCGGGATCAGGTAGTCGGGGTCGTTGTAGTGGCCCGGCCCCTGTGCCTCGGGATGCCACGCGTTGGCGTCCATGTTGCGCAGTACGTTGGCCCACTGTCCGGGGCTGGGGGTGCCCCACGCGATGTCCGTCCCGGTGCGCCAGGAGTCGGCGATCGTCGGGGCATAGGCGTAGGTGTTGTGGGCGTCCTGCTCGGGGGTGTGCGGCAGGCCCCAGTCGTCGGTCAGCGGGTTGCACAGGTTGAGCAGCATCTTCCGCCCGGCCTTGGCGACCGCGTCGGAGAACTCCTTGAAGGCCGGGCCCGGATCGAGTTGCGCGCCGATGCCGCACAGGAAGTCGACCTTGATCGCGTCGACCTTCCAGTCGGCGAACTGCCGGGCGTCCTCCTCGTAGTGGCCCCGACTGCCCAGACCGCAGCTCTTGCCGCCGTCGTAGGCCCCGGCGTCGGTGTAGATGCCGGCCTTGAGGCCGCGCTCGTGGAGGTAGGTCACCAGCGCGGGGATGCCGGACGGGAAACGGTCGGGATGCGCGACCAACCGGCCCCGCGCGTCGCGGGGGTTGTCGGCCTGCCAGCCGCCGTCGAGCCAGACGATGTCGTAGCCGCTGTCGCGCAGACCGCTGGAGACCAGCCGGTCGGCGACCGAACGCACCTCCGCTTCGGTGGGCGCGCCGAGCCCGTAGTAGGTGTTCCAGCCCATGTACGGGGTCGGCGCGAGCCCGCTGTCGTAGTAGTCGGGCGCTCCTTGGTCGACCGTCGCGCGCTCGGGCTTCGCACCGCCGGCGGGCGCCGCGGTGGCGGAGGGCGCGGTGGTGGCGGTCAGGGTCAGGACCAGCGCGGCACCCAGGAGCGCGCCCGGCGCCGTGCGGTACGCGGATCTGCGTGCGGGTGGGAGTGGAGTCACGTGTCTCTCCGGGATCGGGAAACAGGGGGACGGCGAAGACTGTGGCCCGCCCGCGGAGCACTGTCAATGATTATTACTAATTTAACTAGACACCGGTCGGGGTGACTCCCGACTCGCGCGTTTTGCCCCATTCGTCATGGTGACCCGGATGGAGGACATCCACGTGCGACGAGGTGAGAGACATGCTGGTGCTGGGCCTCCTGCTCATGGCGGGCGCTGCCGCCTTCGCAGGCCTGCTGATCGCGTACAACCTGTCCGGCGGTCCGGACTACACCGTGACCCTGCTGGGGAGCGACCCATTCACGATCAGTACGCTCGGGGCGTTTCTCGGCGGTATCGCCCTGACCCTGATCTTCGGCCTGGGCATGTGGATGCTCATGGCCGGTACCGTGCTGGCGCGCCACCGCGGCAACAAGCGCCGCAGGGACCGCGAGACCGCCAGGCGGGCCACCGCCGAGCGGGACGAACTGGCCGGCCGCCTGGAGGGCCCGGGCAGCAGCACGAGCGCCGCTGACGAGCCGTCCGGACACCGCCGCCCGGCCGGACACCGGCCGCAGTGGCTCCGGCCGCACGGCCACCACTGACCGGCCGGAAAACCGGCCCCGAGGGGCGAGTCGGCCAGGCGGCTGCCGCCCCTCGGTGACGCTCCGGCGCGGCGCGGACGAGCGCGTCGAACAAGGATTTGCTGCGTCGGGGGGGGGGGGCCCCCGGGGGGGGGTTTTTTTTTGAGAAATTTTTTTTGGACAATAGCCCCCCCCCCCGGCCCGGGGGGCGGGGGGGGGGGGGGGGGGGCCCCCGGGGGGCCCCCCCCCCCGGGGCCCCCCCCCCCCCGGGCCCCCCCCCCCGGGGGGGGGCCCCCCCCCCCCCGCGGGGCCCCCCCCCCCCCCGCGCCCACCACGTCGGAAGCGAGCTCAAGCACCGTTCCCTGCAGGAG
>NZ_JBIVPJ010000002.1:510443-641248 GCF_044754585.1 Streptomyces sp. NPDC093065 | reverse complement strand
CAGCTGGCGGGCTCCCTGGGCGAGCTGGTCTCCACGGCCCGGGAGGGCAAGACCTCCCCGGCCGCCATGCAGGGCGGCACGGTGACCATCACCAATGTCGGCGTCTTCGGCGTCGACACCGGCACGCCGATCCTCAACCCCGGCGAGTCCGCGATCCTCGCGGTCGGTGCGATCAAGCTCCAGCCCTGGGTCCACAAGGGCAAGGTGAAACCGCGTCAGGTGACCACCCTCGCCCTGAGCTTCGACCACCGCCTGGTCGACGGCGAGCTCGGCTCCAAGGTCCTCGCCGACGTGGCGGCGGTCCTGGAACAGCCCAAGCGGTTGATCAGCTGGGCGTAGCGAAGGCGAGGGCCGGACGGCATGGCGGCGCAGGGCGCGCTCAGCCGTCGATGGCCGTGGCCGGCCCGGGTGCGCTCCTCCCACGCCTCGACGTCCCACTCCCCCGTCCCGCGCCCGGCGCCCGCTGGGCCCTCACCCACATGATCGAGGAGACCGGCCGTCACGCCGGCCACGCCTACGTCCTTCGCGAGCCGATCGACGGCACGACGGGGCGCTGACCGCGACTGCGCGGCGGGGTCGGGGGCCTGCGCCAGGAGGACGTGACCCCGTCAGGTCGCGTTCACGGCCCGGCGTGAGCGGCGGTTGCGCCACCAGGTCACCAGCCACAGGACGTTGACCCCGCCCAGGACCACCAGCACCGCCACCGCGTCGGCGTTGCCGGCCGGGCCGTGTTCCGGTCCCAGTCCCCGTACGGCGCGGGCGAGGAGAGTGATGTCGACGGGCAGGGTGACCGCCGCCATGAACGACAGGCAGGCCGCAGTGCCGGCCACGAGGACGACGCTGTAGATCCGGACGGCTCGCCGCTCGTGCGGGGGCAGCCGGGTGCTCGGGTCGTCCCGCGCGGCGTCTGGGGTTCCTGTGGCCGCCGTTGCCCTCGTGGCCCCCTTGGCCCGCGTTCGAGGGCCACGGCGCACCGGCCGTACCGCCAGTGCCGCCCGCCGGAACCGGTACCGGGCGTACGCCAGGCCGTCCCCGTACAGGTCCCTGCAGCCGGTGAGGTCCTGGAGGACGAAGTACAGGTCGGTGCGGGTGAAGACCATGCACTGGAAGGGCAGTGGCAGCAGGGCCAGGAGCAGGGCCGCGGCCAGCAGGCGGTGAGCGGCCGTCCCAGTCCCCGTCACGGCGAGGGCCAGTACGAGGGACGACGCGACGGACAGGTTGAGGGCGATACCGGCCAGGTAGGCCGTCAGCCGGTGCCGGCGGGGGGCGAGTTCGATGCCGCTGATGTCGGTCTGCATGACGAGGAACTGCAGCCGGGTGCCCAGCCGCATCCTCCCCGGCACGCCCGCCGCCCGGGCGGTGACCAGGTGCGCCAGTTCGTGGGCCAGCAGCAGCGCCCACCCGGCCGCGGCCCCGCTCAGCAGGACCACGCTGCCGTGGCGGCTCCACAGCAGGTCGCGGTAGCCGGGAAGCAGGTCCGGGCGGCGCACCAGGACGGCGACGGCGGCCGTCAGCAGTACCCCGACGAGCAGCGGCAGCGCAGGGTGCAGGGCGAGCCGGACGTGGTGGGGGCGCAGCCACGGCAGGGACGCCCGCGGGGGTGCGGCGTCCGGGACCGGACGGTCGCCGATCCGTGCGACGAAGCCCAGCGCGGTCAGGTCCCCGACGAAGTCCGCGATGTCGAACTCTTCCCCGGTCTCGGCCCGCAGCCTCTCCTCCGTGCACGCCACACTCAGCCCCTCGCCCAGGAGTTCCACCGCGCGGGCCCCGGCGGCCGGCAGGGCGACGAAGTTCCGGGTGACCATGCGGCCCACGATCCACTCGTCGCGGTCGCGTCGTACCGCCAGGTCGTGCAGGACGACCCGGGTCGTCGGTCCGATCCTGGGCGAGTCGTCGGCGGCGGTGTCGGTCACGAGGGACTCCTGTCCCCGGGACCGGAACGCGGGTGCGGTGCCCGGGCGTTCTCCGCCGGGCGGCAGGCCGGGCAGTCGGGGCGCCGCTGCGAGCGTTGCACGACCGGGTCGCCCGGCATCATGAGGTTGAGGCCGAACCGGCATCCGGGTTCGACGGGCGGGACACCGCACAGCAGCATCAGGGCGGCGTGGGCCAGCAGCCCGCCGGACAGGCCCGCGGTCACGGCGTTGGCCGGATTCCACGGCATGCGGGGCGAGGCCACGTCCTCGTCCTGGCCGGGGCCGAGCCGCAGGTCACGGCGTTCGACCTCGGCGTCGCGCAGGCACTGCCAGCACGCACCCCGGCCCGGTGTGAAGACGCCCACGCTGACCAGCGGCCCGCGGTAGCCCGCTTCGGCCCACGGCGTCCCCGTGGTCAGGCAGACGCGGTTGGCCCACCTGCGGATCGCGGCGGGGCGGTCGGCGGCGAGGAGCAGGGCGTCGTAGCGGGGCGCACGGGGGGCGCCGTGGGGGTTGCGGGAGCCGTGGGGGCTGTCGGCGTCGGGACTGGCGACACCGTCGGGACTGCCGCGGTGGTCGGGACCGGTCAGCAGGTCTTCGAGGTCCGCCGGGCCGTGCACCTCGCGCCGCTCGCCGGTGACCTCGGTGTTCGGGTTGAGCGCGCGCAGGGCGGTGAGCGCCGCGTCGAGCTTGGGCCTGCCGAGGTCGTCCTCGCGAAAGAGCGTCTGCCGGTTGAGGTTGGACAGTTCGACCACGTCCGGTTCGACGCAGTGCAGCCGCCCCACGCCGGAGGCCACCAGGTCCCGCGCGGCGGCCGAGCCGGTGCCGCCGACACCGACCAGCAGGACCCTGGCCCGGCGCAGCAGCAGTTGCGGCTCCCAGGCGCTGCTCCTGGGTCTGAGGTCCATCCACCGCAGCAGCGTCATGCCCCTGCTGTACCGCTCCCGTTCCCGCTCGGACAGTTCCGCGGGCGGCTCGGCGCCGGCGTCCTCGACGTACCCGGCGTCGGTCAGGTCCGTCATGGCCTGGGCGATAACCGGGCCCGGCAACCGCAGTTCCGGGTGGCGTGCGGCCACCTCGGCGACGACGTCCGTGGCGCTGCGCGTCCCGTCCATGACCTGGACGAGTGTCCAGACCCAGCCGTCGGCGTCCCGCACCTCGGCTCCGATGCCGTGGACGACACTGCCGATCCGCACGTGGCCGTCCACGGTCCGGTAGGCGCGGTGCTCCGGTTTGATCCGGGGCCGTCGCATCGCGTGCACCGTCATCTTCGCGCCAACCTCGCCATCCCCGACTACGCGGATCACAACGGACATTGACAACAGTGGCCGGGTGGGCGAACGCTGACAAGGGCACGACGCGCCACGTACGCCACAAGCACCACGGCTCCGTGCATGTCGGCACCACGGCACCACGGTCACCACGGTCACCACGGAAGGAGACGGCATGGCGAACAAGATCGAGATCCGTCCGCTGGACAAGAAGGAGACCACCGGCGACAGCGGTGGCAACGGCGGCTCCTGACCGGACCCGCCCGATGCACCGCTACCCCACGGTCGCGGAAGTCACCGAGTCGGCGCGACGGCTGGTCTCCCGGTTCCCCGGGACCGGCCGCCTGCGCCGGATCGGCACGTCCCGGGCCGGCCGGCCGATCGAGCTGCTGTCCGTGGGCCACGGGCCCCGCCACGTCCTGGTGGTGGCCCGGCCGCACCCGGACGAGCCGGTGGGCGGCGCGACGGCACTGGCGCTGGCGGAGTGGGTGGCGGCCGGCGACCGGCGGTCCCCGGCAACCGACCCCGACGCCGTCACCTGGGACATCGTCCTGTGCCTCGACCCGGACGGCGCCGCTCTGAGCGAGGGCATCGAGGCGGCAACGGCCGGCCCCGACCCCACTCTGGCCCGCTACTACCGCGCCGCCTTCCGCCCGGTCGCGGCGGAACAACCGGAGTGGGCGCCGATCCTCGGACGGCGGCTCCCGGAGAGCAGCGCCCTGTTCGACACGATCGACGCGCTCCGCCCCGTACTGCAGTGCTCCCTGCACAACGTCGACGCGGGCGGCACCTGGGTCCAGCTCACCAACGACCTCCCCGGCCTCGCCACCCCCTTCGCGGCGTCCGCCTCGGAGCTGGGCGTGCCGGTCCAGCACGGCACGTACGACGCCCTGTACTGGGAGAACCCGGCCCCCGGCATTCACGTCCTGCCGCCGCCGGACAGCACCGCCCGCCTGGCGGCCGGGTCCGAGAACATCGGCCGGTCCACCTGGTGCGCACCCCAGCGGTACGGCGGCGTCACGGCGATCGTCGAGGTGCCCCTGTGGTCTACCGGCACGGCCGACGACCCGGCCCCGCACCCGGACCCCGCCGGGGCCCTGCACCGGCTGTCCGGCCTGGTCCGGGAGGGCGGACGACAGGTCACCGCCGTCTTCGACAAGGCCCGCGACTTCCTGCCGCCCGCACCGGACAGCCCGCCCGGACGTGTACTGGAGTGGATGGCCGACGACCTGTACGACCTGGTTGCCGACTCCTGGCAGCCCCTGACCCGGCAGGCGGAGTCGGCGCCCCGCGCCGAGGACTCCCCGGCACTGACCATGGCCGGGATCAGCGCCCTGGAGGTCGTCGCCCGCCGCCAGCCGCTGCGGGCGGCGGGCCTCCTGCTGCGGCTCCTGGACGCGGCCGACGACCCGGCCGCCATCGCCCTCCACCACGAGCTGACCGAACTCTTCACCACCTGGTGCACGGACTTCGAGACGTCACTGCACCTGCGTCCGGTCCCCGTACCCGCCCAGGTGGAGCTCCAGACCCGCACGGCGGTGGCGGCGGCGGAGTGCGCGCTGAGACGCTGAAGCGCTGGAGCAGTCGAGGCGAAGCCTGCCCGGTTACCGCGCCGCGCCGGGCCCGGTCCTTGGCCCACCACAGGAACGCGGCGGCGTGCTGCTGGTTGGCGAAACCGTGGCCGACCAGGGTGTGCGCCCACTGCGGGGGCCGCGGGCAGCCGGTCGTCGGGCAGGATCCGCGCCAGGGCCTCGCGGGCGATCGGCTCGACGGCCTGAGTGACGGGTGCACAGTCGAAGACGCAATCGTCGCCCTTGCCTGCGCCCACAACAATCCGTATTACACAGTCCTGGCGAAGAGCGCGGTTGGCCGGCTGTCCGAAGACACCGAACGAGCACCGTACACAAACCTGTTCAACAGCGGGACCAGCGCGCATCGAGTGTGGCGTTGCGTTCAAGTGATGCGTGCGGTCGAGGCAGACTTGACCGATCGCCGGAGAAATCTCGTCGACAGGGAGTTCGCGGTGGCCGCGCACGGGAACCGGCTCGTGCTGCAACTGGTCTTCAACCAAATCAGACTGGACAAGGTCGACGATGCGAACTACGACTGGGACAAGGAGACCAAGCGGGTGCACAAGGTGACCGGCATCGCTCTCGAGCACCTGACCGAGGCCATCGAGAGCACCTGCTCGAACAACTATCTCGCGCCGCTTTTCAAGAACACCACAAAGTGCCGCGACCTGGTCACCCAGGTCGAGGCCAAGTTTGGTTCCGGCTGACGGCGGCACCCGGCGGATTGGCTCTCCGCCGGGTGCCCCAGCACACTCAAGATTCCACGCCCGACCGTAGCAAGCCATGGGCGACATAAACTCCCTGGCTGTGACGTCCCGGACGTCAGTACTGAGCTTGAATGTGTGATGTCGGCCAGTCGTCCATGATCAAGCCGGTTGTGGTCATCCCACCTGGGATCGAGCCGGTGCGGTCCGTAGACGGGTGACTTGGGCGCGGTTGCGGGCCCGAACGGCCCGGCGCTTCCCAGCCTCGACGAGCACCGCGGCTCCGGCTTGATCTCCGGCATCGAACGCCGTCGGTCAACCCGCGACCCTGTGCGTATCTCACGGCCCAGGGCTACCGGAGCAGACCGGCCGCCGTCAGGCGAACGTGTCCGACATCGCCCAATCAAGTTCAGTAGTGATAACGAGCCGCGAGAATGACGATTTCCTTGTCCGTGACCAGGTAGACGAGGCGGTGCTCATCGTCGATCCGCCGCGACCATGCCCCGGGCAAGTGGTACTTCAGCGGCTCGGGCTTGCCGATCCCCGTGAAGGGGTCACGCTTGACGTCCCCGATGAGCTTGTTGATCCGAACGAGTATCTTCCGGTCGTTCTTGAGCCAGGACGTGTAATCCTCCCAGCCCTGATCCTCGAAGACGAGCCTCACGTGGCACCCTCACGTGCCGCATCCGGCGAGTCGGGGTCGATCAGATCCCGCTCGGACACGTTGATGTCGGCCAGGGCATTCTCGTATGCCTTGAGCAAGCGGCGAGCGTTCGCCGGAGAGCGCAGGAGGTACGAGCCTTCACGCAGCGCCGCATAGTCCTCGGCCGAGACGAGCACCGCGTTGCCGTGCTTGGAGACGATCTCGATGGCCTCGTGATTGTCGTTGACCTTCTTGATCAGCGGAAAGAGCGCCTTGCGGGCTTCACTCGCAGTTATGGACATGACCTGCCCCTTCCCGATCGTGGTACCGAATAACGTACCACTTTCACCACTCCCGGACAGGGCGGATACCCGATGAAAGGTCAGGAATCCAAGCACCATCGCAGCACGGGAGACGACGAGGGGCCGACTACCCGGGAAGCCGACCCCTTGCCACCTGCAAACTTGACCAAGTGCCTAGCTTGCAGTAACGCGACGCTCACACGTTGAAGCGGAACTCCACCACGTCCCCGTCCTGCATCACATAGTCCTTGCCCTCCATGCGCGCCTTGCCCTTGGCGCGGGCCTCCGCGACCGAGCCCGTCTCGACCAGGTCGTCGAAGGAGATGACCTCGGCCTTGATGAAGCCCTTCTGGAAGTCGGTGTGGATGACACCGGCGGCCTCGGGGGCGGTGGCGCCCTTCTTGATGGTCCAGGCGCGGGATTCCTTGGGGCCGGCTGTCAGGTAGGTCTGGAGGCCCAGGGTGCGGAAGCCGACGTGGGCGAGGGTGGCGAGGCCGGGCTCGTCCTGGCCGACGGACTGGAGGAGCTCCAGTGCCTCGTCCTCGTCCAGCTCGGCGAGGTCGGCCTCCAGCTTGGCGTTGAGGAAGATCGCCTCGGCGGGGGCGACCAGGGCGCGCTGCTCGTCCTTGAAGTCGTCGTCGGTCAGCTCGTCCTCGTCGACGTTGAAGACGTAGAGGAAGGGCTTCGTCGTGAGGAGGTGGAGGTCGTGGAGCAGTTCGTTGCGCTCGGTGCCCTGGACGATGCCGTGGGCGAAGAGGGTGTCGCCCTTCTCCAGGATCTCCTTGGCCTCCTCGACCGCCTTGACCTTGGGCGCGACGTCCTTCTTGATGCGCGACTCCTTCTGGAGGCGCGGGAGGACCTTCTCGATGGTCTGGAGGTCGGCGAGGATCAGCTCGGTGTTGATCGTCTCGATGTCGTCCTTGGGCGAGACCTTGCCGTCGACGTGCACGACGTTCTCGTCCTTGAAGGCCCGGATGACCTGGCAGATCGCGTCGGACTCGCGGATGTTGGCCAGGAACTTGTTGCCCAGGCCCTCGCCCTCGCTCGCGCCGCGCACGATGCCCGCGATGTCGACGAAGTCGACGGTGGCCGGGAGGATCTTGTCGGAGGAGAAGATCTCGGCCAGCTTCGTCAGGCGGGGGTCGGGGACGCCCACGACGCCGACGTTGGGCTCGATCGTGGCGAACGGGTAGTTGGCCGCGAGCACGTCGTTCTTGGTCAGGGCGTTGAACAGGGTCGACTTGCCGACATTCGGCAGGCCGACGATTCCGATCGTGAGCGACACGTTGCGACTTCCCGTACGTGAGATGCGGAGGGGTGGGTGGAGTGGGGCGGGATGGGGTAGGCCAGGCAGGGCCGATCCACCAGTCTACGGGGTGTGCCGTGCCGGGCCCGCTCGGAGTCGAACGCTTGGCCAAGGCGCACCCGACGGCGTGTCTGTCGGGCTATTCGGCACATAAACCGACCTAAGTTGGTCCAGTGGAGCAATACAGCACGCGACCTGCGCAGTACGGACCGCGACGAAACGGGGCGCCGCTGCCCGCACAGGGGCGGGGCGGTGCCGCTGCCGCACGGCCGCCGGTGGGGCGGGTCGGGCGGCCGGTGCGGCAGCGACCGGCACCGGTGCGGCCGGCTCCCGGACCGCCGGGTTCGCCGGTGGCCCGGGCGGTGCGTGTCGTGCGCGCGATGCCCAATCCGCGATTGACGGGGCTGGGCAGCGGGCTGTTCTGCGCGGCCGTGATGACGCTGCTGGGCTTCCTCGACGAGTTGCTGTTCGGCGCGTCCCTGACCGTGTACGGGGTGCTGTTCGTGCCGGTGAGCCTGCTCACCGCGCTGTGGGTGCGCCGGGGCGACCTGCTGACCGCCCCCGTGGTCGTGCCGATCGCCTTCGCCGTGGGGCTGGTGCCCGTGGCCGAGAGCGGAGAGGGTCTCGGCGGGCGGCTGATGGGGCTGGTGACCGCGCTGGCCACCGAGGCGGGGTGGCTGTACGGCGGGACGCTGATCGCCGGGTCGGCCGTGATCGTCCGCCGGATCCGGCTGGTGCGGCGACGGGCCGCCGCACGGAACCGGCCCACGGTGTGACCGGTCCCGCTCAGCCGGCCGCGCGCATCGCCGCGCCCACGATGCCGGCGTTGTTCTGCAGCTGAGCGGGGACGATCTCCGCCTGGATGCCCTCGATGTGCGGCAGGAACTTGTGGGACTTCCGGCTGACCCCGCCGCCGATGACGAACAGCTCGGGCGAGAACAGCATCTCGACGTGCGCGAGGTACTTCTGGACCCGGCGGGCCCAGTGCTCCCACGACATGTCGTGCTCCTCCTTGACCTTGCTGGAGGCGCGCTTCTCCGCGTCGTGACCGTCCAGCTCCAGGTGGCCCAGCTCGGTGTTGGGGACGAGGACCCCGCCGGTGAACACCGCGCTGCCGATGCCGGTGCCGAAGGTGAGCAGGACGACCGTGCCCTTGCGGCCGCGGCCGGCCCCGAAGTGCATCTCGGCGACGCCCGCCGCGTCCGCGTCGTTGACGACCGTCACGTCGAGTCCGCCCAGCCGCTCGCTGAACAGGGCGCGGGCGTCGGTGTCGACCCAGCTCTTGTCGACGTTGGCCGCGGTGCGCACGGTGGCTCCGCCCGTCACGACGCCCGGGAAGGTGAGGCCGACCTGGCCGGTCCAGCCGAAGTGCTCCACGACCTGCTTGACCCCGTCGGCCACGCCGTCGGGGGTCGCCGGGTGCGGGGTCAGCACCTTGCAGCGCTCCTGGGCCAGGTCGCCCCTGTCGAGGTCCACAGGGGCGCCCTTGATCCCGGATCCGCCGATGTCCACGCCGAAGATCTGCATGGCCCTACGTTACGACGGACGACTGACGATCACCCGGGCGGTGGCCCGGCCGGTCAGGCTCCCGCCGTGCCCGAGCCGCCCCGCTCCGCCACCAGGGACGCCGCCTCCTCGCGCAGATCGCGGCGCAGCTCCTTGGGCAGCGAGAAGGTGATCGACTCCTCGGCGGCCTTGACGATCTCCACGTCCTCGAAGCCGCGCCGCGAGAGCCACTCCAGGACCTGCTCGACCAGGACGTCCGGGACGGAGGCGCCGGAGGTGACGCCGACCGTGGTGACGCCCTCCAGCCAGGACTCGTCGATCTCGTCGGCGAAGTCGACCAGGTACGCCGCGCGGGACCCGGCCTGCTTGGCGACCTCGACGAGGCGCTTGGAGTTGGAGGAGTTGCGGGAGCCGACGACGATCACCAGCTCGGCCTCGGCGCCCATCTGCTTGACCGCGAGCTGACGGTTCTGCGTGGCGTAGCAGATGTCGTCGCTCGGCGGGGAGATCAGCTGCGGGAACTTGTCCTTGAGCGCGTCGACGGTCTCCATGGTCTCGTCGACGGAGAGGGTGGTCTGGGAGAGCCAGACCACCTTCGACGGATCACGGACCTCCACCTTGGCGGCGTCCTCGGGTCCGTCGACGAGCTGGATGTGTTCGGGTGCCTCGCCGGAGGTGCCGATGACCTCCTCGTGGCCCTCGTGGCCGATCAGCAGGATGTCGTAGTCGTCGTTGGCGAAGCGGACGGCTTCCTTGTGGACCTTGGTGACGAGCGGGCAGGTGGCGTCGATGGTGGCGAGCTTCCCGCGCTCGGCCTCCTCGTGGACGACGGGGGCCACGCCGTGCGCGGAGAACATCACGATGTTCCCCTCGGGGACCTCCTCCGTCCGCTCGACGAAGATCGCGCCCTTCTTCTCCAGGGTCTGGACGACGTACTTGTTGTGGACGATTTCGTGCCGGACGTACACCGGAGCCCCGTACTGCTCCAGGGCTTTCTCGACGGCGATCACGGCGCGGTCCACACCCGCGCAGTAGCCACGGGGGGCGGCGAGCAGGACACGGCGGCCAGGCGAAGCAGTCATGGCACCCATCGTAAGGCCGCGTTCGGCGGGTCAAAGATCGCGTGGGTGCGGCGTGGCCGGGGAGACTGGCGGGAACGTTTGGGGACGGAGTCCGAGGCGCTGGCGGAGGAACGATGTCGCAGAACGGTACGACGGCCCCCGGGGCCGGTGCGCAGCAGCAGCTGAGGCGCAGTCTGGGCTTCAGGGACCTGGTCGTCTACGGGCTGCTGTTCATCGCGCCCATGGCGCCGGTCGGCGTGTTCGGCACGCTGGACGCCAAGTCGCACGGTGCGGTGGCCCTCGTCTACGTCGTCGCCACGATCGCGATGGCGTTCACCGCGTTCAGCTACTCGCAGATGGTCCGGGTGGTCCCTCAGGCGGGGTCGGTGTTCGCCTACGCGCGCGCGGGGCTCGGAAACGGGGCCGGGTTCATCGCCGGCTGGATGGCGATGCTGGACTACGTCCTCATCCCGGCGGTGGCGTACCTGTTCTCCGGCATCGCCATGGAGGCGCTCGTCCCCGAGGTGTCGCGGTGGGTGTGGACGGCGATCGCGGTGGTCGTGACGACGCTGCTCAACCTGTGGGGCGTGCGGACGGCGGCCCGGGTGGGCTTCCTGGTGCTCGCCATGGAGATCGTCGTACTGGTCGTCTTCGTGATCACGGCGATCGTGGTCCTGGCGCAGGACGGGGCCGAACGCGACTGGCTGTCGCCGCTGTCCGGGGACGGCACGCAGGGGGCGTTCGCGCTGTCGGCGGTGGTCGGCGCGGTGTCGGTGGCGGTGCTGTCGTACCTGGGCTTCGACGCGATCGCCACCTTCGCGGAGGAGGTCACCGGCGGCTCGGCGAAGGTCGCGCGGGCGCTGCTGTTCTGTCTGGCGCTGGCCGGTGTGCTGTTCGTGGCGCAGACGTACCTGGTGGCGCTGCTGGAGCCGGTGTCGTCGGCGCAGCTGGCGGCGGAGCCGGAGCGGCAGGGGTCGGCGTTCTACGACGCCGTGGACGCGTCGGTGGGCACGTGGCTGCACGACCTGGTGGCGGTGAGCAAGGCGATCGGCGCGGCGTTCGCGGCGCTGGCCGGGCAGGCGGCGGCCGGGCGGCTGCTGTTCGCGATGGGCCGCGACCGGCGGCTGCCCGGTGCGCTGTCGCGGACGGACTCCGGGGTTCCGCGCGTGGCGCTGCTGGTGTCGGCGGTGATCACGATGGCGGCGGCGGTGTGGGCGGCGCGCCGGGACGACGGCCTGGACCACCTCGTCTCGGTGGTCGACGTCGGCGCGCTGACCGCGTTCACCCTGCTGCACGCGAGCGTGGTGGGCTGGTTCGTGGTCCGGCGCGGCGGGGGCGGCGCGGTGGGCTGGTGGCGGCATCTGCTGGTGCCGGTGCTGGGCGCGGCGATCACGGTCGCGGTGATCGTGGAGGCGTCGGGGACCGCGCAGGTGGTCGGCGCGATCTGGCTGGCGGTGGGCCTGGTGGTGCTGGCGGTGCAGTGGAGGGGGCGCAGGGACTCGGATGCGGCGGGGGTGTGAGGCGGGGCCGTGCGGGGCGCGCGGCCGGCAGGCCGGACCGCGGCCGACGGGCGCGGGAACGCGGCTCGGTGCGACCGAGGGGCAGAGGTTGCGGAGCCGACGGCGCGGGGACGGAAGGACGGCGGCGCTGAAAGGCCGGACCGCGGGGACGCCGACCGCGCGGACGACGGACGCCCGGACGACAGACGCGCGCGGACGACAGACGCGCGGACGCCGGACGACAGACGCAGGGACGCCGGCTAGACGCGGCTGAAAGGCGGGGCCGCGGAGCCGACGGGCGCAGGGCCGGACGGACGGCGCGGCCAGGAGGCCGGAGCCGCACAGCCGACGGGCGCAGGCCGGGAAGACGTCGGGACAGCACGGCCGGGCCTTCAGGGGGCGCGGGCGCGGTCGGGGTGCGGCGGGGGACGGACTCGGAGGGCCGGATTGTCGGACCCGGCCGTTACGCTCGGGCGCATGGCTGCCAACTCGACCCCCGAAAGCCCGCTACCCGTGGGCGAGGTGTCCCGGCTGATCGGGGGCTGGATCGACCGGCTCGGCGCGGTGTGGGTCGAGGGACAGATCACCCAGTTGTCGCGGCGGCCGGGCGCCGGTGTGGTGTTCCTGACGCTGCGCGACCCGTCGTACGACATCTCCGTGAGCGTGACCTGCTACCGGCAGGTGTTCGACGCCGTCGCGGACGTGGTCGGCGAGGGCGCGCGGGTGGTCGTGCACGCCAAGCCGGAGTGGTACGCGCCGCGCGGGCAGCTGTCGCTGCGGGCCGCCGAGATCAAGCCGGTGGGCGTCGGGGAGCTGCTGGCCCGTCTGGAGCAGCTGAAGAAGGCCCTCGCGCGCGAGGGGCTGTTCGCGGCGGAGCGCAAGAGGCCGTTGCCGTTCCTGCCGCAGCTGATCGGCCTGGTGTGCGGGCGGGCGTCGGCGGCCGAGCGGGACGTCCTGGAGAACGCCCGGCACCGCTGGCCCGCCGTCCGCTTCGAGGTGCGCAACGTCCCGGTGCAGGGCGTGCACGCCGTGCCGCAGGTGGTGCAGGCGGTGAAGGAGCTGGACGCGCTGGACGACGTGGACGTGATCGTCGTCGCGCGGGGCGGCGGCAGCGTGGAGGACCTGCTGCCGTTCTCCGACGAGCAGCTGGTGCGGGCGGTCTCCCAGTGCCGTACGCCGGTCGTCTCGGCGATCGGGCACGAGCCGGACAGCCCGCTGCTCGACCTGGTCGCCGACCTGCGCGCCTCCACTCCGACCGACGCCGCGAAGAAGGTCGTGCCGGACGTCGGCGAGGAGTACGAGCGGGTGCGGCTGCTGCGGGACCGCGCCCGGCGGTGCGTGGCGGCGTTCGTCGACCGCGAGGAGCGGGGGCTGGCCCACGCGCTGGCCCGGCCGTCGATACAGGATCCGCACCGGATGATCGAGGAGCGGGCCGAGCAGGTGACGGCCCTGCTGGACCGCGGCCGCCGTGCGCTGCGGCACCACCTCGACCGGGCCGACTCCGAACTGACGCACACGCACGCGCGCGTGGTGGCCCTCTCCCCCGCCGCGACCCTCAAGCGCGGGTACGCCGTACTGCAGCGGGCCGACGGCCACGCGGTCCGCGACCCGGGGGAGGTCGAGCCCGGCGAGACGCTGCGCGCACGCGTGTCCGAGGGCGATTTCTCCGTACGAGTCGACGCATAGGGTGGGTGGATGACCAGCGAGGTGGAGCAGCCGACGGCGATGTCCGAGGCGCTCGGGTACGAGCAGGCGCGGGACGAGCTGATCGAGGTCGTCCGGCGGCTGGAGGCCGGCGGTACGACGCTTGAGGAGTCCCTCGCCCTGTGGGAGCGGGGCGAGGAGCTGGCGAAGGTCTGCCGCCGCCGGCTGGACGGCGCCCGCGCCCGCCTGGACGCGGCGCTGGCCGAGGAGGCGGACACGGAGGACCCGGACGGCGAGGACTAGGCCGGGGCCTTCCAGCCCGCCCGGCCTTCGGTCAGCTCTCCTCGGCCTTCCGTCAGCTCTCCTCCCGTCAGCTCTCCTTCGCCGTGTCCTCGGCCAGTGTGTGCGCGACGAGTGCGTTGGCGTGCCCGTGACCGAGGCCGTGGTCGGTCTTGAGCCAGGTGACCAGTTCCATGTGCCTGGTGAGCGGCGAGGACCGGATGAGGTCCTTCCACTCCGCGATCGGACGGCCGTACTTCTTCTCGATGGAGGGGAAGTAGGAGGCGGGGCCCTTCACGGTGCCGCTGCTCATGCCGGTGCTCTCCTCGGGTTCGAACGACAACGACGGTGTACTGCCGAAGAAGACCGCTGCCGGCCGGGAAAGCCATCGCCGGTCGGCTGTGATCCGCACCACTTCCGCGATGATCATGTGAAGCGGATCACCGCACTCCCGTTTTGATTGAAGCTTGAACTTCTTTGGCGTAGTGTCGTCGCCGTCAACGACTCCGGCCCCCACGTCACGCGGAGCCGACACACCCCGCAAGGAAGATCACGTATGTCTCTCGTTCTTGACCCCGCCGCCCAGGACCTGCTGTTCCGCGAGGCCCGCACCGCGAACACCTTCACCGACGAACCGGTGACCGACGAGCAGGTGCAGGCGATCTACGAACTGGTCAAGTACGGCCCGACCGCCTTCAACCAGTCGCCGCTGCGCATCACCCTGGTCCGCTCCCCCGAGGCCCGCGAGCGTCTCGTCCGGCACATGGGCGAGGGCAACCGGCCCAAGACGGCCACCGCCCCACTGGTCGCGATCCTGTCGGCGGACAACGAGTTCCACGAGGAGCTGCCGGAGCTGTTCCCGCACGCCCCCCAGGTGAAGGACGCCTTCTTCAGCGAGCGCCCGGTGCGCGAGGGGGCCGCCTCGCTGAACGCCGCCCTGCAGGCCGCGTACTTCATCGTCGGCGTCCGCGCCGCGGGCCTGGCCGCCGGGCCGATGACCGGCCTCGACTTCGAGGGCGTGCGCAAGGAGTTCCTGGACGACGACCACACCCCGCTGATGGTCGTCAACATCGGCCGCCCGGGCCCGGACGCCTGGTTCCCGCGCTCCCCGCGCCTGGCCTACGACCAGGTCGTCACCACGGTCTGAGACCGTCGAGCAGCACGAGCGTCACGAAGCCCCCGGTGTGCACCGGGGGCTTCGTCGTGCGCGCCGAGAACCGGCGCCGACTCAGGCCAGCTTCAGCGCCGACGCCATCTCGCCCAGTTGCTCGAACGACCCCGTGCCGGCCACGACCGTCGTCGCGCCCTTCACGCCGTCGGTGTCCCGCAGCACCAGGGCCTCGTACCGTCCGCCGGTGTAGCGGATCCACGTCCGGCCGCCGATCTCCTCGGTGGTCCCGGTCTTCCGCCCGCCCTGGCTGGCTTCCTCGATGAACTCGGCGGGCTTCCCCGTCGACTGCTCGACCGCCACGTACTCCCCGTCGGGGGCGTGGTAGCCCAGGTGCCAGGCGTTGTCCTCGACGCCGCGGTAGCGCACGGAGGTCGGCTTCCACTCCTTGGCCAGCCCCTCGGGCGCCGCCACCGGATACGGTGCGGCGCGGCGCGCGGTGGTCAGCTCGACCGTGTAGTCGACCCGCTTGATGTCCGGCCCGCCGTCGTCGTCGTGCGGGATGAAGAGATACATGACCAGTCCCGCGAGAACGATGACCCCCAGGGAGAGGACCATGTCCCGGGCCGTCTTCTGCTTGCCGTTCGTACCTGCCACGCCCTCTATCGTCGCAGGTCCCCCATGTGCTCATACGTGGGGTCCCCTGCTCATTCTGTCGGACTGACGATAGAGTCGTGGCCACACCCTCATCCGGCCGTCGTCGTATCAGAAAGGTGCGTTCCGATGACCGAGCATCATCTCCCGTCCGAGCTGGACGTCCCCTCAGAGGCCCCCGACCGCAACCTCGCCATGGAGCTGGTGCGGGTCACCGAGGCCGCGGCGATGGCCGCCGGCCGCTGGGTCGGGCGCGGCGACAAGAACGGCGCCGACGGCGCCGCGGTGCGCGCCATGCGAACCCTCGTCCACACCGTCTCGATGAACGGCGTCGTCGTCATCGGCGAGGGCGAGAAGGACGAGGCCCCGATGCTCTTCAACGGGGAGCGGGTCGGCGACGGGACCGGGGCGGAGGTCGACATCGCCGTCGACCCCATCGACGGCACCACGCTGACCGCCAACGGCATGACCAACGCGATCGCGGTGCTGGCCGCCGCCGAGCGCGGCTCCATGTTCGACCCGTCCGCGGTCTTCTACATGGACAAGCTGGTCACCGGCCCCGAGGCCGCCGACTTCGTCGACATCAACGCGCCCGTGGCCGTGAACATCCGCCGGATCGCCAAGGCCAAGCGCCGCACGCCCGAGGACGTCACCGTCGTCATCCTCGACCGGCCCCGGCACCAGGGCCTCATCAAGGAGGTCAGGGAGACCGGCGCCCGGATCAAGCTGATCTCCGACGGCGACGTGGCCGGCTCCATCCTGGCCCTGCGCGAGGGCACCGGCATCGACCTGCTGCTCGGCATCGGGGGCACGCCGGAGGGCATCATCTCGGCCTGCGCCGTGAAGTGCCTGGGCGGCACCATCCAGGGCAAGCTGTGGCCCAAGGACGACGAGGAACGGCAGCGCGCGGTCGACGCGGGGCACGACCTGGACCGGGTGCTGACCACCGACGACCTGGTCTCCGGGGACAACGTCTTCTTCGTCGCCACCGGCATCACCGACGGCGAGCTGCTGCGCGGGGTGCGGTACCGGTCGGAGACGGCGACGACCGACTCGATCGTGATGCGGTCCAAGTCGGGGACGGTGCGGCGGATCGACTCCGAGCACCGGCTGAGCAAGCTGCGGGCGTACAGCGCGGTGGATTTCGACCGGGCGAAGTGACTCCGTCGGTTTCGCGGGGCGCCTCTTGAGTGGGGGGTGCCTGTTGTGTGGCGGCTGCGGCGCCGTCGTGGCTGGTCGCGCGGTTCCCCGCGGCCCTTGTTGGGCTGCAGTGCCCGGCGCCAGGAAGTGCCGTGGGCAAGTCGTGAAGCGTTCCCGGCGTCGAAAGGGCACCCTCTGTGCGGAGAGGGTGCCCTTTCGGCTGCCGGCGTTCTAGCCGGCCGCGGCTATGCGGCCCTGCGTGCGGGCGGCGTTCTTGAGCTCCACGTCGCGGCGGCGGCGCCGGGCCAGGACCACGCGGCGCTCGGCGGCGGTGAGGCCGCCCCAGACGCCGTAGGGCTCGGGCTGGAGAAGGGCGTGTTCGCGACACTCGACCATGACGGGACAGCGGGCGCAGACGCGCTTGGCGGCCTCTTCGCGGGAGAGCCGGGCGGCGGTCGGTTCCTTGGATGGGGCGAAGAACAGTCCGGCCTCGTCGCGCCGGCACACCGCCTCGGTGTGCCAGGGAGCGTCTTGGTCCCTGTCCCGCACGGGCACCCGCTGGGCCGGAACGGCAGCTACCTGCAGGGACGAATGCGGCGGTTGCAGCACGGGTCTACTCCTGACGACGGCTTCGCTAGCGAGAGACGATGCGTCAAGGCTTACCCGTTGTACGCGTGCCTATGCACTGGGTTCCCAACCGCTGCCGTGCGGCCCTACAGGTGCTTGCGCATGCCCTTCTCGACCCGGCGGTGCACCCGGTCGAGGATGTCCGCGACGACCTTGCCGCGCTTGGGACGCGCCTCGACGCTGCCGAGCACGGCCCAGCCGTCCACGTAGACGACGGGGGCGTCGGCCTCGGCGGAGTCGTGGGTGTGGACCTCGAAGCTGCCGAGCACGCCGCCGCCCGCGCCGCGCACCGACACGTTCTCCGGGACGCGCACCTCCACGCTGCCGAAGACGGAGAAGGCCTTGACGACGACCTGCTGGTACTCGAAGACCGCCTCGCTGAGGTCTATCTCGATGCTGCCGAAGACCGCGTAGGCGTGGATACGGCGGTTGGCCCGCCAGCGGCCCTTGCGGACGGCGCTGCTGAAGACCGCCACCACGTTCTCGTCGGGCTCCGCCGGGATGGCGCCGGCGGTGGGGCGGTGGGGAGCCGGGGCGGCGGTGTCCCGGCCACGGTGGGCGGCGGGCAGGTCGCGCACGAAGACGTCCAGCTCGCCGACGGTCTTGGCGGCCAGCACGCCCTCGACGCGCTCGGCGTGCTCGTCGGCGGTGAGCCGCCCCTCGGCGAGGGCTTCGCGCAGCATGTCGGCGACGCGGTCGCGGTCGGCGTCCGAGGCGCGCAGCTCGGAGGTACGCGGTGCGGCGGGGGCGCGCTTCTGAAGGTCCACGGCCGTAGCGTACCGAAACGCGATAGATCGCGACCAGCCCTGTGGACAACCTTGTCGCCGTCCGGGAGCGGCCGACTGAGCCTTACCTCACCGGCTCGGCGCCACGGGCAGGTTCTACGCTGGTTGGCGCTGCCGATGGAGGCCAGCCGTCGTTGCTGGGAGAAGCACCGAGGGATCCGCTGAGAGATCCGGCGAAATCCAGCCGCGCGTGATGTCGAGTGAGGAATGGGCGAGATGCCTGAGTTCGCGTACACCGATCTGCTCCCCCAGGGCGAGGACACCACTCCGTACCGGCTGGTGACCGCCGAGGGCGTGTCCACCTTCGAGGCCGACGGGCGGACGTTCCTCAAGGTGGAGCCGGAGGCGCTGCGCAAGCTGGCCGAGGAGGCCGTCCACGACATCCAGCACTACCTGCGCCCGGCGCACCTGGCTCAGCTGCGCCGCATCATCGACGACCCGGAGGCGTCGGGCAACGACAAGTTCGTCGCCCTCGACCTGCTGAAGAACGCGAACATCGCGGCGGCGGGCGTGCTCCCCATGTGCCAGGACACCGGCACGGCGATCGTCATGGGCAAGCGCGGCCAGAACGTGCTCACCGCGGGCGGCGACGAGGAGGCCCTGAGCCGGGGCATCTACGACGCGTACAAGAACCTGAACCTTCGCTACTCGCAGATGGCTCCGCTCACCATGTGGGAGGAGAAGAACACCGGCTCCAACCTCCCGGCGCAGATCGAGCTGTACGCGACCGACGGCGGCGCCTACAAGTTCCTGTTCATGGCGAAGGGCGGCGGCTCGGCCAACAAGTCCTTCCTCTACCAGGAGACGAAGGCCGTCCTGAACGAGTCCTCCATGATGAAGTTCCTGGAGGAGAAGATCCGCTCGCTCGGCACGGCCGCCTGCCCGCCGTACCACCTGGCGATCGTCGTCGGCGGCACGTCGGCCGAGTACGCGCTGAAGACCGCGAAGTACGCCTCCGCGCACTACCTGGACGAGATCCCGGCCGAGGGTTCGGCGCTCGGGCACGGCTTCCGGGACAAGGAGCTGGAGGAGAAGGTCTTCGAGCTGACCCAGAGGATCGGCATCGGCGCGCAGTTCGGCGGCAAGTACTTCTGCCACGACGTGCGCGTGGTGCGGCTGCCCCGGCACGGGGCGTCCTGCCCGGTCGCCATCGCCGTGTCCTGCTCCGCCGACCGGCAGGCGGTCGCGAAGATCACCGCCGAGGGCGTCTTCCTGGAGCAGCTGGAGACGGACCCGGCGCGGTTCCTGCCGGAGACGACGGACGAGCACCTCGAAGCCGACGGGAACGTCGTCAGGGTCGACCTCAACCAGCCCATGGACGACATCCTCGCCGAGCTGACCAAGCACCCGGTCAAGACCCGGCTGTCGCTGACCGGTCCGCTGGTCGTGGCCCGCGACATCGCGCACGCCAAGATCAAGGAGCGGCTGGACGCGGGCGAGGAGATGCCGCAGTACCTCAAGGACCACCCGGTGTACTACGCGGGCCCGGCCAAGACGCCCGAGGGTTACGCCTCCGGGTCCTTCGGTCCGACCACGGCCGGGCGGATGGACTCCTACGTGGAGCAGTTCCAGGCGGCGGGCGGCTCGAAGGTGATGCTGGCCAAGGGCAACCGGAGCAGGCAGGTCACCGACGCGTGCGACGCGCACGGCGGTTTCTACCTGGGCTCGATCGGCGGTCCCGCGGCGCGGCTCGCGCAGGACTGCATCAAGAAGGTCGAGGTCGTCGAGTACGAGGAGCTCGGCATGGAGGCGGTCTGGAAGATCGAGGTCGAGGACTTCCCGGCGTTCGTCGTGGTGGACGACAAGGGCAACGACTTCTTCCAGGACCCGGCGCCCGCGCCGACGTTCACGACGATCCCGGTGCGGGGGCCGGGGCTGGCGTAGCGCGTCCGGTGGGGCGGGGGCAAAGGCCGGAGGGGCTGACATGTCAGCCCCTCCGGTGTTTGAGGAGCGGGGTCCGGGCGGAGCCCCGGGGACGGGAAGGGGCGGCGGGGACGCAGAACACACCCGGTGCCCCGGAACATCCGCACCGCCCCGCACGCTGTACCCGGTATGAGCGACTACCGCATCGAGCACGACTCCATGGGCGAGGTCCACGTCCCCGCCCACGCCAAGTGGCGGGCGCAGACGCAGCGTGCCGTCGAGAACTTCCCCGTCTCCGGGCAGCGCATCGAGCGCGCGCACATCGAGGCGCTCGCGCGGATCAAGGGCGCGGCGGCCAAGGTCAACGCCGATCTGGGCGTGCTCGACGAGGACGTCGCCGGTGCGATCCGGGAGGCGGCCGCCGAGGTGGCCGAGGGGAAGTGGGACGAGCACTTCCCCGTGGACGTGTTCCAGACCGGGTCCGGGACCTCGTCGAACATGAACACCAACGAGGTCCTCGCCACCCTGGCCACCGAGCGGCTCGGCCGCGACGTGCACCCCAACGACCACGTCAACGCCTCCCAGTCGTCCAACGACGTGTTCCCCTCCTCGATCCACATCGCCGCCACCGCCGCCGTCACGCGGGACCTGATCCCGGCCCTCGACCACCTCGCCGGCGCCCTGGAGCGCAAGGCGCAGGAGTTCGCCGACGTGGTGAAGTCCGGGCGTACGCACCTCATGGACGCCACGCCCGTCACCCTGGGCCAGGAGTTCGGGGGGTACGCCGCCCAGGTGCGGTACGGCATCGAGCGGCTCGAGGCGTCGCTCCCCCGCCTCGCCGAGCTGCCGCTGGGCGGCACCGCCGTGGGCACCGGCATCAACACCCCGCCCGGCTTCTCCGCCGCCGTCATCGAGGAGGTGGCCCGCGCAACCGGGCTGCCGCTGACCGAGGCGCGCGACCACTTCGAGGCGCAGGGCGCCCGGGACGGCATCGTCGAGACCAGCGGGCAGCTGCGGACCATCGGCGTCGGGCTGACGAAGATCGCCAACGACCTGAGGTGGATGGCGTCCGGGCCGCGCACCGGGCTCGCGGAGATCGCGCTCCCCGACCTCCAGCCCGGGTCGTCCATCATGCCCGGCAAGGTCAACCCGGTGATCCCCGAGGCGGTCCTCATGGTCGCCGCCCAGGTCACCGGCAACGACGCGACGGTCGCCGCCGCCGGAGCGGCCGGCAACTTCGAGCTGAACGTCATGCTGCCGGTGATCGCCAAGAACGTACTGGAATCCGTGCGCCTGCTCGCCAACGTCTCCCGGCTGCTCGCCGACCGGACCGTGGACGGGATCGTCGCGCACCGGGAGCGGGCCCGCGAGTACGCCGAGTCGTCCCCCTCCGTCGTCACGCCGCTCAACAAGTACATCGGGTACGAGGAGGCCGCCAAGGTCGCCAAGAAGGCGCTGGCGGAGCGGAAGACGATCCGTCAGGTGGTGCTGGAGGGCGGGTACGTCGAACGCGGCGACCTGACCGGCGAGCAGCTTGACGAGGCGCTCGACGTGCTGCGGATGACCCGTCCGTGAGGCGTCCCGGCGATCGCGGGGGCGTACGCCGGGGGTACGCTCCGGCGATCTTCGGCGCGTCGATTGGCCATGGCACCTAATATCTGTCCATGGCAGACGGTGAAGCGGTGAGCGCGGCGACGGTGCCGGGAGCGGACGGCCCGGCGGGCCCGGTGGCCCACTGGGCGCCCGGCAGTCGGATCCTGTGGCGGTACCGGGAGAACGGCGGGCCGCACGTGCACATCGCGCGCCCCGTCACCGTCGTACGGGACGACGCCGACCTGCTCGCCGTGTGGCTGGCGCCCGGCACCGAGTGCGTGAAGCCGGTCCTCGCGGACGGTACGCCCGTGCACCTGGAACCGCTGGCCTCGCGCTACACCAAGCCGCGCACCGTGCAGCGCGACCGGTGGTTCGGCACGGGGGTGCTGAAGCTGGCGCGGCCCGGCGAGGCCTGGTCGGTGTGGCTGTTCTGGGACCCGGGCTGGCGGTTCAAGAACTGGTACGTCAACCTGGAGCAGCCCCTGACCCGTTGGGAGGGCGGCGTCGACTCCGAGGACCACTTCCTGGACATCTCCGTGCACCCGGACCGCTCCTGGCACTGGCGGGACGAGGACGAGTTCGCGCAGGCCCAGCGGGACCGGCTGGTGGACCCGGCGCTCGCCGAGCGGGTGCGGCGGGCGGGCCGGGCCGCCGTCGCGGAGATCCGCGCCTGGGGGTCCCCGTTCGCCGACGGCTGGGAGGACTGGCGGCCCGATCCGGCGTGGCCGGTGCCCTCCCTGCCGGGGGACTGGGATCGCACGCCCGCGCACGTGTCCTCATGAGACCCTTGATGTGCCCCCCGGCAACAAACGTAGGATCGTCCTCCGCAATGAGCGCGGCAGCGGCAACCGGCACAGTGTGCACTGTGCCTGACCGATCGTCACCGAGGGGCGGCAGGACGTGAGCGAGAGGTACGAGGGCAACACGCGGGCGGGCCGCAGACGGTCCGCCGGTGACACAGGAACTGCCTCTGACCACGCGGGAATCCCGTTCCTTGGGCACGGATTGCGGGTATCGGGATTTCTGCGGGACGAACTGCACGCGCCGCGCGCAGTCCCGGACGGATGGATTCGACACGCGTGACGGAGCACCCGACATCCTTCGACCGCCCCTCGACGGGCGCCGACCCCACGGATCCCCGCGGGGCGCTCCTGCGTACCCCCGTGCCGCCGGGCGCCTCCGGGTCGTCGTTACCGGCCCAGGGCCGCGCCGGCCAGACACCGCCCGGGGCGGGCGCTGGCTCCCCGGGCACCTTCGAGCACTCCCAGCCGGGCGCCGAGGAGGCCGCCGAGCCCGACGCGCACCGTCCGCGGCCCGGGTCCGAGGGCGTTCCGGTCCAGCCGGACGGCGGACAGCCGGGCGCCGCCCAGCCGACCGGTACGCGGTCGGCCGACGTGCCTTCGTCGGGCACGGCGTCGGGTGACGTGACCGCGGGTGACGTGACCCCGGACGGCGGGCGGGCCGGTCTGGTGCAGCCGGGGTCCGGGGCGCCGGCCGGCGCCGCGGACCGGCGTGCGGCGGTGCCGGAGCCGGACCGGCGCACCGGGCAGCTCACCGCGCCCGGACAGCCCACGCCGATGCGGCGGGACGGGGACCGGCTGCGCTTCGTGGGCGCCGCGACCCGGCGGATCGCCCGGGGCATGGACCTGGACGAGATCGTGATGGGGCTGTGCCGGGCCACCGTGCCCACGTTCGCGGACGCCATCCTCGTCTATCTGCGCGAGCCGCTGCCGGTCGGCGACGAGCGGCCCACCGGGCCCCTGGTGCTGCGGCTGCGGCGCACCGACCGCATACCGGCCGAGCGGGACACCGAGGGCGGCTTCGCGCCCGCGGCCCAGCCGGAGCCGTCCGAACTGGAGACGGTCGGCGCCGAGCTGTGCGAGGTGCGGCCGGGCAGCGCGCTGGCCGAGGTGCTGCGTGGGGTGCGTCCGGTCTTCACGGACACCCCGGCCGCCCGCGCCGCGCTGCCGGAACTGCTGGGCGAGGAGCGCGACTTCCCCCTGCCCGACGGCCGCAGGGCGATCCTCGCGCCGTTGCGCGGCCGGCGCCGGGTGATCGGCGCCGCGCTGTTCCTGCGCGGCCCGGAGCGCGTCGCCTTCGAGGCCGACGACCTGCTGGTGGCCGCGCAGCTCGCCACGCACAGCGCGCTGGGCATCGACAAGGCGGTGCTGTACGGGCGGGAGGCGTACATCGCCGACGAGCTGCAGCGCACGATGCTCCCGGAGAACCTGCCGCGCTGCACTGGCGTGCGGCTGGCCTCCCGCTATCTCCCGGCCGCCGAGACCGCACGGGTCGGCGGCGACTGGTACGACGCCATCCCGCTGCCGGGCAGCCGGGTCGCGCTGGTCGTCGGGGACGTGATGGGCCACTCCATGACGTCGGCGGCCATCATGGGCCAGTTGCGGACCACGGCGCAGACCCTGGCCGGGCTCGACCTGCCGCCGCAGGAGGTGCTGCACCACCTGGACGAGCAGGCCCAGCGGCTCGGCACCGACCGCATGGCGACCTGCCTGTACGCCGTGTACGACCCGGTCACGCACCGCATCACCGTCGCCAACGCCGGCCACCCGCCGCCCGTCCTGCTGCACCTGGGCGGCCACGCCGAGGTGCTGCGGGTGCCGGCCGGCGCCCCGATCGGCGTGGGCGGCGTGGACTTCGAGGCCGTGGAGCTGGACGCCCCGGCCGGCGCGACCCTGCTCCTGTACACGGACGGGCTGGTCGAGTCCCGGCTGCGGGACGTGTGGACCGGCATAGAGCAGCTGCGGGAGCGGCTGGCGGCGACCGCGCAGCTCACCGGCCCCGACCATCCGCCGCCCCTGGAAGCCCTGTGCGACGAGGTGCTCGACATGCTCGGCCCGGGCGACCGGGACGACGACATCGCGCTCCTCGCCGCCCGCTTCGACGGCATCGCGCCCAGCGACGTGGCGTACTGGTTCCTGGAGCCGGAGGACGCGGCCCCCGGCAAGGCCCGCCGCCTGGCCCGGCGCGCGCTCGCCCGCTGGGGCATGGAGGACCTCACGGACGCCGTGGAGCTGCTCGTCAGCGAGGTCGTGACCAACGCGGTGCGCTACGCCTCGAAGCCGGTCACCCTGCGCCTGCTGCGCACCGACGTGCTGCGCTGCGAGGTCGGCGACGACGTGCCGCAGCTGCCCCGGCTGCGGCAGGCACGGGCGACCGACGAGGGCGGACGCGGGCTGTACCTGGTGAACCGGCTGGCCCGCCGCTGGGGCGCGACGCGGCTGAGCACCGGCAAGGTGGTGTGGTTCGAGCTGAACCGCGGCTGATCCGCGGCCGCGGGCGGGAGCGTGCGAAGGGGCGCCCGGTGTTCACCGGGCGCCCCTTCGCATGTTCGCGATCGCCGACGGCCTACGGCTCCCAGTCCCCGCCGGGGAACTCCGGGTCCCCCGACTCGGTGGACCCGCCGCCGTCCGGCGGTGTCTCACCGCTGGACGCGCTGTTCGACGGCGACTGCGTCGGCGGCTCCGGCGGTTCCTCGGTCGTCGGGTCGTTCGACGGGGGTGCCTCGCTCGTCGGGTCCTTCGACGGCGGCGGTGCCTCGCTCGACTCCTCCTGGGACGGCGACTGGCTCGGCGACTGGGGGGTCGTCGGCGACGTGCTGGACTTCACCGCGGCGCCCTGCTTGGTGTCCAGGTCGAACTTGGTGACCTTCTCCATGACGCCGAAGGTGTACGCGGCCCAGATCTCCGCCGGGGGGCCACCGCCGTTGACGCGGTAGTCGACGCCGGCCGCCTCGTACATCGGGACCTGCTTGTGCGGCGGTTCGTCGTCCTCGCCGAACAGTCCGACCGAGGTGACCAGGTTGGGGGTGAAGCCGGTGAACCAGGCCGACTTGTTGTTGTCGGACGTACCGGTCTTGCCGGCCACCTGCTGACCGTCGCGCAGCGGGTTCTCCCGCACGGACGTCTTGGCCGTACCGTCGTCGACCACGCCGGTGAGCACCGAGGTCACGGTGTCGGCGGCCTCCCGGCTGATGACCTCCTCGCCGATGGGGTCGGGCATCTCGATCGTGCGGTCCTTGTGCTCGACCGCCTTCACGATCGCCGGGGTGACCTTCTTGCCGTGGTTGTCGAAGGTGGCGTAGACGCCCGCCATCTCCAGGGGGCTGGCGCCCATACTGCCGAGGGTCTGCGCGGGTACGGCCTGCTCGCCCTCGGTGTCCATGCCGAGGTCGGAGGCGACCTTCATGACCTCGCTCATGCCCACGTCCGTACCCATCTGCGCGAAGACGGAGTTGACGGACTTGTTCATCGCGTCCTGGACCTCGATCTCGCCGTAGTCGTGGTCGTCCTCGTTGGGCGGGGCGAAGCCGACCTCCTGGTCGCCGTCCATCACGGGGCGCTCGCTGTCGCCGTCGTAGAGGGTGTTGGCCGTGATCGGCGTGCCGTCCTGGGTCTCGGCGTCGTGGTCCACGGCGGCGGCGAGGATCACCGGCTTGAAGGTGGAGGCGGGCTGGTAGTCGTCGCGGGTGGCGTTGTTGGTGTAGTGCTTCAGGTAGTTCACCCCGCCGTACATCGCCACGACGGAGCCCGTCTTGGGATCCACGGAGACGGCTCCGGCCTGGACGTCGGCGTCGACCTTGCGCTGGTCGGGGTCCAGCTTGCTGGTGAGCTGCTTCTTGACCGCCTCCTCCAGCGCGGCCTGCTTCTTCTTGTCGATGTTGAGGGTGACGGTGTAGCCGCCGAGGTCCACCAGGGCCTTGGCCTGCTCCATGTCCTCGGCGGCGCCCTGGGCGACGAGCTGCTTCTTGAGGGCGTAGTCGGCCGCGTCCACCAGGTAGCCGATCTGGCCCTCCTTGCCCGCGGCGGCCTTGGGCTCCTCGGGCTCCGGGAACTTCATGCCCTGGCGGTCGCCCGCGTTCAGCCACTTCTGGCCGACCATGTTGTCGAGGACGTAGTTCCAGCGCTCCTGGACGAGCTTCCTGCCGGTCTCGCTGGCGATCGCCCAGTCGTACTGGTTCGGCGCCTGGAGCAGGGCCGCGAGGTAGGCGCCCTGTTCGACCGTCAGGTCCTCGGCGTCGACGCGGTAGTAGGCCTGGGCGGCGGCCTGGATGCCGTAGGCGCCGCGGCCGTAGTAGCTGGTGTTGATGTAGCCGGCGAGGATGTAGTCCTTGGACTTCTCCCGGTCCAGCTTCAGGGAGATGACCAGTTCCTTCAGCTTGCGCGAGACCGTCTGTTCCTGGGTCAGGTAGTAGTTCTTGACGTACTGCTGGGTGATCGTCGAACCGCCCTGCGCGCCCTTGCCGGAGAGGGTGTTGAGCACACCGCGCGCGGTGCCCCTGAGGTCGACGCCGGCGTCGTTGTAGAAGGTCTTGTTCTCGGCGGCGACGAAGGTCCGCTGGACCTCCTTGGGGATCTTGGCGAGGTCCACGATCTCGCGGTTGCGTTCGCCGGTGCGGGCCATGATGCTGCCGTCGCTGTACTTGTAGACGTTGCTCTGCAGATCGGCCTCGGGGTTGCCCTCGGGGATGTCGATCATCATGTACAGCACGATGAAGGCGCCCATGCCGAGCAGGCAGAGGCCGAAGACCGTGCCGACGACCTTCTTCCAGGTGAACAGCCGGCGTATGCGGCCCTTGCCGCCCGCGGCCCCGCCCGCGCCCGACGAACGGCGGCGTTTCGGCGCCGCGCGGCGTCCACCGCGCTGTCGCGCTCTTCTCTCTTCCGCTCGCCCCATGGGTCCGATCCGCTCCGCTTCGGTCATCTGTGGGCACGTCTCGCTCACGTGTCACACAGGTTCGTCGCTCAGGTCAGCTCAGAAAGCTAACACCGGGAGATATGACAAACGGCAACTGATCCGGCCTTGTACGGACGTGAGAATCAGCACCCGCTCCATAGGAACCGACGTACGAGAGGGGTTCGAGGTTGTGATTCGGGGGTAAAGTGATATCACTTAGCAAGCATTGAGAGAACGGGGAACCCACCCATGTCCACGCACGATGCCCCGCAGGTCACCGCCGATGTGCCCGAGATGCCCGCGCCGCGGGTGCGCGAGAACCAGGCACACAGCATCGGCGGCGGTTTCGCGCTGCTGCTCGGACTGGTCGGACTGCTCGTCGGCGCCGGCCTGATCGCGACCGCCACGGCGGTCGACGCGACCGGCGGGAAGGCCGTGCTGATCATCGGGGGCATCCTGGTCGCCCTGGCCGCCTTCCTCGCGATGTGCGGGCTGAACATGGTGGCGCCGGGCGAGGCCCGCGTGGTGCAGCTCTTCGGGCGGTACCGGGGGACGATCCGGCAGGACGGCCTGCGCTGGGTCAACCCCTTCACCTCGCGCACCAAGATCTCGACGCGGGTGCGCAACCACGAGACGGCCGTCCTGAAGGTCAACGACGCCTACGGCAACCCCATCGAGCTGGCGGCGGTCGTGGTGTGGCGGGTGGAGGACACCGCGCAGGCCACCTTCGAGGTGGACGACTACGTCGAGTTCGTCTCCACCCAGACCGAGGCGGCCGTGCGGCACATCGCCATCGAGTACCCCTACGACGCCCACGACGAGGACGGCCTCTCGCTGCGCGGCAACGCCGAGGAGATCACCGAGAAGCTCGCCGTCGAGCTCCACGCGCGCGTGGAGGCGGCCGGCGTACAGATCATCGAGTCCCGCTTCACACACCTCGCCTACGCCCCGGAGATCGCCTCGGCGATGCTCCAGCGCCAGCAGGCCGGTGCGGTGGTCGCCGCGCGGCGGCAGATCGTGGACGGCGCGGTCGGCATGGTCGAGGCCGCGCTCGCCCGGATCAGCGAGCAGGGCATCGTCGAAATGGACGACGAACGCAAGGCGGCGATGGTGTCCAACCTGATGGTCGTGCTCTGCGGGGACCGCGCCGCCCAGCCGGTCCTGAACACGGGGACGCTCTACCAGTGACGACCCCGTCCGAGGATTCCGCGGCGCCCGAGGGCCCGGCTCCGCGGCGTCGGCCGCAGCAGCGCAAGCAGGTGCTGCTGCGGCTGGACCCGCAGGTGTACGAGGCGCTGGCCCGCTGGGCGGGCGACGAACTGCGCTCGGCCAACGCCCAGATCGAGTTCCTGCTGCGCAGGGCGCTGGCCGAGGCCGGCCGGCTGCCCGGCGACACCGGGCCGCTGCCGCGCCGGGGCCGCCCGCCGGGAGGCGGCCGCCCGGGGGCCGCACCTCCGTCCTGACCGTCCGGACGCAGGCGGGCCCTCCGCCGTAGCGGAACCGTGACAATCGCCTCCGACCTGCGCTCCCCTGGTCGTCCCCCACCCGCCGCCACGATCTCTGCACCGTGCGTATACATAGTGCGTATACACCGTGTGTAGAGTGCTCCGCATGTCCATCGGTCACACCCTCCTGGGACTCCTGGAGTCCGGGCCGCGCCACGGTTACGACCTCAAGCGCGCCTTCGACGAGAAGTTCGGTCACGACCGGCCGCTGCACTACGGCCAGGTCTACTCGACGATGTCCCGTCTGCTGAAGAACGGCCTCGTCGTGGTCGACGGCATCGAGGCGGGCGGCGGTCCCGAGCGCAAGCGGTACGCGATCACCGACGAGGGGATCACCGACGTACAGCGGTGGCTCGCCACGCCGGAGAAGCCCGAGCCGTACCTCCAGTCGACGCTGTACACCAAGGTCGTCCTCGCGCTGCTCACCCACCGCGACGCCGCCGACATCCTCGACACCCAGCGTTCGGAGCACCTGCGCAGCATGCGCATCCTGACCGACCGCAAACGCAAGGGCGACCTCGCGGACCAGCTCATCTGCGACCACGCACTCTTCCATCTCGAGGCCGACCTGCGCTGGCTGGAACTGACCGCCGCGCGCCTCGACAAGCTCCGTGAGGCGGTAGCCCGATGACTCCCCCCGCAGGTTCCCTGCTCTCGGCGGACCAGCTCCGCAAGGCCTACGGCCCCACCCTCGCCCTCGACGGCGCCGAGTTCTCCATCCACCCCGGCGAGGTCGTCGCCGTCATGGGCCCCTCCGGGTCCGGCAAGTCGACTCTGCTGCACTGCCTCGCCGGCATCGTGACGCCCGACTCGGGGACGATCATGTACAACGGGCGCGAACTGTCGGCCATGTCCGACGCCCAGCGCAGTGCGCTGCGCCGCTCGGACTTCGGGTTCGTGTTCCAGTTCGGCCAGCTGGTGCCGGAGCTGACCTGTGTCGAGAACGTCGCCCTCCCGCTGCGCCTGAACGGCACCTCCCGCAAGGAGGCCGAGCGGGCCGCGCTGACCTGGATGGAGCGGCTGGAGGTGGACGGCCTCGGCAAGAAGCGGCCCGGCGAGGTCTCCGGCGGCCAGGGGCAGCGGGTCGCGGTGGCGCGCTCGCTGGTCACCAACCCGCGCGTGCTCTTCGCCGACGAGCCGACCGGAGCGCTGGACTCCCTCAACGGTGAGCGCGTGATGGAGCTGCTCACGGACGCCGCCCGGTCCACCAACGCGGCCGTCGTGCTGGTCACGCACGAGGCGCGGGTGGCGGCCTACTCCGACCGCGAGATCGTCGTACGGGACGGCAAGTCGCGGGACATGGAGCGGGTCGTATGAGCGTGCGCCAGTGGTCCGCGGACCTGATGCTGGGGGTGCGCTTCGCCTTCACCGGGGGCCGCGAGGGCTGGACCCGGGCCGTGCTGACGGCCGTCGGCGTCGGGCTCGGCGTGGCGCTGCTGCTGCTGACGACGGCGCTGCCCAACGCGCTCACCGTCCGGCACGAACGGGAGGCGGCGCGCTCGGACATCACCTACGCCACCGACACGATGCCGAAGGCGAACGACACGCTCGTGGTCGCCGACGTCGACGAGAGCTTCCGCGACGACGACGTCCGGGGCCGGGCCCTGGAGCCCGAGGGCCCGCGGGCGCCGCTGCCGCCCGGGGTGGCGAAGTTCCCGGCGGTGGGCGAGATGGTGGTCTCCCCCGCGCTGAAGAAGCTGCTGGCCTCGGACTCCGGAGCTCTGCTGCGCGAGCGGCTGCCGGAGCGGATCGTCGGCACGATCGCGGAGGAAGGGCTGATCGGCTCGGCCGAGCTCGCCTACTACCGGGGCGCGGAAGGGCTCGCGGAGCACATCACCTCGGGCCGGATCGAGCGCATCGACCGCTTCGGCGACCCGCAGCCGGGCGAGGAGCAGTCCGACCCGGTGCTGCTCCTGCTGATCCTCGTCGTCTTCGTGGTGCTGCTGATGCCGGTCGCGGTGTTCATCGCCGCCGCCGTGCGGTTCGGCGGCGAGCGGCGGGACCGGCGGCTCGCGGCGCTGCGTCTGGTGGGCTCCGACAGCCGCATGACCCGGCGCATCGCCGCCGGTGAGGCCCTGGCCGGCGCGGTCCTCGGGCTGGTCTTCGGCGCCGGGTTCTTCATGGTCGGACGACAACTCGCGGGCAACGCCGAGGTGTTCCGCATCAGCGTGTTCCCCAGCTATCTCAACCCCTCGCCGCTGCTGGCCCTGCTGGTCGCGGTGGCGGTGCCGGCCGCGGCGGTGCTGGTGACGCTGTTCGCGCTGCGCGGGGTGGTCATCGAGCCGCTCGGGGTGGTCCGCGCGGGCCGTCCTGCCCGGCGCCGGCTGTGGTGGCGGCTGCTGCTGCCGCTGGCCGGGCTGGCGATGCTCTACCCGATGATCGGCAACGGCCGCGACAACGGCGACTTCAACCAGTACCTGGTGACCGGCGGTGTGGTTCTGCTCCTGGTGGGCGTGACCGCCCTGCTGCCGTGGATCGTGGAGAGCGTCGTCGCCCGGCTCGGCTCGGGCGGCGTGGCCTGGCAGCTGGCCGTGCGCAGGCTGCAGCTGAGCAGCGGTACGGCGGCCCGGATGGTCAACGGCATCGCGGTGGCCGTCGCCGGGGCGATCGCGCTGCAGATGCTGTTCGCCGGCGTGGACGACGACTACACCAAGTCGACCGGCCAGGACGTGTCGTGGGCCCAGATGGAGGCGATCATCCCGAGCGGGGTCGACATGGCTTCGGCGGCCGACAAGTTCCGCGACACGAAGGGTGTGAAGGCGGTCTTCGGCTACTCCGAGGGCTGGCTGGGCGACCGTGCCCAGGACCCGGAGCACGGCACGACGGTGACCGTGGGCGAATGCGCGTCGCTGCGGGAGATCGCCAGACTGCCCTCGTGTGCCGAAGGGGACGTGTTCGCCGTCCACGGCGCCGAGTGGGACGGCGAGGAGGACGTGTCGAAGCTGGCCGCTGCGGGCCGGAAGCTCTACGTGGACCCGTCCTACGAGGGCGGCCCGAAGAGCCACGAGATCCCCTGGACGGTGCCGGAGGGCGTCAAGACGGCGAAACCGCGTACCGGTCTGCTGGCCGGGACCGACCGGGGCGGCTTCCTGATCACTCGGAAGGCGATGCCGGACGCGTTCGTGCCGGCGCTGGACGGGCACGCCTACCTCCGGCTGGACGCGTCGGTGCCGGACGTGCACGACCTGGTGCGGAACACCACGGCGGCCGTCGACCCGCTGGCGGACTCCATGACCTGGGCGGCGACCGAGCGGACCGACCGGTTCGACGCCATCCGCACCGGCCTGTTCGTGGGAGCGGCGTGTGTGCTGGCGCTGATCGGCGCCAGTCTGCTGGTCTCGCAGCTGGAGCAGTTGCGCGAGCGGAAGAAGCTGCTGTCGGCCCTGGTCGCCTTCGGCACCCGGCGCCGCACGCTCAGCCTGTCGGTGCTGTGGCAGACGGCGATCCCCATCGTGCTCGGCCTGCTGCTCGCCTCCGCGGTGGGCCTGACCCTGGGTACGGTGCTGCTGAAGATGACGGGCACCCCGGTCCGTGTCGACTGGACCGGCGTCCTGTCCATGACCGGCATCGGTGCGGCGGTCGTCCTGGTGGTGACGCTGTGCAGCCTGCCGCCGCTGCTGCGGCTGATGCGGCCGGAGGGGCTCCGGACGGAGTAGACCCCGCACGTGCACGACTGAGCGACCGCCCGGCCGGGCGGTCGCTCAGTCGTGCACCGGCCGGACCGGCAGGACCGCCATCGCCTCCCGCAGGGCCGCCGCCAGTTCCTCGTACTCCGCCGAGCGGGCCGCGCCCGTGCGCATGGCGAGGGCGATACGGCGGGTGGGGGCCGGGTCGGTGAAGGAGGCGGTGAGGAGCTGGCTGGAGCGGGAGGTCTCCACGCGGACGGCGGTGCGCGGCAGCAGCGTCACCCCGAGGCCGCCCGCCACCAGCTGCACCAGCGTCGACAGTCCGGCGGCCGTGGTCGTCGCCGGGACACCCGCGCGGCCCGCCTCCCGGCAGATGTCGAGCGCCTGGTCGCGCAGGCAGTGGCCCTCGTCGAGCAGCAGCAGCTTCAGCTCGCGCAATACCGAGCGCTCCAGGCCCTCCCGGCCGCCGAGCCGGTGGTCGAGCGGGGTGACCAGGACGAAGTCCTCGTCGAAGAGCGGGAGTTCGGTGACGCCGGGGACGCCCAGCGGCACCGCGAGCAGCAGCAGGTCGAGCCGGCCGGTCGTCAGGCCCTCCAGGAGACTCGCCGTCTGCTCCTCGTGGACCTGGAGATCGAGGTCGGGATAGCGCTCGTGGACCAGGCGCAGCACCGTCGGCAGCAGGTACGGCGCCACGGTCGGGATGACACCGAGCCGCAGCGCGCCGGTGAAGGGCGCCCGTACCGCCTCCGCCTCCTCGAGGAGCGCGCCGACCTCCGCCAGTACGGCCTTGGTCCGCACCGCGAGCCGCTCGCCGGCCGGCGAGAGCAGCACCTTGCGCGTCGTTCGCTCCAGGAGTGTGACACCCAGTGCCTCCTCCAGGGCGGAGACGGCTCCCGAGAGCGCCGGCTGACTCATGCCGATCGCGGCTGCGGCGTCGCGGAAATGCAGGTGCTCGGCGACCGCGTCGAAAGCCCGCAGCTGGGCGAGGCTGGGCTGCCTCTTCTTACCGGACACTAATAGCCACCTCCGATCAACTGGACCGAGTGTAGCTATTTCCCTAATCAATGCACCCTGTGCCAACATCAACAACGTCCAACCCATGGGAAACGCTCGCAAAGCGGGTGTTTCTTCGCTGCACTATTGGAGAGCGCGTGCTCACTGTCGGTGACAAGTTCCCCGAGTTCGATCTGACCGCCTGCGTCTCGCTGGAGAAGGGCAAGGAGTTCCAGCAGATCAACCACAAGACCTACGAGGGTCAGTGGAAGGTCGTCTTCGCGTGGCCCAAGGACTTCACCTTCGTGTGCCCGACCGAGATCGCCGCCTTCGGCAAGCTGAACGACGAGTTCGCCGACCGTGACGCCCAGGTCCTCGGCTTCTCCGGCGACTCCGAGTTCGTGCACCACGCCTGGCGCAAGGACCACCCGGACCTGACCGACCTGCCGTTCCCGATGCTGGCCGACTCGAAGCACGAGCTCATGCGCGACCTCGGCATCGAGGGCGAGGACGGCTTCGCGCAGCGCGCGGTCTTCATCGTGGACCAGAACAACGAGATCCAGTTCACGATGGTCACCGCCGGCTCCGTCGGCCGTAACCCCAAGGAGGTTCTGCGGGTCCTCGACGCCCTGCAGACCGACGAGCTCTGCCCGTGCAACTGGAGCAAGGGCGACGAGACCCTGGACCCGGTCGCGCTGCTGTCGGGGGAGTGAGCCGACATGTCCCTCGACTCCCTGAAGTCCGCCGTACCGGACTACGCCAAGGACCTGAAGCTCAACCTGGGTTCGGTCATCGGCAACTCCGACCTCCCGGCGCAGCAGCTGTGGGGCACCGTGCTGGCGACCGCCATCGCCTCGCGCTCCCCCATCGTCCTGCGTGAGCTGGAGCCGGAGGCGAAGGCGAACCTGACGCCCGAGGCGTACTCGGCCGCCAAGTCGGCCGCCGCCGTCATGGCGATGAACAACGTCTTCTACCGCACCCGGCACCTGCTGTCGGACCACGAGTACGGCACGCTGCGCGCCGGTCTGCGGATGAACGTCATCGGCAACCCGGGCGTCGACAAGGTCGACTTCGAGCTGTGGTCCTTCGCGGTGTCCGCCATCAACGGCTGCGGCATGTGCCTGGACTCGCACGAGCAGGTGCTCCGCAAGGCCGGCGTGGACCGCGAGACGATCCAGGAGGCGTTCAAGATCGCCGCCGTCGTCGAGGCGGTCGGCGTCACGCTTGACGCCGAGGCGGTCCTCGCCGCCGAGTAGTCCCGCTTCGCACGGCACGTACGGCACGGGCCCCGCTCACCGGAAGGTGGGCGGGGCCCGTTCGCGTGCCGGCGCCTCAGTGCCGCCGACCGCTAGGCCGGGGAGGCGTCCGACGGCGGACCGGTCTCCGGGGGCTCCTGGGTCTCCGGGCGCTCCTGTGCCCGGTCGATCGCCGGGGCGGCGTCGGTCGACGTGGCACCGTGCGGCTTCGGCCGCTGCCGCAGCGCGGCCTCACGGGAGTACGCGCGCAGATAGCCCACGACGGTGTTGGTCACCGCCACCAGGGGTACGGCGACCACGGCGCCGCCGATGCCGGCCACCATGCCGCCGGCGGCCACCGACAGCACCACCGCCAGCGGATGGACCCGCACCGCGCGTCCGAGGATGAACGGCTGCAGGATGTGCCCCTCGATCTGCTGCACCGCCAGCACCACCACGAGCGTCATGACCGCCGCGAACACGCCCTGCGTCACCAGCGCCACGACGACCGCGAGCGCGCCGGACACCACGGCTCCGACGAGCGGGATGAAGGCGAACAGGAAGATGAACACGGCCAGCGGTACGGCCATCGGCACATCCAGGAAGTAGATGCCGAGACCAATGAAGATCGCGTCGATCAGCGCGACGATCACCGTGCCGCGCACGTAGGCGGTCAGCGTCCGCCACGCGCGCGGACCCGCCCCGGCCACGCCCGGCCGGGCGGCCGCGGGCACCAGCTTCAGCGTCCACTGCCAGATGCGCTTGCCGTCGTAGAGCAGGAAGAGCGTCGAGAAGGCGGCCAGCAGGATGCCGGTGAGCGCCTCGACGACGACCGTGACGCCCTCGAGTCCGGCCGACGTTATCTGGTCGGTGTTGGCGCCGACCGCTTCCCGCAGGTTCTTGGCGATCTCGTTGATCTGCTTGTCGGTGACGTGGAAGGGGCTGTTCAGCAGCCAGTTGCGCAGCTCGTCGATGCCGTTCTGGACCTGGTCGGAGAGGTTGTCGATGTTCTCCATGACCTGCCAGGTGACGAACCAGCCGATCAGTCCCATCACCACGAAGCCAAGAATCGCGGTCAGCGCGGTGGCCGGCCCGCGGGGCACCCCGTGCCGGCGCAGCCAGGCCACGGTCGGCTGCAGCAGCGCGGTGATCAGCAGCGCGGCCACGAACGCCAGCACGACCAGCTGCACGGCGCTGATGATCCGCATCAGCACCCACACGGTGCCCGCCAGTACCAGCAGCCGCCATCCGGCCTCCGCGGCCACCCGCACTCCCCACGGCACGGCCTGCGCCGGGTCGGGCCGGTCGTGGACGGCGACCGTACGGTGTGCGGCGAGGTGCTCCGCCGCCGCTTCCTCGACCGGGTCGTCTGCGGACTGCGGCACGTGGTCGTGGTCCGGTACCGGTCCGTGGCCGGCGTCGTGCCGACGCGCCTCTTCCCGGCGCTGCTCCAACCGCTCGCTCATCTGCGTCAGTCCGGCGCCGAGCCGACCGAGCCACCCTGGCACTCGTGACATGATCCGTCCTCTTCCCCCGTCTTTCCCCACCACTCCCCCCTGGAGTCGTTCCGGTCCGACCGTACATGGCGGGAGCACGAAAGCCCCTCACCGTAGGACGGTGAGGGGCTGCGCGAGGTTGAGCGTGGGCCGCGAGGCCCGACTGCCCGGCTCAGTACCAGTGGTTGGCCTGCCAGAAGCCCCAGGCCTCACAGGGGCTGCCGTAGCGGTTGTTCATGTAGCTGAGGCCCCACTTGATCTGGGTGGCCGGGTTGGTCTGCCAGTCGGCGCCCGCGGAGGCGTACTTGCCCGCCGGGAGGGCCTGGAAGAGGCCGTAGGCACCGGAGGAGGCGTTGACGGCCCGGTAGTTCCAGCTGGACTCGTGGTCCACGATGTTGCTGAAGCACTGGAACTGGCCGCTGGGCACCATCTGACGGGCCATCGCCTGGATCTGGCTGGTGCTGTAGGAACTCTGGACCGCGAAGCTGGTGGACTCGCGCTGGGCGTCGCGGCTGGCCGCTTCCTTCTCCGCCTCGCGCTTCTTGGCCTCCTCGGCCGCCTTCTTGGCCTTCTCCTGCTTGGCCACGGCGGTCTCGGCGGCTGCCTTGCGGGCCGCCGCCTCGGCGTCCTTCTTGGCGCTCGCGTCCGCGGCGATGGCCTGCACATCGGCCTGATGCGTCAGGGACGCGGTCTGCACCTGCGCCTGCTCACCCATGGGGATGTCGGCAAGCAGCGTCGTGCCTGCTGCCGTCGCCTCAGCGTCGTCGTTGTTCTGCGCGACGCTGCCCGAGGCAACTCCGACGACGCTTCCGACGGCGGTGACCGCCGTGGCCGAGGCCACTGCGAATCCCCGGACCGAGATCCGGCTCACACGGTTTCCTTCCAGCATCGCCCGCTCCGGTGACCCTCGCGGACGCAATCGTGCCCCTGGCGCTGGCCTCCCCAACTACGGGTCACGGGAGGCACGGGCCCGGTGGACAACCCCCCTGCGGGGAGCGCCGCGTGGTGCTCGGGCGGCATACGACTCGGCTATGGAGTTGGCTCTGGTGCTTCTGTGGCGCCATACCGCTGGGGGTACAGCTGTGTCGTATGCGGGGCCTGACAGGAATGAGACTCTGCCGTAACCCGGCGGGGTGAGGCAATTCCGTGTTGCGTGTGAAAGCTCACATCCCGTTTGGCCCAGGGGATTCACGGAAATCCGCACACGCCGAGGCGCCGCCCGGCTAGGCTCTGGGCCTTTCCGGACGGCGCCGACTGACGGGTAACCGGCCCTTGTCGGGTCGGAGTTCTCGGACGGGTCAGATGTGACCGTCCTCCAGCATTTCGGTCACCAGTGCCGCGATCTGGGACCTCTCGGAGCGGGTCAGCGTGACGTGCGCGAAGAGCGGATGCCCCTTCAGCTTCTCGACGACGGCGACCACTCCGTCGTACCGGCCCACCCGCAGATTGTCCCGTTGTGCCACGTCGTGGGTGAGTACGACCCGCGAGTTGGCCCCGATCCGGGACAGCACGGTCAGCAGCACGTTCCGCTCGAGCGACTGCGCCTCGTCGACGATCACGAACGCGTCGTGCAGCGAGCGCCCCCGGATGTGGGTCAGCGGCAGCACCTCCAGCATCCCGCGCGCGGTCACCTCCTCGATGACCTCCCGGCTGGTGACGGCCGACAGCGTGTCGAAGACCGCCTGCGCCCAGGGGCTCATCTTCTCGGCCTCGGAGCCGGGCAGATAGCCGAGCTCCTGCCCGCCCACCGCGTACAGCGGGCGGAAGACCATCACCTTCTGGTGCTGCCGGCGCTCCAGGACCGCCTCCAGGCCCGCGCACAGCGCGAGCGCCGACTTGCCGGTGCCGGCCCGGCCGCCCATCGACACGATCCCGACGTCCGGGTCGAGGAGCAGGTCGAGCGCGATCCGCTGCTCGGCACTGCGGCCCTTGATCCCGAACGCCTCCCGGTCGCCGCGCACCAGCCGGACGTTGCCGTCGGGCGCGACCCGGCCGAGGGCCTTGCCGCGCTCCGACTGGATGGTCAGGCCGGTGTGCACGGGCAGCCCGGCGGCCTCGGGGACGTAGATCCGGCCCTCCTCGAAGAGCACGTCCACCTGTTCACCCGGCAGGGTGAGCTCGGACATTCCGGTCCAGCCGGAGGCGTCCGTGATGGCCAGCTCGGCGCGGTACTCCTCGGCGAGGAGGCCGACGGAGGACGCCTTGATCCTGAGCGGGAGGTCCTTCGACACGACGGTGACGTCGAACCCCTCCGCCTGCAGATTGCGGGCGACCGCGAGGATGCGGGAGTCGTTGTCCCCCAGGCGGTAGCCGGTGGGCAGCACGCTGGGGTCCGAGTGGTTGAGCTCGACGCGGACGGTGCCGCCCAGGTCCCCGATCGGGATGGGGGCGTCGAGGCGACCGTGCCGCACCCGGAACTCGTCGAGCAGGCGCAGGGCCTGCCGGGCGAAGTAGCCGAGTTCGGGATGGTGCCGTTTGGCCTCCAGCTCCGTCACCACGACGATGGGGAGCACGACCTCGTGCTCGTCGAAGCGGTTCAGGGCGTTGGGGTCGGCCAGCAGGACGCTGGTGTCGAGAACATAGGTGCGCCTGTCGGGCTTGTGGCGCTTTGTGCTGGTCACCACGGAAGGACGTACCCCCTCGGAAGAGGTCGGGGAGCGACGGAGTGGACGCTGGGCCGGAAGGGCGGGAACGAGCCGACCGGTCCGGGGACCGTCTGACGGGATCCGCCAGCCGAGCCCTCGGGGCCGCCCTGCACTGGCGCGGGCCGTGGACCGGCCCTCCGCCGCGTCTTCCGTGCCGTGACCGCACGGTGGGGCTGGTGCAAAGGGCCTCCCGGGCGGACGGCTCCGTGCCGTCCGCTGAGATCCGACACCCGTGGTTCGGGCGTCGACCTGCTTGGGTTATGCCCTCGAACACGCGCCGCCATGCCACGGCACAGGACGACGCACCGGTGAACTCCTCGTTACGGGCGTACCGCTGCGCGGGCCTGCCCGGGAGGGCACAAAAAACGGGCCGGTCCGTGGGGGGGGATACGGACCGGCCCGAGGGGGGGTTTCCACCATAACCCTTCGTAAGTGATGCCGCGCGCATCGGCGTGCCACAACTACTCTCCGGAGTCACCCGGCGACGCCCGGACAGCCACGGAAGCCCTCATTCCGCCCTGAATCATGGCCAAATCACAGTGAACCCGTCGAACGGGCCGGAATCTCGGCCACCCCGGAGCGACCGCGCACCCCGGGCCGGAGCCCGCTTCCTTCCCCCGTCCGGGTGACACCGACGCCGTCCGCCGGCTTGACCCGGCACCGCGCAGCCCCCTCCACTGCGCGGTGCCGCACGCGCAGCTTTGCTCACGCGAATTACCTGGTCCGAACCTACGTGACCGGACGGCTCGGATTCGACCCGAGAAGGACAACGATGAATAACGATGTGGAAACCCTGTGAGGATCGGCGGCTGATTTCGCACCCTGCCTCCCGGCACGCGGATATTTGCGAAGGTGCGCTGCTTACGCCCGGAAGGTCCACCAGGTGAGCGCCCGGCGTGGCCGCCGCGAGCGCACCGCTCAGGGCGTGGCCGCCGGCCCGGTGCCCTCCGGCTTGCGCGCGTCGAAGAGGTGACGGGAGCTGTGGGCGACGAAGGGCCCGTCGGCCTCGATGCGCTCGTGCAGCTCGCGCAGCCGGTCGCGGTACTCCTCGACGGTGAACCCGGGGACCATCCACACGACCTTGCGCAGGAAGTGGACCACGGCACCGACGTCGAGGAACTCCATCCGCAGCCGCTCCGCCCGCAGGTCCACGACCTCCAGCCCGGCCGCCTCGGCGTCGGCACGCTCACGCTCGGGACGACGGTGCAGACGGGCGGCTTCCGGCAACGGCCCGAGGAAGTACTCGATGAGCTCGAAGACGCTGGCAGGCCCGACGTGCTGGGCGAAGTAGGTACCGCCCGGCGCGAGCACGCGGGCGACCTCGTCCCAGTGCGGCTCGACGGGATGCCTGCTCACGACCAGGTCGAAGGCGCCGTCCGCGAAGGGCAGGGACGCGTCGTCGGCCGAGGCCACCACCGGGACACCGCGCGGGCGCAGCAGCCGGGTGGCCGCTACGACGTTGGGCGCCCAGCCCTCGGTGGCGACGACGAGCGGCGCCCGGTCGGAACCGGCGGCTCGGAGGGCGAAGTCCAGCACCTCCCCTCCCCCGGTCTGCACGTCCAGCACTGCGGTGGCCCCGGCCAGCCGCCCGGCCAGGGACCGCGCGTACCCCCAGGACGGCCGCGCCTCGGTGGCCCGGCCTTCGAACCAGGAGAAGTCCCACCCCTCGGTGGGAACGGCGGCGGCCTCGGCCACGAGTTCGTCGAAGGAACGCATGTGAGGCACGGCTATCCGGCCACGAGGGGCCGGACCCGCTCCGCGGCGAACCGCACGAACCCCTCCGGGTCGGGCTCGTCGCCGGTCGGCTGGAGGACGACGGTGTCGGCCCCGGCCTCGGCCAACCGCCGCACGGCGTCGGCGACCGCCTCCGCGTCCCCCGCGGCGCCGAGGTCCGGCACGTCCGCGACGCCTTCGGCGACCAGTTCGGCGCGGAGCCGTTCGCGGGCGTCGGTCCCGGTGGCGGCGAGAAGATAGACGACGACCCGGTGCGGGTCGTCGCCGCGTCCGGCCGCCGCACGCCCTTCGTCGATGAGCCGCCGGGCGCGGCGCACGCCGTCGGGCGGCGTGTTCGCGGTGAGCACGGTCCCGTCGGCGGCCTCCCCCGTCAGCCGCAGCGAACGGGGCCCGGTGGCACCGGCGAACACCTTGACGGCCTGCTCCGGCGGCCAGTCGAGCGCGACGTCGTCCAGCCGGACGTAACGCCCCTCGACCGTCACCCGCTCGCCCCTCAACAAGGCCCGCAGCGCGAGGAGGTACTCCCGCAGCAGCCCAACGGGCGACTCGGCCCGCGCCCCGACCTGCGCCATCCAGTCCTGCACCCCGTGCCCCACGCCGAGGACGGCACGGCCGGGGAACATCCGGTGCAGCGTGGCGGCCTCCATCGCGGTGAGGGCCACGTTCCGCAACGGCACGGGCAGCAGTCCGACGCCGACCCGCACCCGCTCGGTCCACGCGAGGGCAGCGGCGGCCGCGGAGATCCCGCCTTCACGGAAGCAGTCCTCCCACAGCCACAGCTCCTCGAGCCCCACCTCATCGGCAACATGCGCCACGGCACGCAGCCGCTCGGGGGCGAGCTGAGGGCGGAGTACGGCACCGAGTCCAGTCATGGACTCTTCCTACCCTCGCCTTCGACCACCGGACAACACCATTACGACGCGGCCCCCAGAGGGTCCTCGAAACGAACGGTCCCGACGATCCGCCGCAACACCGCCCGGTACTCCTCCCGCCGCGCGACCGCGACGGTACTGACCGTCAACACGGCCAGCCGCCGGCAGTCGGGGTGGGGGAGATGGGCGTGGACCTGCAGGAGGGGGAGCTGGGGGAGCCCACTCTCAGCGGCGCACCGCGACGTGGTCTCGCTGAGGACGCCGGGGCCGCAGGCGAACTCCTCAAAAGCGATGCGTGTGTGCCCCTTGTCCGTCGTGGCGACGCGGGCTGCCGTTACTCCTCTTGGGGCGACGTTCGTGTCCTGCCAGGAGATGGTGAAGAGGGAGAGCAGGGGCGTACCCGCCGGGTCGATGTCGTCGCGATGCAGGCCGATCGAGCAGTGCACCATGCCGACACCGCACAGAGCTCCGAGCATCCGCTGCCCCAGCGCACACTGCGCAACGAACCGCTGGCGCACCAATTCACTGGGCGCCGCATCGAGCAACGGGGCGACGGCTCCGCACATCGCTTCGGCTTCTGGTGATCCGGGACGGGCCAGGAGGGAATTCAGCGGAACAGGCATAAAGCCAGCTGGTTCAGCAAACCATAATTCCGACTGTGCGGCGTCCACTGATTCATGCATGTAAATGTGCGAAGTGACCACGGTACTTCCTGCACGTCTTAGGGGGCAATGGAGTCGCCAGCCGCACGGCGTCCACGGGAGATGCCATCGGGACCGACTTCCCAACCATTAGGGCGCTTACCATAATGAGGGAAGTTCATATGCTGTTCAATTACGTGCATGCGCCGAGGAGCCTTCGCGCCCCGTGAGGACGCTGCGACTACTCCGATGAAGCGGGAATCTCCGGCGAACCAGATATCCTCAATCTGGGCCTTCAGATGAGGCTTGGCTCGAGGAGCCATACGCCTCGACCACCATTCCAGGCGCAGGTGCCGGGTAAAAACCATCGGCAGCCACTGTTCTGGGTCAGCAGGATTGGGAAACTCGAACCAGCCGTAGTGCCTAACGGCGACATCCGGTCGATCAGTCAGCCCGTACGGAACCCCTCGCATGAGCTGCCATCTGGAGGTTCGCAAGACGCGCAGCATCGACAGAGCTGCCGGGAAATAACGCAGCTGCGTCAGTGCGCGGTAGGGCGCATAGATGAAGTACGGGAGAAAAACCCAGACGATCCAGTCGGCCGAGTACACCGAGACGCCGAACAGGAGCACCCAGCCGCCTACCCAGCCAAATAGACCGACCACGTTCATCGCCATGTGTTTGAGCCAAGCTCGACGAGTCGGCGGATGATCCCATGCAGTCGTACAGGCGACAGGCTCCATGGTTCCCTTCCTCATAATCAATGACAGATCACGTACCGTGCAATGTCCACGAGGCCGCCACCGTCAAGAACGAGGCGTGAGCCGTCAATGCCGGCAACGGTGCCGTCTTTGATCCCGTCGTCTTCTGCGTCCACGACCTTGTTGTACAGGCCAAACCCGCCTGTTCCGACGCCAACAATCGCCGAAGTGCCAGAAACAACACTGGCTGCTCTGCCGGGATCACTGAATCCTCGTACCGCTCGGGCGACCATTGAGTTCTCCAGGGTAGTGATTGCTCCAGCCTCGTCGACAATCCTCGAACCGTAGGTACCGGCCCGTTGCCAGAAATCCAGAACCTGCCCGCTCCGCCGAACGGCTCGCGTAGCTTCGAAGGAACCCTTGGCCACCGCCGCGATACCGGGCAGAGCACCGGCAGCATCTGCTCCCACGGAAACGGCATTGCTCCAGAAGTCGGCATCAAGCTCTCCCTTCGTCATGCCGTCCCACAAAGACGCCCGCACTTCTGGATCTGCGAGCCGCAGCCCAAGCGCCGCAAGGCTCAGCCCGGAAGCCGTGAGCATCAAGGCAGCAACCGTCGCGATGCCCCATCCCAACGGTCCAGAAAGAAGGAGCGCCACAACCCCGATCGACCCCGCCACGAAACTGAGGATGTCCGGCAGGTTGTCGCCCAGCCAGTCGAGTACCTCGTCGAACCAACCCGGCTCGTGCGGCACCAGCTTCCGCGTCGCGTCCCGGATCTTCCGCGCCCGGTACCCGGCCTTCTCCTCATGTTCCTCGGCCAGCCGTTCCGCCCTGCCGATGATCTTCCGAAGCTCGGCCTCGGCGTCGTCGAGGTCGCCGTTCGCCCGCGTCAGAGCCTTGCGCGCGGTGTCCCCGTCACCCCCGCCCGCCCGCTCCACCCGCCCCCGTGCACGGTCCACCACGGCCTGGGCGTCCTTCGCGTCGCCCTCCAGCTTCCTGGCCCGCCGCTGGAAGTCGTCGAGTTCTCCCTCCCAGCGGTCCAGCTGTTTGGCCGCCTTGCGGACCGAGTGCGCCGCGTTCTTGAGGTTCAGCGGCAACGGCCCGCCATCCAGCTGCTCGCGGAAGGCGACTGCGGCGTCGCCCTTCCAGTAGCTGCCGTCGAGAAGCTTCGTGACGAGGTCGTACGCCTCCTGCAGTACCTTCGCGCACCCGCTGAGCTTCTTCTCCAGCCCGCGCACGCACTCCGTGTCCCCCGGCACCGGATTGAAACCGAGGTGCGGGTACTCCGGGTTCGGAATGGGCGGCGCGGACTTGAGCCCCTGGGGCTTGCCCAGGTCCGCCCGCGACTGCGGGTCGAGCGCGGCACCGTACTGGTCCTCACCGGCGGCGACGGTCACTTCTCGCCGCCGCCCTCGGCCTCGCGGGACCGCCGCATCGCCGCCTCGAGCGCCTGATCGACCTCGAGGTAGCTGTCCTTGCTCTTGCCGATGATGTCGGCAAGGTCCTCCGTCTGCTTGCCGATCTCCTCGGAGCCGTACTTCCAGTCCTCCTGGAACGCCTCGCACGCCGAGTCGAGCTCATCCGTGCCCAGCCCGACGATCGTCGCGTCCGACAGCGCCTTCCGCACGCCCTTGAGCGAAGTCGACGACCGCGTCAGCGACTTCATGAACCGCCCGAGTTCGTCCCCGTCAACGGCAAGCCGCTCAGCCACCCGCCCGCCCCTCTCACCGGTCCACTGCACCGATGAGAGGAACGATGACTTCCGGTTTTCGTGACGCCCAAACGCTCGCCACCGCCCTGAGGACTGGCGGGACCGCTCAGCGGTTGACAGCCTGAATCTCCTGAACGACGACGTCCTGGGTGGCGCCGAACGTGCCGTCGGGCAGGTCGCCGCCCGCGCCGCCGGTGCCCGTCCAGTGGATCTTCCAGGTGACCGTCGCCTGGAGCGGGAATGTTCCGTCGCCGGAGGACCGCAGGTACTTCACCCCGCACTGCGGCGTGTCGTCCGCCTTGCCCTTCTCGTACGGCGCCCCGATACGGCCGCCCTTGATTTCGCAGACTCCGGATGCCGGGTAGGTCACGGCGTCCGGGGTGCCCGCCTTGATCCGCATCGAGACCGGCTCCGCCGTGGCCGTCGCACTGATGCCGATCTCCTGCACGGAGGCGGTGACCGACACCGGTTTGAACTCGGCACCGTCCAGCCACGCCCACGTCGGAAGGTTCACCTTGGTCGCCTCGGCGGGCGCGAGCGTCACTTCCGTACCGGGAACGCGGATCTCCGCGTAGGCGAGCTCGGCGAGGACTTCGGGCGTGACGGCGTTCTCCTTGTCCGCGGGCGGAGGGTCACCCTTGTCCACCCAGAAGTAGTCCGTGTCGCACTTGTCCCAGCCCGGCGGGAAGCTCTCGTTCACGTACGAGCCCCACCAGAAGCCCTTGCCCGTCTTGTCCTTGTGGAAGCCCTTCTTCTCGTCCTTCGCGTTGTACTTCTTCCGCTGCTCGGCGTCCCACTGGTAACCCGTGGACTCGGCCTCCCAGATGGGCTCCAGGTAGTCCTGCAGTTCCTGGGGCGTGTACTTCGGGGCATACCAGCACGCCGGCGGCGACCACGACGTGGAGGACGTCACCGCACCTACGGAATCACCACTGCCGTTCTTCGAACGGTCAAAGACGACACCGCCGACCGTGACCGAGACGGAGCCATCGTCTCCCGTGTCGGCGTGCTGTTCGGTCTGTCCGTCCGTTCCGCCGCCAAATCCCTTCTCTGCGTGAGCAGGACCAACCGCAGAGAGGAGTAGGGCCGCAAGCCCCAAGGGCAGTGCCAAGGAACTTCGGCGATTCATGGCTGGCACTTTGCACTCCCCCGTTCCGAAGCCAGTCGCTCCGTCACCCAGACGCCCTTGCTGTTCTTGCGCAGCGTGCTGGCATACACGACGTAACTGTCCTTCGTCACCTGCGTGACGTCAGTCTTCCCTGTCTTGAGGAACTTGTTGAACGATTTACTCTGGTCCTCGCAGTAGACAAGTGCGGCGGTACCGTCATCCTTGACGTTCACGCTTTCGCTGTAGTAGCGAGTCAATCCGGTCGTACGAGCCTTGTGATCGACAAAGTCCTGAATATACTTTTCACTCCCGGCGGCGGCCTCACCTTCGGAGTAGAAGCGGTAGGCCTTGTGCAGCGGGTCCTGCTCCGCGATGGCCATGTCCACGGCCCTGATGCGTTGTTCGGCATCACGTAGCACCGCATCCTTGACTGGATCGCCAGTCTTGCCCCACTCGAACTTGTACGTCACGTCGGCCGGCAATGTGATCTTCGGCCGCTCCGGTTGAGCCGGAGCGGCTTCGCTCGATGGCGTCGACGGCTCACTACTCGTGTCCGCTCCCGCGATCTCGTCCTCCCCCTTGCCGGGGCTGTCGTCGCTGCCGCACGCGGACAGCGTCAAGGCCGCAGTGGCGGTCAGCGTGAGCGCTGCGAGCAGGGTGGGTCGGCGGCGAATCACGGTCAGCTCCTGGGTGGGACGGGGCATCTCCTCAGCGAGGCAACGCTATCCACAGGTGTTGAGGGACACCAGAGTGAATCCCAACCTGCGCGACACCCTCACTACGTCCGGCGCCGGGCCGCCACTCCCGCAGAGATGATCTGAGACGTCTGCCAGCCACCGTCGGCATTCTTGTCGAGCCTGGTGTTGCACCGGACGTAGCTGTCCTTGGGGGCGGGCGTCTTGGCGACCTTGCCGGTCTCCTTGTCCCTACTCCCTCTCAGGGTCTGTCCCGGCTATCGCGGCGTCGGCGGCACGCATTCGCTCCGCATTGTCGGCGAGAACAGCATCCTTTACCGGATCTCCGGTCCCGGCACTCTCGAAGATCGGCTTCAAGTCCGTCAGACGCTCCACGTCGGCTCGGCCGGCTGCCTCCGTAGACGAGGGGGACTCACCTGGCGATTCCGACGGTTCGCTGCGTGCCTTCGCCGTCGTGCTCTCGTCCTTTCTGACAACGTCAGGGCCGCAGTGGCGGTCAGCGTGAGCGCTGCGAGCAGGGTGGAACGGCGGCGAATCACGATCAGCTACTGACTTGGACGGGGGTTGTCCTCTGCCCGGAGGCTCTCTGGCCCCATGTCAGGTCTGCTCAAGGGCGGATACCTTCAACTCGGGAGCGGACCCGGTGGGCAATGGTGAAGGGCAAACGTGAAGGGCAACGGCATGGGGCGGCGGCGCTGGGTGGACGGAGTGGGCACGCTGATCGTGGAGGGGCAGGCCGGTGGCGGGGCCGTCCGCGTTCCTCTGCAGATCGCGGGTTCCTATCGCGCTCGCACCAAAGGGCTGCTGGGCCGCGACTCCGTCGACGGGGCGATGCTTCTGACTCCCGCCGGCAGCGTGCACACGTTCCGGATGCGGATGCCCATCGATGTCGCCTACCTCGACCGTCGGCTCGAGGTCATCGCCGTACGTACGATGCGTCCCGGCAGGCTGGGGCTGCCCCGGCTGCGTGCGCGGCACGTGCTGGAGGCGGAGGCCGGGGCCATGGCCGGGTGGGGGGTGCGGGTGGGGACGCGGATCGCGGTCGAGGAGGAGAGGTAAGCAGGGAACGGCGGCACGACGTCCGTCGGGGCGCAGCTCGTGTTCTCGTCGGGCTTCTAGCTGTGCGGGACTTCCTCGACCACGGTCTCCGCGAAGCGCCACGAGCCGCGGTTGCCGGCTGCCTCCGCCCGCAGGCCCATCTCCCAGGCGATTCGGGCGGCTCGCCGGTGGGACACGTCGGGATAGTCCTCGGGGTTGGCCTTGATGTACCCACGTCTGTCGGAAGGGCAGGTCCGTAGAGCCTGCCGCAGGTTCTCCTCTTGCTGCACGGGGGTGGTGTGATTGCGGGTGACGGCCTGGTACGCCTTGCGCAGGCGGGCTGTCGGCTCGCGCGCGTCTCGCCGCTTCGCGGTGTCCGACCCCCTCCATGCCATCCAGGCGACCGCGCAGAGCGCGGCCAAGCCGAACGCCCCCGCGCCGACGAGGTCGCCGGTCGCGTCCGCCTGTCCCGGTGTCTGGGGGCGCAGTTCGCCTTCGGGGTCCTCGATCACGGTGACGGTCTGGCCGACGTCGTACGAGTCGGACATGGACTTCAGGGCGCTGCCGGGGACGCTCGTGCCGTCCTGGTGCTCCAGCTCGTAGTTGTGGTCACGCGCCTTGCGTCCCTGTGCCGGATCGAGCCACTCCTTCACGACCGTCGCAGTGACCCGATTGCCCCGCTGCTGCAGGGTGAGGTCGTCGCGGGCCCCGGCGGCGACATACACGCACATCACAGAAGCGAGCACGACGAAGAGGGCCGCACCGGGACTCGACTCCGTTGCCCCCAACTTCTCGATCAGCGCCATGAGAAGAAACCCGTGGACGATGAACAGGAGGGTCTGGAGGGCAGCTCCCACCTCGTCCTCCAGCAGGTACATTCCCGCGATGACGGCGAGCACGTAGCAACTGATGCCGACCGCCGGCAGGACCGGACGCCGTGCACGTCTCTCGCCCGCTGTGCCGTCCGGGTCCGCGGCGCCGCTCATGCTCGTCACTCTCGTTCCTCCGGTGGGCTGACCGTCGAACACGTCAACATACTCAGCCCGGTGTTGCGTGAGACGCTCGACGGCCGCCGAAGCACGCTCGGACGCGGCAGCACCCGTGCGTCAGGGCGAGACGATGTGGAGGAGTGCCGTGCCGGCCGGGGAGGTACGTGAGGCAGCCCTGGACCGGGAAGCGGAGGGTCACGGGTTTGGTCACCGTGATCTCGCAGTCGCCGTCTGTGCAGACACTGACGTCGGTGGCGTGCGTTGCGGGCGGGGAGGGTGTGGGGGTGCGTCGCCCGGTGCCGATGTGTTGCTGCATGCGGCCGTCGTGAGCACCGTCTGGGCCGCGAGGGTCGTCAGGCCGCCGGTGCGGGAGCGCGTTCGCCTGTTCATGGGGCGTCAGGGCTCCGAGCGCGGGAAGGAGACCTCCACCCTGCGGTTCTTCTTGCGGCCGGCCTCCGTCGCGTTGTCGGCGATGGGGTACTGCTCGCCGTAGCCGCGGACCTCGTAGGTGATTCCGGCGTCGTCGAGGGACTGGGACAGGACGTCGTGTACGGCGTTGGCGCGGCGCTTGGAGAGTACGTCGCCGTGGGCGGAGGAGCCGAGGTTGTCGGTGAAGCCGAAGACGCGGACCCTTGTGGCGTTCTGGTTGCGGATCTCTTCGGCGATGCCTCTGATGCGGGACTTCGCCTCCGCGCCGAGTTTCGAGCTGTCCTTGCCGAACAGCACCTCGGCCTGGAGTGCGAGGGTCACGCTCGTGTTGGTGTCCTCGCGGCGTTCGTCACCGCTCTGCTCTTCGACCACCGACTTGATGTCCAGCACCTTCGCCTGCGCGAGCGTGGCACCGTCGGGGAGCTTCAGGTCGGGGTCGTTGGGGTCGACCTTCACGGGGGCGGAGGCGGAGGGTTCGGTGCCCGGGGGGTCGTCAGCTGCGTGGGACTGGATCGTGCCTACACTTGCGGCTGTCAGCACTGACGTGGTGAGAAGCGCCGTGACGCGGATATACGTCATTGTTCGCCTCATCCGGAGATCTCAATGGGCGCAGAAGCGAACGTAGGCAGTTGAAACGTGACCTTGACCGTGTCTGTAGGAGGCGCCGGGAACTGCATGAAGACAGGGATTGATACTCCCGGCTTGATCCTCGGCATGTCTGTAGTCGTCAAGGGGCGGCCATCGGTGTCACGAAGCACGTAATAGCGCTTCTTCTTGGCGGGGTCCACGAGCGTGGCGCCGCCGAGTGATCCACCGTGGCGCATGATCTCTGTTTCGTCGCCCCTTGTTTGGATCGGGACACGCGCCGCCTCAGCACCGTCGTTCTTGATCTCGCCACTCACCGTCACGAATCCCCCCGCGTCACGTTGGGCGGAATCGATGGTGAGCAGTAGTCCGTTCTCGCCTCTGAGTTCGGCCAGCGACGAATCGGTCCCCTCTTGAGCAGTGGGGTCCGACTGACTCTCTGCGGTGGCGGACGCTGATGCCTCAGGCCGCTTGTCGTCGCTGCCCCCACCACTGCAGCCGCTCACGCCGAGTGCCAGCCCGACCGCAATAGTCAACGCAGTCAGTTCTCTGCGGCCCCTCCCGGCCCACCAAATGCTCATCACTCCGCTCCCTTTTTCGCTCTTCGTCCCGACTAGCTGTCGGCCAGATGTACGTCGAACAAGTCCTGGGGCTTCGGCAACTCCGGACTTTTCTCCGGATCCAGTTCCCATTCCTGATCCTCACAGGTAAGTCTGGGAGGAACGTCGTCCTTCCCGTCCCCATCGGGAGGCTCGACCTCACAAATGGGTTCGATCACCGCAAGAGCAGAGGCGTGCGCGCGCTTGTTCTCCGTACCTGGGACGATCGACTTCCCGACCGGATCGTCTGCCGTGACCTCCACCCTGTATCCGAGTCGACCGTCTGGTGCACAGGCATCGACATGGGCGTCGTTCCGCGAAGCAAGTTGAGCAGCACGCCAGCACGTGTCATCGAGATCCGCACCTAGCCCGTTGAAAATGCGCTCCCAAGAGGCCGGATCGCCTACGTTCTCCACCCATTCCCCAGCGAGCTGATCGCGGGCTTCCTGCGCCGCAGCGAGCGCGGCCGCATCGGCTGCCGTCTGCGCCCCGCTACGGTTCGCGGCAGCTTGCCCGACCGCGAGGTACGCAAGCGCGAGAAAGAGCAGGCCTGCCACCACTGTGATGTAGATGGGGAAGGCCTGCCCTGCATCCCCTCGACTGAAGTGCGGCGTCAGCCGATCAACTCGTCGATCTTGTCCGTGATTGCGTTGTAGATCGTCTCGCCGATGTCCGTCCCCGTGATGGCCAGTACGATTGCCACCACCACCGCGATGATTCCCAGGTACTCCACCGCCGTCTGGCCCCTGTCCCTGTGGCGGTCGGTGGTGTGGGTGTGCAGGTGTGCGGCGGTGGTGCGGAGCCAGTTGGTCATGGTGTTCCCCTCCAGGGTGGGCGAAGCCGCGTTCCTCGTGCGGAACGTACGGGTGGGCGGCGGGGATCGGCTGGCTGGTCGTGCCGGACGTCGTGGCGTCCACGATCTCCACCCCCCTTGCGCTCGGTTGGGACCTCGGCCTGTCGGGAGTACCAGACAACGACTGTCCCACAGGCGATTGCAAGTGCGAAAGGTTTTGTGCGGAAAGGGCGCTACTGAGGCCAGAATCCATGGTTGTTGATGTCAGCGTTGCGTGTGCGATCGCACTGTGATTGTTTACGTGCCCCTCCCCTCCCGGGTGTCTGACCGCCATGTCGCCGTCCCTCCTCCCCTACTCGCCCGTGATCGTGCCGAAGTCCGTCCCCGACCCCAGGATCAGGCCCGCGCCGAGGAGGATCATCGTGGCCGGGACCATGAACGTCGTGATCATCAGCGTGGCCTTGGGGACCGCGCGGGCGGCCTTGCGGCGGGCGTTCTGGGCGTCGGTGCGGCGCATGTCCTTGGCCAGGGAGACCAGGGTCTCGACGATGGGGGCGCCCAGTTCCTCGCCCTGCTGAAGTGCCGTCACGAACATCGCCACCTGTTCCGAGTCGTTGCGCCGGCGCAGTTCCGCGAAGGCCTCCCGGCGGCTCATGCCGAGGTCCATCTGGCGCAGCGTGATGCGCAGTTCGTCGGCCCAGGGCCCCTCGTACCGCGTCGACACCCGGTCCAGGGCCTGGCGGAAGCCGAGGCCCGCGCTGACCACCACCGCGAGGACGTCCAGGAAGTCGGGGAGCGTGCGTTCGATGACGTCCCTGCGGATGCGGATGGCCGACCAGATGCCCACCTCCGTCCAGAAGGCGCCGAAGGCGAGGAGGAGCAGGGCGACCAGGTACTGGCCCCGGAGGAGGAAGACGAGGAAGCCCAGCGCGCCCAGGAAGCCGTAGACCGCGCGGCGGGCGGCGTAGCGGTCGATGGTGAGGCCGCCGGGGTTGCCGGCCAGGTCGATCCTGCGGCGGTACCTGGCGACCAGGGCCGGGCCCATCAGGCGCAGCACGGCGGGGGCGTAGCGCATGCCCATGCGGTCGATGAGGGAGTGCGCCGCGCCGGTGCGGGTGGCGCCGACCTCCAGGGCGAGGGCGAGGTCGTCGGGGAGTCTGGCGTCCGCACGGTACATGCGGATGCCGGCGAAGGCGCCCCAGACGCCCATGGCCATGAGGAGGGCCAGGAGTATCGCGGGCAGTGGGAGTCCCATGTGGGTGGCTCGCCTCCTCTCAGACGTCGATGCGGGACAGGCGGCGGATGAGGACGAAGCCGACGGCGTACAGCGCGAAGGCCGTGATCACCGCGATCTGGCCGGCCGGGGAGCCCGTCATGCGTTCCAGGGCACCGTCCTTCACCCCGTTCATCAGGAACAACGAGCCGATGCCCAGGACGGGGACGGCGTATGACGTCATCGTGACCTGGGACAGCTGGGTGCGGACCTCGCGCCGGGTCTCCTTGCGTTCCTCCAGGGTCTGGGTCAGGTTGCGCAGCGCGCTGACGACCTGGCCGCCGGCGCGGTTGGACAGGACGAGGGTGGTGACCAGGACCACCAGCTCGCGGGAGGGGAGTCGGCCGGCGAGTTCGCCGAGGGCGTCGTCCATGGAGGCGCCGATGGCCAGTTGGTCGGCGACCTTGCCCAGTTCCTCGCCGGCCGGGGCCTCCAGTTCCTCCGCCGCCATGCCGATCGCGGTGCGCAGGGCGAGGCCGGCCTGGGTGGCGTTGGCGAGGATGCGGGCGAGTTCGGGGAGCTGGTTGATGAACTTCTCGATGCGTTTCTGGCGTTGCCAGTTGAGGAACTGGATCGCTGCGCCGATGCCGAGGACGCCTGCCAGCGGGCCGAAGAAGGGGGCCAGCGCCGCCTGGCCGATCAGCCACAGGCCGGCGACCGTCGCCAGCATGTATGCGAAGAACTCGCCGGGGGTCACGTCCAGGCCGGTCGCCGACAGACGCCGTTCCAGGTTCCGGCCGAGCCCGGTGCGGCGCAGGCGGCGGTCCAGACCCGGGAAGCGGCGTCGGCGTCCGGCCGCCGGTGTCCGGCCGGCCGCGGTGAGACGGTCCACCAGGGCCGCGCGCTGGGCCTTGCCGGCGGCGTAGGAGTGCAGACCGATGACCGCCAGGACGCAGGTCAGCAGCGTGATGCCGGTGGTGAGCGTGACGAGCGTGTCCAGTTCCATCGGGCGGTCCTACCTGGCTTCTCGGGTGGTGAGCTGTTCCGGTGTGCGGGCCACGCCGAAGACCTGCGGGACGGGCTGGCCCGCCATGTAGAGGCGCTCGGCGGCACGGTGCGGGAGGGGGTGGTACTCGTACGCGCCGAGGACGCGGCCGTCGGGGGTCGTCGGGCGGGCCTTGAAGCGGGCGACCGTGGCCAAGCGGTAGGGCTCGCCGCCGTGGCTGGCCAGCAGGGCGATCTCGGTGATGCGGCGGGCGCCGTCGGCGAAGCGGGTGAGCTGGATCAGGACGTCGACGGAGCTGTTGATCTGGTCGTGCAGGGCGACGAAGGGGATTTCCACGTCCGACATCGAGGCCAGGGTCTGCAGGCGCATCAGGGCGTCCTCCGCGCTGTTGGCGTGGACGGTGGCCAGCGAGCCGTCGTGGCCCGTGGACATGGCCTGGAGCATGTCCAGGGACTCGCCGCCGCGCACCTCGCCGACGACGATGCGGTCGGGGCGCATGCGCAGTGAGTTGCGGACCAGGTCGCGGATGGTCACCCGGCCCTGGCCCTCCACGTTCGGCGGGCGGGACTCCAGGCGGATCACATGGGCCTGCTGGAGCTGGAGTTCCGCCGAGTCCTCGATGGTGATGATCCGGTCCGACTCCGGGATGAGGCCGGAGAGGGCGTTGAGGAGGGTCGTCTTTCCGGTGCCGGTCGCGCCCGAGACGATGATGTTGAAGCGGGCCTGCACCAGGCCGGCCAGCAGGTAGAGCATGTTCTCGTCGAGCGAGCCGAGGCCGATCAGCTCCTGGAGGGTGAAGGAGCGCGGGAAGCGGCGGATGGTGAGTGTGGCGCCGGTGAGGGAGAGCGGGGGGATGATGACGTTCACCCGCTCGCCGGAGGGGAGGCGGGCGTCGACCATCGGGTTCGACTCGTCCACGCGGCGGTTGACCGTCGAGACGATGCGCTCGATGGTCTGCATCAGCTGGTCGTGGGAGGCGAAGCGGAGGGGCAACTGCTCGACGCGGCCGGCGCGTTCCACGAAGATCGCGTCGGGTCCGTTGACCATGATCTCCGTGATCGAGGCGTCTTCCAGCAAGGGTTCCAGGATGCCGAGGCCCAGTGCCTCGTCCACGACCCGGCGGATCAGCTGGGAGCGTTCGACGGTCGACAGGACCGGGCCCTCGCGGCTGATGATGTGCCCGAGGACCCGTTCCAGGCGGGCCCGGCGCTCGGCCGTGGCGAGCGAGCTCATCTCGGCGAGGTCGATCTCCTCCAGGAGTTTGGCCCGGTAGGACGCGACCAGGTGTCCGTCCTCGCCCCGGCTGCCGTGCTCCTCGGGGGAGTGGATGCGTGCGCGCAGGCTCATGCGTCCTCGGCTCCTCGGTCAGTGGTCCAGCGGCATGGTGGCCGTCCGGGTGGCGTCCCCGAAGTCCCAGCCGGGGACGATCGAGGGGATGTGGACGGTGGCGGTGACCGTCACCTCGTTCCCGCCGCCCGGCGACGGGCAGTCGGTACGGTCCGCCAGCCAGCTGCTGACGGCCGCCGCACACGCCGCGTCCGCGCTCTCCCCCAGCGAGGCGTTGCGCGCCCCCGCGCGGGCCGCCGTACCGGCCTGCTGGGCGGTGTACGCGATCAGGCCGAGCTGTACGACGGCCATGCCGACGAGGACCAGGACCGGGAGGAAGCCGAGGTACTCGATGGCCGCCTGGCCCCGGTCCCTCGCGCGTCCCCGGTGGGAGTGCGGCATCTCAGTCGTCCTCCTCTTCCACGGCCCCCGCGTGTCCGTGCACGGTGAAGGGGACGCTGACGGTGCCCGGGAAGAGGATGGGGACCTTGATGCGCACGTCGGCGGTGACGTATCCGCCCGCGGTGCCGCAGTTCACCTCGGCGCCTCCCTCCCAGGAGCCCGGCAGCTTGTCCAGGCCCGCCTCCCGGCACGCACCGTCCCGGGCCCCGCGCTCGGCCGCCGTCGCCGCCCGTACCGCCTCGTCGGCAGCATTCCCCGCGAGCGTGTACGTGTATCCCACGAGCACGAGCTGCCACAGCACCACCAGCGTCGCCACGATCACCGGGGTCATGCCGAGGAACTCGACGGTGACCTGGCCGCTTTCGCCGTCCCGGGCCGGTGTCCGGCCGCGTAACACGCTCACCCCGCCCCCTCCTTCCGGCGCCGGAAACCGGTCGCGCCCCGGTCCGGCCGCAGGCGCCCGTGGCCCTTGCGGCCGCCGTCGGGCACGCCGGCCAGGCCGAGTTCGCCCGCGAGGGTCCAAAGGGCCTGCTTCACGGTGCTCTTGGCGTCCAGTTCGTGGACGCGGCCCGCGTCCACGGCGCCCTGGAGTTCCTTGAAGTTGGCCGGGACCGTGGTGGCGGCCATCGCCGTGCCGGTGATGCGCTGGATCAGCGGGGGCTGGATCTCCGTGCCCCGCGTGTGCCGGTTGACGACCACGGTCGTCTCCTCCGCCTTGCGGATCTGCAGCCGGTCCCACATCCGCACCGCCCGCTTGGCGCCCCGTACGGCGACCACGTCCGGGGTGGTGACCAGCAGCGCCGTGTCGGCCGTCTCCACGGCGGCCGCGCCCGCCCCGCCGAGCTGGGCGCCGCAGTCGATGACGACGACCTCGTACCGGGAGCGCAGGGCACCGACGATCTGGCGGGCGGCGCGGTCGGTGACCTCCTCGCCGCGTTCGCCGTCGCCGGGGGCGAGCAGCAGGGCGAGCCCGCTGTCGTGGCGGAAGACGGCGTCGGCCAGGACGCGCGGGGAGAGGTCGGTGATGGTGGCCAGGTCGGCCACGGATCGGCGGAACTGGACGTCCAGGTAGGAGGCGACGTCGCCGGTCTGGAGGTCCATGTCGAGCAGTGCGGTGGACCGGCCCGACGCCTGTGCCGCCAGGGCGAGTTGGATGGCGGTCAGCGTGGCGCCGACACCGCCCTTCGCGCCGCTGACGGTGACGACGGTGCCGCCGCTTCCGGTGAACACGTCGACGGCGCTGCCGAGGTGCCGGCGTACACCCACCGACCACTGGGCCACCGCCTGGACGCGGCTGGCGAGTTCCTCGTAGCCGAGCGGGAGGGCGACCAGGCCGCGGGCGCCGTAGTCCATGGCGGCCTGGAAGAGGCCGGGTCCTGGGTCGGAGGTGACGAGGATGACGCCGACGGCCGGGAAGCGCAGGGCGACCTCGCGGATCAGCTCCAGGGCCGGGACCGGGCCGATGCGCTCGTGGACGACGACGACCTCGGGCAGTTCGTCGACCGACTCGGCGGCGAGGCGGGCCAGGGTGTCGACGAGCTGGGTGGAGTCGGCGACCGGCGCGACCGGTTCGGCGTCCGGCAGCTGACTGAGCAGCGACGTGAGGGACCGTACGGCGTCCGGGTCGCCGACTGCCGGGAGGATCCTCGTGGCCATACGGCTCTCACTTGTCCTTCGCGAGTTCGTACGTCCGGTCCTTGTCGGGGACCGTGGTGTCGCCGCCGGGAGCCACCAGTGCGAGCCGGACGCGCCGCGCGAACGACTCGGCGTAGGTGATGCGCTGGGCGTCGATGGTGGACAGGGCGAAGGTGATGGGGACGGCGTCGGTGGGTTCCCGGTCGCGGCTCTCCTCGTCGGGCTCGAGCGAGGTGAGTTCGCCGACGTCGATGACCTTGGCGTTGGTCACGATGATCTTGGACTGGTCGGGGTCGCCCTCGCGCTGTCCCTCGAAGGTGGCGTACACGTTGACGCTGGAGCCGGGGGTGATCTTGCCGGCGACGCCGGTCGCCGCATCGATCATGATGGCGACCTCCTGCTGCCCGGGCCGCAGGGCGGGCGTGTCGACGATCATGTCGGTCTGGAGCAGCGAGCCCGCCTTCAGCCGGGTCACGGCTGTCTTTCCGCGGACCTGGGACAGGTCGGTGACGGCGTTCTCGGACAGCCAGCGCTCGGGCATCTCGGACTTCTCGAACTGCGCCGCGTCGAGCTCCGTGTAGGGCTCGATGTCGGACTTCAGCCGGTACGCGGTCACCTCGGGGCCGACCTTGGACTTCACGTCGTCGATGACGGACAGCACGCCGGCGAAGGCGCCGAGGGCGCACAGGACCGACAGGATCAGCAGGATGATGCCGCGGCGCTGACGGGAGTTCATGGGCCGTGCAACCTCATTGGGGGGTCGGATGTCCGGACGGACGGACGGGCGGGGGCCGGGTCGGGCGGTGGCGGACGGGGCGCTACGGGCCTACCCAGTCAGGGCTCGTCTCTCACGGCGGCGGCCGAGGGCGGGATCACGGCGGTGCCCCAGCGCACGGTCCCGGCCGGTCCCGTCGCCGCTCCCCCGTCCGCCGTCGGCGTCGTACACGGGCGGTGTCGCGGAGCAGAACACGCAGCGGTCGCCGATGACGTCGATGCCGCACCAGTGGCAGGCGCTCTGCCGAACGGACGTGACCAGTTGGTAGAGGACCGACAGGTCGGGGAGGTACGCGCAGAACTCGGTCAGCCGACCCGTCCCCCACCAGTCCGGGGACTCCGCGGGCAGCGCCGCCTCGCGCAGCCCCTGTACACGCCAGGACGGGGCGAGGGTGCCGGTGACCCAGTCGGAGGTGAGCTGGCCCTTGGCGACCAGCAGCGAGGTGCCGAACTCGGGCCCGGACAGGGTGGCTTCGGGGCCGATGCGTACCAGTTGCGGCTCGGGGTGGGCCACGACGCCGAACTGGCTGCCGGGCACCCAGGACCTGGCGTGCGCCTTCAGGTCCACCGGGACGCGGTCGAGCCGGGCGACGGAGCCGAGGAGCGCGCCGGCGTGGATGTAGTGGGTGAGCAGGCGGCCGGCGGAGGCTAGGACGCCGGGGCCGAGGTCGCAGGAGGCCAGCTGGCGCAACTGGCGGGCCAGTACGGCGATGCCGAGCGGCGGGAGGGGCGGCCTGAAGAGGGCGATGCGGTCGGTCTCCAGGAGGGCGCGGACGGTGTGGAGCCGTCGCTCCACGCTCGCCGGGGCGGCCTGGGAGCACACCACGATCACGTGTCCGCACTGGTCGACCAGCGTCTGCAGCTCGGCCAGGACGTGCTCCAGGGGACGCCGGCCGGCGTCCTGGAGGACGGCCGCGGGCAGCGTCCGTTCGTCCTGCGGCGGCAGTGCCATGTCGGCACTGGTCACGGCAATGGCAGTTGGCACGCGCGGCTCCCCGTCTCCCATGCCCGTCGGTCCGCCGGTGTTACTCCGGCACACCCGGATGACTTCACTGCGTGACTACCTGAGCACTGTATCCACGCGCCTGTGACCGGAGAACAGCGTTTCTGCAGCTGCCGAACATCTTGTGTCGCACAAGTTGCTCCAAAACGGGGCAGGTTGAGCATTTTCGAGGACCCGTCGATCACCACGGCCCGGCCGGGAACTTGGTCCGCACCTACCTCTTGACACCTTCAATTGGTCTGGACCACCTTGTACTTCAACGGTGGCCACCGTCCCCCCGTCCCGCCCCACCCCACCCCCGGAGGCAGCAGTGGACCCCGTACGCAGACGGCGCGGAAGACGTCTCGGCTCCTTGGCGGGCGCCGTCACCGCCGCCCTGGCCCTCGCGATCACGGCCGTCGGCCCGGCGTCGGCCGCCGACGTCAACAACGCGAAGAACGCCGGCTTCGAGTCCGGTCTGAGCAACTGGACCTGCTCGGCGAACAGCGGCACCACCGTCTCCTCCCCGGCGCACGCGGGCTCCGCCGCGCTGAAGGCCACCCCGGCGGGGCAGGACAACGCGCGGTGTTCGCAGAGCGTCGCGGTGAAGCCCAACTCGACGTACACGCTGAGCGCGTGGGTGCAGGGCGGCTACGCCTACCTGGGCGTGACGGGCACCGGAACGACCGACGTGTCGACCTGGACCCCGGACTCGGCCTCCTGGAAGCAGCTCAGCACCACCTTCAGCACGGGCTCCTCGACGACGTCCGTGACGGTGTACACGCACGGCTGGTACGGGCAGTCGGCGTACTACGTCGACGACCTGTCCGTCTTCGGCCCGGACGGTGGCGGTGGCGGCGACGACGGCGACCCCGACCCCACGGTCCCCTCGGCCCCGGCCGGCCTGAGCGTCTCCGGTACGACGCCGAACTCCGCCTCGCTCGCCTGGAACACGGTCTCGGGCGCCACCGGCTACAACGTCTACCGCGACGGCACCAAGGTGACCGCGGTGGCCGGCACGTCGGCGACGGTGACCGGCCTCGCGGCCTCGACGTCGTACTCCTTCCAGGTCACGGCGACCAACGCGGCCGGTGAGTCGGCGAAGTCGGCGGCGGTCACGGCCCGCACCACGGCGCCGGACGACGGCGGGAACGGCGGCGACCTGCCCAAGCACGCGGTGACCGGCTACTGGCAGAACTTCAACAACGGGGCGACGGTCCAGAAGATCTCCGACGTGCCGTCCGCGTACGACATCATCGCGGTGGCCTTCGCCGACGCGACCACGACGCCGGGCGCCGTCACCTTCAACCTGGACTCCGCCGGGCTCGGCGGCTACACGGCCGACCAGTTCAAGGCGGACGTACGGGCCAAGCAGGCCGCGGGCAAGAAGGTCATCATCTCGGTGGGCGGCGAGAAGGGCACCGTCTCGGTGAACAGCTCCGCCTCCGCGACGAACTTCGCGAACTCCGTCTACTCGGTCATGCAGGAGTACGGCTTCGACGGCGTCGACATCGACCTGGAGAACGGTCTCAACCCGACCTACATGACCCAGGCCCTGCGCGCCCTGTCCGCGAAGGCCGGCCCGGACATGATCCTCACCATGGCCCCGCAGACGATCGACATGCAGTCGACGCAGGGCGGCTACTTCCAGACGGCGCTGAACGTGAAGGACATCCTCACGGTCGTCAACATGCAGTACTACAACAGCGGCACGATGCTGGGCTGCGACGGCAAGGTGTACGCCCAGGGCACGGTCGACTTCCTCACCGCCCTGGCCTGCATCCAGCTCGAGGGCGGCCTCGCCCCGTCCCAGGTGGGCCTCGGCCTGCCGGCCTCCACCCGCGCGGCGGGCGGCGGCTACGTCTCCCCGTCGGTGGTCAACGCCGCCCTGGACTGCCTCACCAAGGCGACCGGCTGCGGCTCCTTCAAGCCGTCGAGGACCTACCCCGAGCTGCGCGGCGCGATGACCTGGTCCACCAACTGGGACGCGACGGCGGGCAACGCGTGGTCGAGCGCGGTGGGAGCACACGTGCACGCACTGCCGTAACTCACTGCCGACAGGCTGCGCCTTCCCGACCGGGCCCCCGTCCGCCGCCACGCGGGCGGGGGCCTGCCGCCGCGCTTCAGGGCTGTACTGCGGCGAACCAACCGGGGATCTCATCGACCGGAAGGCCTTCGCCTTCGAAAGATTGTGAGACGGCCAGTCGAAGTGCGGGGTCGGAGAACTCCAGGCCCGCAGTGGCCTCGGGCCTGGACGGGGCGGCCGGGCGTCAGCCGGGGGAATTGACGGCGTCTGCTGCCTTCAGCTGGTGCCGCTTGTCCTGGAGCACCGGAGTCAGGTTCTTCTTCTCCTGCACGATCAGTGACTTCTGGTGTTCTACTTCGACGGCAAACCAGATGCCGACGAGATTGACCTGCCCCTTGCAGGCCACATCGGCGACGGCTGTCCTGATTTCGAGCGGAGTGGACTTCTGCCCCTGGAAACGGTTGTCGTTCATCACCGTCAGCGGGTCCGGGTAGGAAAACCCCTTGCCCTTCATGCACTGCGACCAGGACTTGAACACCGCGAGCACCTGCGGGTCTTCCTTGGTGGCGGAGAAACTCCTCCCGTTGAGGTCCTGGGCGAGATCGCTCGATCCGAGGGTTTCGTCCTTGGACAACTCACGTCCGGCCTCACCGGCACAGCCCCCGGCCGGTACTTCGACCCCGTTGACCTTGTCGCCACCGGAATCGCCGGGTTTCCCGGTCAGCACGGTCAGCATCTTCCCCTCGGGGGCCTCGAACTCCTCCATTTCGTGGATCCGCGGATCCCGGTCGCCCAGGTGGTAACCGTCCGCGCGCGCCAGCTTCGCGTCGGTGAGCCCGTAACGCCGGTCCATCACGCTGCGAGGGCCGACGGGCGGGCCCGCGGAGACGGGCTCGTAGGTGAGGCCGAAGCGGCGTGCGCAGCGCTCGATCAACGTCTGCTGGGCCTGACGGACTCTGCCCATCTCGGCGTCGGAGAACAGGTAGTCCTCGATGGGCAGCCGGAGATCGACCGAGGCCAGCAGGGTCGAGGGCCGCGGGGCGGCGGGGGTCGGCCCGCCCTCCGGCTCCGAGTGCTGCGAGGAACAACCGACAGCGGCGAGAAGTACCGCCCCCACACCCAACGGCCGACAGCGCGGAAGCTTGTCACTCAGCAGACCGAAACCCATTGCTCCCGACCCGAATCCCATAACGTGTCGCCGACCCGACTCCTTTACAGGAACCGGGCCGGCGGCATTTCACTGATGTACTGAATCAGGAAGTCTTCCAGAGGAACGACGCGTTCTCGTTGTACGTGTTACTCAGGTTCCTGGCGCTGGACGGGCCGACGTTGTCGTAGGCGCCGGCGTAGTTCGAGTTGTAGAAGATGCGCGCGCTGCGGCCACTGCTCGTCGGGAATCCGTTGGACGCTGAGGCGGCGTTGTTCTTCACGGCCTGGCCGTATCCCGCCCCGTCACCCGTGAAGGTGTATCCGGCGAAGTTCGGGGTGTTCGAGACGAACACCCGGAACGAACCCTGCTGGTTCGAGTTGTAGTACAGGCAGAGATAGAGCGTGCTGCAGCGGGTCTCCGCCTGCGCCGAAGGAGCGACAAGGCCGACGGTCGCGCCGGCGGTCGCCAGGACGACGGATGCCGCCGCGATTCTCTTTCTCAAACCCATAATGTCCCCCTCTTTTTTCCTTCTGGATACACGATCTGCACCCGGAAGGATGCCGTGCAAGATCGTTCACCGCAAGAGGGTTTCCGGCGATGGCGGAATCACGCGGGTGAATAAGCACCCCTATTCGCACGATCACCACAAAGAGGGGCGATTCTACTGAAAGAACTCCGACCACGGCTGGTCCCAGATCTGCTTCACGCACAGGATCAGGAACAGCAGGCCCGCGACGGCCAGCATGCCGTTGCTGAGGCCGCCGTTGCGCCATTCGCGCGGGGTGCGGGAGGAGTTGAGGAGCCACATCAGGGTGAGGGCGAGGAAGGGCATGAAGGCGGCGCCCAGGACGCCGTAGATGATGATGAGGCGGAAGGGCTCGCCCTGGAAGAGCAGGACGATGGGCGGGAAGGTGAGCCAGAGCAGATAGGCGCGGAAGGCCCAGGAGCGTTCGCGGCGGCCCGAGGCCAACTCGTCGCTCCGTGCCTCCCGTTCGCCGCGACGGCGGGCGAGGAAGTCGGCGAACATCAGGCTCACGCCGTGCCAGACGCCGATCAGCGAGGTGAAGGAGGTGGCGAAGAAGCCGATCAGGAAGAGCTTGCCGGTCGCCGTGCCGTACTCCTGCTCCAGGATGTCGCCGAGCTGGATCAGGCCCTTGTCGCCGCCGGCGATCGCGATGTTCGCCGAGTGGAGCAGCTCGGCGCCGACGAAGAGCATCGCGACGACGAAGATGCCGGTCGTGCCGTAGGCGACCCGGTTGTCCAGGCGCATGACCTTCATCCACCCGGCGTTGGTCCACCCCTTGGCGTTGACCCAGTAGCCGTACGCGGCCAGCGTGATGGTGCCGCCCACGCCGCCGATCAGGCCCAGCGTGTTGAGGACCGAGTCCTTCTCGTCCGGGACGACCGGGAGGAGGCCGGCGAAGGCGTCGCCCAGGTGGGGCGTGACGCGGATCGCCAGGTACACCGTGACCACGAACATGACGCCCACCAGGACGGTCATGACCTTCTCGAAGACGTTGTACTTGTTGAACCAGACGAAGACCAGGCCCACCAGGCCGCAGGCGATGCCCCACCATTCGAGGTCCATCACGTCGGGGAAGAGGGCCTGCAGGGGCAGGGCGCTGGAGGACATCGCCGCGGCGCCGTAGACGAAGCCCCAGATCACGGCGTATACCGCGAAGAACCACGTGGTCCAGGGGCCGATGCTGGCCCAGCCGTCGAAGAGCGTGCGGCCGGTGGCCAGATGCCAGCGGCCGCACGCCTCGGCGAGGGAGATCTTCACGAGGCAGCCGATGACGGCCGCCCACAGCAGGGTGTAGCCGAAGTTGCTGCCCGCGATGAGGGTGGCCACGAGGTCGCCGGCGCCCACGCCGGTCGCCGCGACGACGATGCCGGGGCCGATGTAGCGCCAACTGGACTTACGGGGAACCGAGTCCGACCCACCCGTTACGCCTGCGTCTGAGGTGTTGCCCGTGGTGTCCGCCATGGGGGTCAAGAAAGCCCACGCCCGCCGGTGCGACAAGGGGGCGTGCACGGATCTTCACCCGATGTGCTTAGTCGGCGCGGTTGGTGGCCTCCGCCTCCTCGGCGCCCTTCTTCTCCTCCTGAGAGACGTCCTCGGCTTCGGCCTCGGCCTCGGTCTCCGTCCCCGCCTCCGCCTCCGGCTCCGTTTCGGCCGCGGCCTCCGACTCGCCGTCCTCGAAGTACGCGTCGAGGACCTCGTCCAGGGCCGACTCCCACTCCGGGAAGCTGCTTCGGGAGGCGGCCTCGATCTCGATGGGGTACCAGCGGCGGTCCGGCGTGTGCACCGTCACCGTGAACCGCTTGCCGAAGCGTCCCGTCTCCGTCTCGACGGCCCCGACCTCGTCCCAGCGGAACTCGCAGCTCTGGTCGTCGAGGGAGAGACGTACGCCCTTGTGGTCGGCGACGATCCTGGCGCGGCGGTCGGACGCCTCGAAGACCGGGCCGTCCACGGGGGCCTCGTCCTCCTGTTCCGCGGCGTCCTGCGCGGACGCTTCGCCGGCTGCCGGGGACTGCGGGGAACCCGGGGTCTTTCCGGTCTCCGCGTCGGCGTCCTTCCCGGCCTCCGCCTCCTCGCGTCTCACGTCCTCGGGCTCACCGGACACGGGCGCGGTGAGCCCGGGGATGAATGCCGGGTCGAATCCGGCGCCTTCCAGGGGCTGGCTCGTCGATCCTCTGCGCTGCTCCACGCGGGCAGTATGGTCGACGATCCTGTGCCGGACACAGTCGGCCCCAACTTCGTTATCAGACGCCTACACGAGCCGCCCGCAGGAGTCGTAGCGGGCGGCCCGCACGAGCCGCCTACACGAACAGGCTCACCACCGCGGCCACCACGAACCCGGCGACCGACAGGACGCTCTCCAGCACGGTCCACGTCTTGAGCGTGTCCCGCTCGCTGATGCCGAAGTACTTGGCGACCATCCAGAAGCCGCCGTCGTTGACGTGCGAGGCGAAGATGGAGCCCGCCGAGATGGCCATGATGACCAGCGCGACGAAGGCCTGCGAGTGGTCACCCTCGGCGAGCAGCGGCGCCACGATGCCCGCCGTCGTCACGATGGCCACGGTCGCCGAGCCCTGGGCGACCCGCAGCACCACGGAGATCAGGTAGGCGAGGACGATCACCGGCAGGCCGACGTCGTTGAAGGTGTCGGAGAGTGCCTGGGCGACGCCGCTGGCCTTGAGGACGGCGCCGAAGACCCCGCCCGCGCCGACGACCAGCAGGATGTTGCCGACCGGCTTCAGCGAGGCCGTCGAGACGGTCTCCAGGGACTTGCGGGACCAGCCGCGCCGGATGCCGAGGAGGTAGTAGGCGAGGAGCAGGGCGATGGTCAGGGCGACGAACGGGTTGCCGAAGAACTCGACCACCGAGCGGAGGGTGGACGGGTCCAGGGCGATGGAGGAGAAGGTCGCGGCGAGGATCAGGACCAGCGGGGTGCCGATGATGCCGAGGACCGTGCCGAGCGCGACGGGGTTCTCGTTCGGCGCGACGCCGGCCTTGCGCTGCTCCTCGACGACGGCCTGCTTGGCCTCCTCGGCGGCCTCGACCATGTCCTGCGGCACGGGCACGAAGATGCGGCGGCCGATCCAGGCGGAGAACACCCAGGCGGCGAGGACGGCGGGGATGCCGCAGACGATGCCCATGAGGATGATCCAGCCGAGCTTGACGTTCAGCAGCCCCGCGGCGGCCACCGGGCCGGGGTGCGGCGGCAGGAAGGCGTGGGTCATCGACAGACCGGCCAGCAGCGGCAGGCAGTAGAGCAGGATCGACTTGCCGGAGCGCTTGGCGGCGGCGTAGACGATGGGCGCGAGGACGAAGATGCCCACGTCGAAGAAGACGGGGATGCCGAAGATCAGACCGGTGAGGCCCATGGCGAGCGGGGCGCGCTTCTCCCCGAAGAGGCCGAGGAGCCGTGAGGCCAGCACCTGGGCGCCGCCGCTGACTTCGAGGATCGCGCCGAGCATGGTGCCCAGGCCGATGATGATGGCGACGTGGCCGAGGATGCCGCCCATGCCGGACTCGATGGTCGAGACGGCGTCCGACTTCTGGACGGTGCCGAAGAGTTCGGTGACCGACAGGCCGGCGAGCAGGCCGACGGCTATGGACACGGCGAGCAGCGCGACGAAGGGCTGCAGCCGCACCTTGATGATGAGGAAGAGCAGGAGCGCGATGCCGATGGCGGCGACGGTCAGCAGGCCGGCGGTGCCGTCGATCAGGGTGAGCAGACCGCCGGTGTGGGGTGGCGCCTCGGAGGCGGCGGCAAGGGGGAGCAAGGAGTAGGACATGCGGGGGTCCTCTGGATAAGAACATGGAGCTTTCGGGCAGGGAGGAGCGCGGCACGGCGCCCCGAGGGTGGGGGACGCCGTGCCGTTCACAGACAGTCAGGCGGGCGGAGCGGAAGGGACGGTCAGCCGAGGACGGCCAGCGCGTCGATCTCGATGAGCAGCCCGGCGGGCAGACCGACGTAGACGGTCGTGCGTGCGGCGGGCGGCTGGGTGAGGCCCTGCTCCTCGAAGTAGGCGTTGTAGATCTCGTTCATCTCGGCGAAGTGGCCGACGTCCGTGAGGTAGACGCGGAGCATCATCACGTCGTCCCAGGAGGCGCCGCCCTCCTCCAGGATCGCCTTGACGTTGGCGAGGGTCTGGAGGGTCTGCTCGCGCAGGGTCGGGCCGGCCGGGGTGGGGGCCTTGCCGTCCTCGTGGGGGAGGAAGCCGACCTGGCCGGCGACCTGGAGGATGTTGCCCTTCTTCACGCCGTGGCTGAACTTCGCCGGGGGGACGGTGTGGGTCGCGGGGACGAGAGCGATCTTGTCGGTCATGCGGTGACTTCCTTGGCTGGGGTCCTGCCGGAGTACTCGCCGCTGATGGCGTCCGCCGTACGGCGCACCAGCGGGAGCAGGGTGAGGAGTTCGTCGGCGGTGACGACCACGTTCGGCGCGGAGACCGACATGGCGGCGACCACCCGGCCGTCGGCGCCCCTGATGGGCGCCGCGACGCAGTTGATGGACTCCTCGTGGCCACCGAGGTCGGTGGCCCAGCCCTGTTCGCGCACCTTGGCGAGTTCCTTGAGGAACCCGTCGGCGTTCGGTGTCGAACGGGCCGTGTACATGGGGTAGTCGAGCTGCTCGGCCACGGCCCGCCGCTCGTTCTCGGGGAGGTCGGCCAGCAGCAGCTTGGCGACGGCGGCGACGGTGATGGCGACGGGCTTGCCGATCCGGGAGTACATGCGCACCGGGTAGCGGCTCTCGACCTTGTCGATGTAGAGGACCTCGTCCTCCTCGTGCACGGCGAGGTGGACGGTGTGTCCGACCTGTTCGTTGAGGCGTACGAGGTGGGGGTGGGCGATCTCGCGGACGTCGAGGTTCTCCATCGCCTCCTGGGCGAGGGAGATGAGCCGGGCGCCGAGGCGGTAGCGCTGGTCGGCCTGGCGGTAGACGAAGCCGTGGTCGTGGAGGGTGCGCAGCAGGCGCAGGGCCGTGGACTTGTGCACGCCGAGGCGGTCGGCGACCCGGCCCAGGTCGGCGGGGCCCTCGGCGAGCAGCGGCAGGATGCCGAGCGCGCGGTCGACGGTCTGGCTCATGGTGTGCGTACCTCCTCGTCGGCCCCTTCGCCCGTCCTGTCGCCGGGCCGTTCGCCGTCCTGTGTCCAGCCGGGGCCGAGTCGCAGTCTCCCCCACGCCGCGTCGTCGAGGGCGGCCAGGCGGTCGGCGTGGCCGATCCAGGAGGGGCGCCGCGAAGCGGCTCCGTGAGGGGCGGTGGCCGGGTGACGGGCGGGCGGGGGCGTGGCGAGGTCGCCGGGGACGGTGAGGGCGGCGGCTGCCATGAGGTGGCCGTGGCGCAGGCGCTCGCGTACGGGCAGGTCGCGCAGGGTGGCGGAGAGGAACCCGGCGGCGAAGGCGTCGCCCGCGCCGACGGCGGCGACGACGTCGACGTGCAGGGCGGGCACGGAGGTGACGTCGGTGCCGTGGAAGGCGGTGGCGCCGGTCGCGCCCTGCTTGACGACGAGCAGCTCCGGCTCGGGCAGCGCGGCGCGTACGGCCTCGGGTCCGCCGAGGCCCCAGGCCTCGTCCTCGCCGACGAAGACGAGGTCGGCGCCGCGGGCCAGTTCGAGGAGCACCTCGGGGCCGTCGCCGGCGTCGCGCCACAGGCCGGGCCGGTGGTTGACGTCGAAGGAGACGAGGGGCCGGCCGGGGCGGCGGGCGGTCAGCTCGCGCATCAGGGCGAGGCAGTCGGCGGAGAGCGCGGGCGTGATGCCGGACAGGTGCAGGACGCGGCCGGAGCGGATGGCGTCGAGGTCCATGGTGTCGACGGACATCGCGGAGGCGGCCGAGCCCGCCCGGTAGTACGCGACCTCGTGGGCGTCGGTGGCCCGGTCGCCGGCGGTGCGGAAGTAGATGCCGGTCGGGCGGGCGGGATCGCGGCGCACGGCGGAGACGTCCACGCCGTAGGCGCCGATGGCCGCGACGAGGTGGTCGCCGAAGCCGTCGGCGCCGACCCGGCCGACCCAGCGCGCGGAGTGTCCGGCGGCGGCGAGCACGCAGGCCACGTTGGACTCGGCGCCGCCGATGGCCCGCTCGAAGGAGGGGACGTCGGCGAGGCGCCCGGGGCGGGAGGGCAGGAAGGTGACCATGGACTCGCCGAGCGCGACGACGTCCACGACGTCGGGGGTGGTGCTGCGGGGTCCGTCAACGGTCACGATGGTCGTGGCTCCTCTGCGCGTCTCGCGGGCGGCGGCTCCGTTGACCCCGCGTTCGCCGAGATGTTAGACAGCAGTAAGCGATATACGCAACGATCGTTGCAGGATTTGCAACGGATCAGATCAGGGAGGCTCCATGGCCCTCGACATCGGCCCTGTCAACGGCCGCGAAGCCCTCGACGAGCTGGCCGCGGAGCGCGTCGACCACCGCTTCAAGGGCCTCCCGCCAAGCGCGTACGGTCTGACCCTCGCCGAGCTGGCCGGACAGCGCCGCAACCTCTTCACCGGCGGCTTCGCCACCCCCGTCCTCGCGCTGTCCGCCGAGCGGCTGGAGCACAACCTGAAGCTCATGGAGACGTACGCCGCCCGGCACGGCCTCGCCTTCGCGCCGCACGGCAAGACCTCCATGGCCCCGCAGCTCTTCCACCGCCAGATCGAGCACGGCGCCTGGGGCATCACCCTCGCCGTGCCGCACCAGGTCTGGGTGGCGCGGGCCTTCGGCATCGGGCGGATCTTCCTGGCCAACGAACTGGTCGACGCCGCCGCCCTGCACAGGCTCGCGGCCGAACTGGACGCCGACCCGGACTTCCGCTTCGTCTGCTACGTCGACTCCGTGCGCGGCGTCGAGCTGATGGACGCGGCCCTGACCGCGGCGGGGGCCGCCCGCCCGGTGGACGTCGTGGTGGAGCTCGGCGCCGGTGCCGGCGCCCGGACCGGGGCCCGGACGGAGGCGGACTGCGCGGCGGTCGCCGACGCGGTGGCCGGGACGCGGACGCTGCGGCTGGCGGGGGTCGCCGGGTACGAGGGCGAGGTGCCGGAGGCCGACCCGGAGCGCGTGCACGCGTGGCTGCGGCGGCTGGTCGCGCTGGCGGCCGACTTCGACAGGGCCGGGCGGTTCGAGGGCCTGGAGGAGATCGTGCTGAGCGCGGGCGGCAGCGCCTGGTTCGACGCGGTGGCCGACGTGTTCGCCGAGGTCCCCGGCCTGTCCCGGCCCGTGCTCAAGCTGCTGCGCTCCGGTGCCTACGTCTCCCACGACGACGGGCACTACCGGGAGGTGACCCCCTTCAACCGCGTCCCCTCCGAGGGCGCCCTTGAGCCCGCGTTCCGGCTGTGGACGCAGGTGGTCTCCCGTCCCTCCCCCGAGCAGGCCTTCGCCAACGCCGGCAAGCGGGACGCGGCCTACGACCTGGACCTGCCCTTCGCCCAGGCGGTCCGCCCGGCCGGCGGCGGCCCCGAGCGTCCGGCGGCCGGCATCGCCGTGAGCGGCCTGTCCGACCAGCACGCCTGGCTGCGCACCGGTCCCGAGGCGGAGCTGGAGGTCGGCGACTGGGTCGGTCTCGGCCTGTCCCACCCCTGCACGTCCTTCGACAAATGGCAGCTCATCCCCGTCGCGGAGGCGGACGGGACGGTCGTCGACTGCATCCGCACGTTCTTCTGAGGGATCTGAGGGAGAAGAAGCATGGAAGAGCTGGTCATCCGGGACGCGGACGTCGTGGACGGCTCCGGCGGCGACTCCTACCGCGCCGACGTCGTGGTGGACGGCGGCCGGATCGTCTCGATCGTCAAGGAGGCGGCGGCCGCCGGCTGCCAGCGCCCCAAGGCGCGCCGCGAGCTGGACGCCGAGGGACTGGTCCTCTCCCCCGGCTTCATCGACATGCACGCCCACAGCGACCTGGCGCTGCTGCGGGACCCCGACCACAGCGCCAAGGCCGCGCAGGGCGTCACCCTGGAGGTCGTCGGCCAGGACGGGCTGTCGTACGCGCCGGTCGACGACCGCACCCTCGGCGAGGTGCGCCGGGCGATCGCCGGGTGGAACGGCCCCGGTGACGACGTCGACTTCGACTGGCGGTCGGTCGGCGAGTACCTGGACCGGCTCGACCGGGGCATCGCCGTGAACGCCGCGTACCTGATCCCGCAGGGCACGGTGCGCGCCCTCGCCGTGGGCTGGGACGACCGGGAGGCGACCGGGGCGGAGCTGGAGCACATGCGGCGCCTGGTCGCCGAGGGCCTGGAGCAGGGCGCGGTCGGCATGTCGTCCGGGCTGACGTACACGCCGGGCATGTACGCCAAGGACGCCGAGCTGACCGAGCTGTGCAGGGTGGTCGCGGAGTACGGCGGCTACTACTGCCCGCACCACCGCTCGTACGGCGCCGGGGCCCTCAAGGCGTACGAGGAGATGGTGGAGCTGACCCGGGAGGCGGACTGCCCCCTCCACCTGGCCCACGCCACGATGAACTTCGGGGTGAACAAGGGCAAGGCGCCCGAGCTGCTGACGCTGCTCGACGAGGCGCTGGCCGGCGGCGCCGACATCACGCTCGACACGTACCCGTACACCCCCGGCTGCACCACCCTCGTGGCACTGCTGCCGAGCTGGGCGAGCGAGGGCGGCCCGGAGCAGATCCTGAAGCGGCTGGCGGACGACGACACCGCCGAGCGGATCCGGCACCACATGGAGGAGATCGGCTCCGACGGCTCCCACGGCGTGCCCATGGAGTGGGAGACGATCGAGATCTCCGGCACGGGCGACCCCGCGCTCGCGGAGTACGTCGGCCGTACGGTGCTGGAGTCGGCGCGGCTGCGCGGCGAGAGCCCGTGGCAGGTCGCCCGGCATCTGCTGCTCGCCGACCGGCTGGCGCCGACGATCCTCCAGCACGTCGGCCACGAGGAGAACGTGCGCGCGATCATGCGGCACCGGGTGCACACCGGCGGCTCGGACGGCATCCTCCAGGGCGCCAAGCCGCACCCGCGCGCCTACGGCACCTTCCCGCACTACCTGGGCCACTACGTGCGCGAGCTGGGCGTGCTCTCGCTGGAGGAGTGCGTCGCCCACCTCACCTCGCGCCCGGCGGCCCGGCTGCGGCTGCCGGACCGGGGCCTGGTGCGCGAGGGGTACCGGGCCGACCTGGTGCTCTTCGACCCTGCGACGGTCGCGGCGGGCAGCACCTTCGAGGAGCCGCGTGTGCTGCCGACGGGCGTACCCCACGTGCTGGTCGACGGGCGGTTCGTGATGGAGGACGGTCGGCGCACCGACGTGCTGGCCGGGCGGTCGGTGCGCCGGGTCCCGCGCTGAGCCGTGGCCGGTCCGGCACGACCCGTCGGGCCGGCCGCTACGGCTTGGGCAGGACGCAGCCGCTGCGGGAGAGGTCGAGCTTGCTGTCGGGGCCGAAGCAGGCCGGGATCCGGTAGGTCTCCTGGGCGTAGTTGATGCCCTTGCGGACCGTGACCGTGCCGTCCTCGGCGACCTCGCAGGGGTTGTTGTCGGTGCAGCGCCCACCGTCCTCGTTGCCCGTGTTGTTGACGGCGACGACCTTGCCGGTGGCGTTGTCGACGACGGGCGATCCGGAGGTGCCGCCGATGGTCTGGCAGGCGGAGGTGTAGCGGACCGAGTCCTTCCAGGTCCACTCCCCCTCTTTGAGGCGGTAGGCGAACCCGTCGACGTTGCAGGCGTAGGTGCGCTTCCAGTAGCCGGAGACGACGGTGATCGCGGTGCCGGCCGCGGGACGGGTGTCGTTGAGGGTCAGCGGGCTGATCCCGTAGGTGCTGCGGATCTGGGCGTACGTGCTGGTGAGCCGGTAGAGCGAGACGTCCGTGTCGGTCATCGTCGCGTAGGCGATCCTGCCGGCCCGCAGGGTGCCGACGCGGGTGCCGGAGGCGTTGAGCAGCCCGAAGGTGCGGCTGGAGGGCTGGTCGACGACGACCTCGCCGGCCGCCGGGAAGCCGGTCTCCAGGCAGTGGCCGTTGGACATGACCAGCGCCGGGTCGTCGTCCTCGGAGGCGGGCAGGCGGACGACCGAGCCGGAGCAGTTGCTGAGCGCGACCGTGCCGGCGAAGGACACGGCGCGGGCGGCGGGAGCCGCGGGTGACGCGGCCGCCGGTGCCACGCCGACCCCGGTGACGGCCAGGGTGGCGAGCGCGGCAAGGAGAGGCTTGTTCATGTGGGGGTCCCCTCTATGGAGGGCACCGGCCGGAGGTCTTCCGGACGGCGCCGTATTGTCATGGGCATTCTCATGACGCAGAGGGGTGCGGACAAGGGCCGGTAACCGGCCGCCAGTTGGCGCGATCGGGCCGTCGGGCACGGACGGAGGCGGCGGCGACCAGCCGGACGGACGCGTCTCACGTGGTGGAAAACACGGCCCATGGGTCGTAACCGGGTCGTAAGCTCGCGGACATGCAGGTGATCCAGTCGACCAAGCTCGCCAACGTCTGTTACGAGATCCGGGGCCCGGTGCTCGAGGAGGCGATGCGGCTGGAGGCGGCCGGACACCGCATCCTGAAACTGAACACGGGCAACCCGGCAGCCTTCGGCTTCGAATGCCCGCCGGAGATCCTGGAGGACATCCTCCGCAACGTCTCCACGGCACACGGCTACGGCGACGCGAAGGGCCTGCTGGCGGCGCGCCGGGCGGTCGTCATGCACAACCAGACCCTCGGCATCGAGACGGACGTCGAGCACGTCTTCATCGGCAACGGCGTCTCCGAGCTGATCGTGATGGCGATGCAGGGCCTGCTCGACGACGGCGACGAGGTCCTCGTCCCGGCCCCGGACTACCCCCTGTGGACGGCCGCCGTCTCGCTCTCCGGCGGCACGGCGGTGCACTACCGCTGCGACGAGCAGTCCGACTGGATGCCCGACCTCGCGGACGTGGAGCGGAAGATCACCGACCGCACCAAGGCGCTGGTGATCATCAACCCGAACAACCCGACGGGCGCGGTCTACGACGACGCGATGCTGCGCGGGCTGACGGACATCGCGCGCCGGCACAACCTGCTGGTCTGCTCCGACGAGATCTACGACAAGATCCTCTACGACGACGCCACCCACACCCCGACCGCCGCGATCGCCCCGGACCTGCTCACCCTCACCTTCAACGGCATGTCGAAGGCGTACCGGGTGGCCGGCTACCGGGTCGGCTGGATGTCGATCTCCGGACCGCGCGCGCACGCCGAGTCCTACATCGAGGGCCTGACGGTCCTGGCGAACATGCGGCTGTGCGCCAACATGCCGGGCCAGCACGGCGTGGTCGCGGCGCTCAGCGGACGCCAGACCATCAACGAGCTGGTGCTGCCCGGCGGACGGCTGCGCGAGCAGCGGGACGCCGCCCACGAGGCGCTGACCGGCATCCCGGGCGTGACCTGCGTGAAGCCGAAGGGCGCGCTGTACCTCTTCCCGCGGCTCGACCCCAAGGTCTTCAAGATCAAGGACGACCGGCGGATGGTCCTGGACCTGCTGCGCCAGGAGAAGATCATGGTCGTCCAGGGCACCGGCTTCAACTGGCCCGAGCCCGACCACTTCCGGGTGGTGACCCTGCCGACGGCCGCGGACCTGCGCGAGGCGGTGGACCGGATCGGGAACTTCCTGGACGGGTACGGCCAGCCCTGAGCGGCCGCCGCCTGCCCCGCGCCGCACCCCGGATTCCGGGGTATACCCGAACGGCATCAACTTTAGATTGGATCTAATGTAGGATGGCTTCCTGAAACACTCTGGAGGCCATCCCATGTACGAGCCGATCCGCAGCAAGTCGGTCCACAGCACGATGGCCGGCAGCACCACGGACTTCCCCCACCGGTCCCGGGACGAAGAGCTGGACATCCAGCTCGCGGGCCATCTCGCGGCACTGCTCGCCGTCACGGACGAGCTGCGCGCACTGGCGCCCGACACCGACCTGGACACCGCCGCCGACCGGCTCGCCGAGCAGGTGACCCGGCTGCGGGGAGGTCAGGCGCCGGTCCGGCTGCAGGTGGCCGCCGCCCGCCCGGAGCCGCGTCCGGCGGCCCTGCACCGGCGGGCGCACACGCTGGCGGCCCGCGCCCTGGTGGTCGCGGCCTCCCGCGCCGACACGGCGGTCGCGATCCTGACCGCCGAGCGCATGGACGCGCACTCCGCGGCGCTGGGGCCACGCGAACTCGCGTCCCGCTAGGACAGGCCCCGAGCCCTCGGGGCTCCCCCGGACGGCCCCGGCCCGCGCGCACCCGCAGCGACGCGCGGGCCGGGTGCCATGCACCGCGTTGGCTTCGGCGGGGTCGCTGCGGCGCCGTGGGGCTGCTTGCCGGGTGGCGGCTTTCCGTCTCATGTGGTTGCTCGCGCAGTTCCCCGCGCCCCTTTGGGGCGCGATACGCCGAAGGGCCGGGTCCTCCGCACGCCGTTGTGCGGAGGACCCGGCCCGAGCGGGGTCCTCCCGCGTCCCGGGGTACTGCTGAGCTACTGGGACGCGGTGGGACCCCCTCGCGGCCGGCCTTCGTGACGACTTCGCGGGTCAGGGCTAGCCGGACCGGCCGCGGAGATGAGGGGTGCGGTGCCGCTCAGCCCAGGCGCTCCACCAGGGCCCGGTACTGGTCCCACAGCTCGGTGGGCGTGTGGTCGCCGAAGGTGTTCAGGTGCTCGGGAACAAGTGCCGCCTCCTCGCGCCAGACCTCCCTGTCGACGCCGAGCAGGAACTCCAGGTCGGCGTCGGCGAGGTCGAGGCCGTCGGTGTCGAGGGACTCCTTGGTCGGCAGCACGCCGATCGGGGTCTCGACGCCCTCCGCCCTGCCCTCCAGGCGCTCCACGATCCACTTCAGGACGCGGCCGTTCTCGCCGAAGCCGGGCCAGACGAACCGGCCCTCGTCGTCCTTGCGGAACCAGTTGACGTAGTAGATCTTCGGCAGCCTGGACTGGTCCTTGTCCTTGGCCACGTCGATCCAGTGCCCCATGTAGTCGCCCATGTTGTAGCCGCAGAACGGCAGCATGGCGAAGGGGTCGCGGCGCAGCTCGCCGACCTTGCCCTCGGCGGCGGCGGTCTTCTCGGAGGCCACGTTGGCGCCGAGGAAGACGCCGTGGTTCCAGTCGAAGGACTCGGTGACCAGCGGTACGGCGGTGGCGCGGCGCCCGCCGAAGAGGATCGCGGAGATCGGCACGCCCTTCGGGTCCTCCCACTCCGGCGCGATGATCGGGCACTGCGCGGCGGGGGTGGTGAAGCGGGCGTTGGGGTGCGCGGCGGGACGGTATCCATTTGCTTCGCGGGCGGACTCGGGCGTCCAGTCGTTGCCCTTCCAGTCGGTCAGGTGGGCCGGGATCTCCTCGGTCATGCCCTCCCACCACACGTCGCCGTCGTCGGTGAGGGCGACGTTGGTGAAGACGGAGTTGCCCCACAGGGTCTTCATCGCGTTGGCGTTGGTGTGCTCACCGGTGCCGGGCGCGACGCCGAAGAAGCCGGCCTCGGGGTTGATGGCGTACAGGCGGCCGTCCTCACCGAAGCGCATCCAGGCGATGTCGTCGCCGATGGTCTCGACGGTCCAGCCGGAGATGGTGGGCTCCAGCATGGCGAGGTTGGTCTTGCCGCAGGCCGAGGGGAAGGCGGCGGCGACGTACTTGGGCTCGCCGGTGGGCGGGGTCAGCTTGAGCACCAGCATGTGCTCGGCGAGCCAGCCCTCGTCGCGGGCCATGACGGAGGCGATGCGCAGGGCGTAGCACTTCTTGCCGAGCAGGGCGTTGCCGCCGTAGCCGGAGCCGTAGGACCAGATCTCCCGGTCCTCGGGGAAGTGCGAGATGTACTTGGTGCTGTTGCACGGCCACGGGACGTCCGCCTCGCCGTCGGCGAGCGGGGCGCCGACGGAGTGCACGGCCTTGACGAAGAAGCCCGTCTCGCCCAGCTCGTCCAGGACCGGCTGTCCCATGCGGGTCATGGTGCGCATCGAGGCGGCGACGTACGCGGAGTCGGTGATCTCGACGCCGAGCGCGGAGAGCGGGGAGCCGAGGGGGCCCATGCAGAAGGGCACGACGTACATGGTCCGGCCGCGCATCGCGCCGCGGAAGAGACCGCCCTCGCCCCCGGTGCCCGTGAAGATCTCCCGCATCTCGGCGGGGTCCTTCCAGTGGTTGGTCGGGCCGGCGTCCTCCTCCTTCGCGGAGCAGATGAACGTCCGGTCCTCGACGCGCGCGACGTCGGAGGGGTCGGAGGCCGCGTAGTAGGAGTTGGGGCGCTTGATCGGGTCGAGTTTGCGGAAGGTGCCCTTCTCGACGAGCTCCCCGCACAGTCGCTCGTACTCCGCCTCGGATCCGTCGCACCAGACCACGGAGTCCGGCTGGGTCAGTTCGGCGATCTCGTTGACCCACGAGATCAGTTCCTGGTGGTTGGTGGGGACGGGGGGAGCCGCGATGTCGCGCGCCACGATTGCTCCTAAATGAGGGGTTTTTTGTTGGGAGGCCCCGTGGGGGCTGCGACCCGGATGCGTGACGTTTGCCTCGTGGGCGCTCATCCGGTGTCGACCGCACTCATTTGATCATCCGACGCGAGCGCCCATCTGTCCAGAGGGCGTCACAACTGAGCGGCGTGAGGATCGCCACGTGCCCGGACCGGGGATGCACCCCCGGTCCGCCCGTGAGACGATGACCACTCGCCTTGCGGCAGACGCCTTTACTGACACGTAACTTACGGAACCGTAGGTACGATGCGCCCATGACTGCGTCCGTCCCCGACGCGCGCAAGGACTCGCCGGCCGGCGGCCGCGGCCCTGTAGCGCTCTCTCTTCCGCACCCGGTCAAGCCGAAGCTGCGCGGTTGGCTGCATCTCGGCATGTTCCCGGCCGTCCTCGTCGCCGGTCTGGTGCTCACCGCCCTGGCCGAGTCGCCCGAGGCCCGCATAGCCTGCGGGATCTACGTCCTGACGGCCTGCCTGCTGTTCGGCGTCAGCGCGCTCTACCACCGGGGCGACTGGAGCCCACGCATGGACGGCGTACTGCGCCGTCTCGACCATGCCAACATCTTCCTGATCATCGCGGGCACCTACACCCCGCTCACGATGCTGCTGCTGCCCGGCGCCAAGGGCGAGTGGCTGCTGTGGGGCATCTGGGCGGCTGCCGCGGCCGGCATCGTCTTCCGGGTCTTCTGGGTCGGCGCCCCACGCTGGCTCTACACCCCCTGCTACCTCGCCATGGGCTGGGCGGCCGTCTTCTACCTGCCCGAGTTCATGCGGACCGGCGGCATCGCCGTCCTGGTCCTGGTGATCGTCGGCGGCTTGCTCTACAGCGCGGGCGGCGTGATCTACGGCCTCAAGCGCCCCAACCCCTCACCGCGCTGGTTCGGCTTCCACGAGGTCTTCCACTCCTTCACACTGGCCGCCTTCATCGCGCACTACGTGGGGATCTCGCTGGTCGCCTACTAGCCGGGCACCCGCACGAAAAGTCCGGGGCCCGGGCCGGGCCCCCGTGGCATCCTGACCGGGTGAACGGTCCCGAGATCCACGTCGAGTTCGCCCCCGAACTGCGGCTGTTCGTCCCGCGCGCCCGCCCCGCCGGCACCGCCCGCACGGCCACCGACGGCGTCTCCACCCTCGGCCACCTCGTCGAGTCCCTCGGCGTTCCGCTCACCGAGGTCGGCGCCCTCCTCGTCGACGGCCGCGAGGTCCCGCCCGGACACGTCCCGGCGGGCGGCGAGTCGGTGCGCGTACGGCCCGTCCGGCACCCCCAGCGCGTCCCTGGCGCTCCCCTGCGGTTCCTGCTCGACGTGCACCTGGGCACCCTGGCCCGCCGGCTGCGGCTGCTCGGTGTGGACACGGCGTACGAGTCGACGGACCTCGGCGACCCGGCGCTCGCCGCGCTGTCGGCGGCCGGGAAGCGGGTGATGCTCAGCCGCGACCGCGGTCTGCTGCGCCGCCGCGAGCTGTGGGCGGGCGCCTACGTCTACAGCACCCGCCCCGACGAACAGCTCCAGGAGGTCCTGGACCGCTTCCGGCCCGAGCTGGACCCGTGGACGCGGTGCACCGCCTGCAACGGACTGCTCCGGTCCGCCACCAAGGAAGAGGTGGCGGACCAGCTCGAGGGCGGAACGCAGCGGTCGTACGACGTCTTCGCCCAGTGCACCGCGTGCGGACGCGCCTACTGGCGGGGCGCCCACCACGAACAGCTGGCGGCGATCGTGGAGCGTGCCGTGAGCAGGAGTACTCAGGGCGGTTGAGCACTTCGGCCGATCACCGGGGCCGGGCGGCGCGGTGTGATGGGCGGCATGACCGCCTCGTCCCGTCCCGCGGCCGGCCGGCCCTCCCCCGCACGGCTCTCCGCCCGTGCCCTGACCACGGGCGCCGTGACCGGACTCGTCCTGCTGCTGCCGACCGTCGTCCTCGCGTGGATCGTCGTGCTCGCCTCCGACCGCGGCAGCCGCTGCCTGACGTACGGCGAGCAGTGCTCGCAGGTACCCGGCGACGCCCTGTGGGCCTGCTTCTGGGCCTCGGCCGCGCTGGGCGTCCTGGCCCTGGTCCGGCCCCGCACGCGGTGGGCGCCCGCCAGGTGCGCGGCCGTCGTCCTGCAGTGGGGCACACAGCTCACGCTGGGCGCGCTGATCCTCGCCGGCGCCTGACGCCCCCCGCGGTCCGGGGCGGTGCGCGCCGCCTCAGCTGCCCGGGGCGGTGCCCAGCGCGGCGCGCAGCCGCTCCGGGTCGGTGGTCGGCGCGTCGCAGGTGAAGTTCCGGCAGACGTACGCGGCCGCCGCCCCGTCCACCAGGGGCCGGTCGGCGAGCAGCGGGAACTCGTCGCTCCCCTCGGTGCCGAAGGCGACGACCGCCCCGGGCGCGGTACCCAGCAGTGCCGTGCGGTGCAGCCCGCGTCCGGCGGCGTCGGCCGGTTCCGCCGCGACGACGGCGACTTCCCGTGGGCCGTCGAGCAGCGCTTCGGCGGCCGCCAGACCCCAGCCGACGAAGCGCGGGACGCGCGGGCCGAGCGCCTTCACCACGCCGAGGGCGTGCTCGGCCGCGGTGCGGTGGGGCTCGGAGCCGGTGTGCGCGGCGTACGACAGCAGGGCGGCCGCGGCGGCGCTCCAGCCGGACGGGGTGGCGTTGTCGGTGGGGTCCTGCGGGCGGCGGATCAACCGCTCGGCGTCGGAGGCGGTGTCGTAGAGGGAGCCGGACTCGTCCGTGAAGCGGGTGAGGACGTGGTCGAGCAGGAACCCGGCGAAGTCCAGCCAGACGCCCTCCCCGGTGACCGACGCCAGCGCGAGGAAGCCCTCGGCCACGTCGGCGTAGTCCTCCAGCACCCCGGCGTTGGCACCGGCCCTGCCGTCCTTGCTGGTGCGGGTGAGCCGGACCTGCTCGTCGAGGTGCAGCCGCACCAGCAGGTCGGCGGCGGCGACGGCGGCCTCGACCAGGTCGGGGCGTTCGAAGTAGGCGCCGGTCTCGGCGAGCGCGGCGATCGCCAGGCCGTTCCAGGCGGCCACCACCTTGTCGTCCCGGCCCGGGGCGGGGCGTCCCTCGCGCGCGGCCAGCAGCCGCTCCCGGACCGACTCGACACGCGCGGCGTCGAAGACGCCCTCCTGCTGCGGAAGTTGCAGCACGGAGGCACCGTGCTCGAAGGTGCCCTCCTGGGTCACGCCGAAGTACTGCGCGGCCAGTTCCGCGTCCTCGGCCCCGAGGATCTCGGTGAGCTGGGCGGGCGTCCACACGTAGTGGGCGCCCTCGACGTGCCGGCCCGTGCCGTCGTCGCTGTCGGCGTCCAGCGCGGAGGCGAACCCGCCCTCGGCGGTGCGCAGTTCCCGGACCATGAAGTCGGCGGTCTCCAGGGCGACCCGCCGGGCCAGGTCCGAGCCGGTGGCGCGCCAGAGGTGGGCGTAGACCCGGCACAGCAGGGCGTTGTCGTACAGCATCTTCTCGAAGTGCGGCACGATCCAGTCGCGGTCCACGGAGTAGCGGGCGAAGCCGCCGCCCAGCTGGTCGTAGATGCCGCCGCGGGCCATCCGCTCGCAGGTGTCGGCCGCCATCTGGAGCGCGCCCTCGGCGCCGGTGCGGGCGTGGTGGCGCAGCAGGAACTCGATCGCCATGGACGGCGGGAACTTCGGCGCCCCGCCGAACCCGCCGCGCTGCGCGTCGTACTCCCGGGTCAGGCCGAGCAGCGCCTGACCGAGCTGCTCCTCGCCGGGCGCCTCGGCGTCGCCGTAGGAGATCTCCCGTCCGGCGAGGTCCCGCACGATCTTCCCGGCGACCTCGCCGACCTCGTCGCGCCGCTCCGCCCAGGCCTGCTGGACGCCCTGGAGCACTTGGCGGAAGGAGGGCATGCCGTGCCGGGGCTCGGGCGGGAAGTAGGTGCCGAAGTAGAAGGGTTCGGCGTCCGGCGTGAGGAACACGGTCATGGGCCAGCCGCCCTGACCGGTGGCCGCCTGCACGGCCTCCATGTAGACGGCGTCCACGTCGGGACGCTCCTCGCGGTCGACCTTGACGCTCACGAAGTGCGAGTTGAGGTACTCGGCGGTGGGCCCGTCCTCGAACGACTCGTGCGCCATGACGTGGCACCAGTGGCACGCGCTGTAGCCGACGCTCAGCAGGACGGGCACGTCGCGCCGCCGGGCTTCTTCGAACGCGTCGGCCTCCCACGGCCACCAGTCGACCGGGTTGTCCGCGTGCTGGAGGAGGTAGGGGGACGTCGCCTGCGCAAGTCGGTTCGGCATGCCTCCATCCTCGCGCACGCGCCGCCGCACCGTCCGTACGCCACGGTGGCAGGGGCGTACGGACGGTGCGGCCTGGGCCCCGGCGAGGCTTCTGCTCAGTAGTCGACGCGGTCGGTCTTGGCGATCCAGGCGTCGAACGGCTGGGTGCGGTGGGGCAGGTCGAGGTGTTCCACGGTCATGGGCCACAGCTCCTGGGGCCGCTTCTCGAACAGGTCGTAGAACTTGCGGTCGTCGAAGCCGGCCACGGCGGCGTCGTGGCGGTCGGCGCAGAAGACGAGACGGTCGACGCGCGCCCACAGGGCCGAGGACAGACACATCGGGCAGGGCTCGCAGGACGTGACGAGGGTGCAGCCTTCCAGGCTGAAGGTGTCGAGCGTCTTGCAGGCGGCGCGGATGGCGCTGACCTCGGCGTGCGCGGTGGGGTCGAGGCTGGAGGTGACCTGGTTGTGGCCGAGGGCGACGATGTCGCCGCCCTTGGCGATGAGGGCTCCGAAGGGGCCGCCGCCGTTGTGGACGCTGGTGGTGGCCAGCTCGATGGCCTTGTCCATCCAGGCGCGCTCGAACTCGCGGATGCCGGTTTCGAGGGTGTCGGTCGTCATGCGTGCTCCTTCTTGGGCATGCGGCGTGCGGGAGTACGGCGTGCGGGCCTGTGCGTTTCGCGGGGGAGGATGCGTAGGAGCAGTACACAGCTCGCGGACGACACCCGGCCAGGGGCCGAAAACATGAACTACGGACAGGCTGCGCCCGGCGCTTCGTAGACTCCTACAAAGGCCGTGGCGGCCCCGGCGGGGCCGGTGACCGGCTCAGTCCCCCGCCGCCTCGAAGGTGCGCAGCAGGTCCGCCGAGACGCTCACGGCGATCGTCGCGGGCTCCTTGCCGGTGATGTCGGCCAGCCCGATCGGCGTCTTGATCCGGTCGATGACGGTGTCGTCGTGGCCGCCCTCGGTGGCGAGGCGCTTGCGGAACCGCGCCCACTTGGCCGCCGAACCGATCAGCCCGATGGACCCGAGATGGTCCGTGCGCAGGGCCGCGTCGCACAGGGCCGCGTCCTCGGCGTGGTCGTGGGTCATGATCAGCACGTGGGTGCCGCGCGGCAGCCGCGCCAGCACTTCCTCGGGCAGCAGGGGCGTGTGGTGCGTGTGCACCTGTGCCACCGCGTCCGCCAGCACGCCGAGGCGCTCCTCGCCGAGCATGTCGGAGCGGTTGTCGACCAGGTGGAGGTCGAGGTCCTGGCGGGCCAGGATGCGCGCCAGTTCCAGACCGACGTGGCCGACGCCGAAGATCGCCACCGCCCGGACCACCGGCAGCGGTTCGAGCAGCACCGACACGGTGCCGCCGCAGCACTGCACGCCGTGCTGGTTGGTCACCTTGTCGTTCAGGGCGAAGTCGAGCAGTTCCGGTTCCGCCTTGGCCGCGGTGATCATCTCCCGGGCCCGGTCGATCGCCACGGCCTCGACGTTGCCGCCGCCGATCGAGCCCCACGTCTCGGTGTGCCCCACGACGAGCTTCGCCCCGGCGTCGCGCGGGGCGTGGCCGCGCACGGTCGCGACGGTCACCAGCACGCCGGACTCCCGGCGTGCCCGCAACCGCGCGACCGCGGCGACCCACGTCATGTCAGGCACCGCTCAGCGCTTTCGCACCGCCGCGGACCCGGCCGCCGTCGGAGGCGGCTTCGCCGCGGGCACGGCCGCTCCCGGCGGTTCCGGCCTGCCGGGCCGACTCGATCGCCCAGTACACCGCCTCCGGCGTCGCGGGCGAGGCCAGCTCCACACCGGCCCCCTTCGGTCCGAACGCGGCGGCCGCCTGCCGCAGCGCCTCGCGCACCGAGAACGCGAGCATCAGCGGGGGCTCGCCCACCGCCTTGGACCCGAACACGGCTCCCTCCTCCGTGGCGTTCTCCAGGAGGGTGACGTTGAACTCCTCGGGCATCTCCGAGAAGCTCGGCAGCTTGTAGGTACTGGCGGCCTGGGTGAGGAGCCGGCCGCGGTTCGGGCCGTCGCCGGTGTCCCAGCGCAGGTCCTCCAGCGTCAGCCAGCCCGCGCCCTGGACGAAGCCGCCCTCGATCTGACCGATGTCGATCATCGGGGACAGGCTGTCGCCGACGTCGTGCACGATGTCGACCCGCCGGATGCGGTAGGCGCCGGTGAAGCCGTCCACCTCCACCTCGGTCGCGGCGGCGCCGATGGCGAAGTACTTGAACGGCGACCCCTGGAACGTCTTGGCGTCCCAGTGCAGCCCCTCGGTCCGGTAGTAGCCGGCCGCGGACAGCTGGACCCGCTGGAAGTACGCGGTGTGCACGAGGTCGTCCCAGGCCAGCTCCTTGTCGCTGCCCAGGGCGCGGGCGACGCCCTCGACGATGCGCACGTCCGAGGCGTTGGACCCCAACTGGCTCGCGGCCACCCGGAGGAGCCGTTCGCAAAGCTGCTCGCAGGCGTTCTTGACCGCTCCGCCGTTGAGGTCGGCTCCGGAACTGGCCGCCGTGGCAGAGGTGTTGGGCACCTTGTCGGTGCGCGTCGGGGCGAGGCGCACCCTGTGCAGCGGGATGCCCAGCGTGGTCGCCGCCACCTGCAGCATCTTGGTGTGCAGGCCCTGGCCCATCTCGGTGCCGCCGTGGTTGATCAGGACGGAGCCGTCCTTGTAGATCAGCACCAGCGCGCCGCCCTGGTTGAAGGCGGTGAGGTTGAACGAGATGCCGAACTTCACGCCGGTGATCGCGAGGGCCCGCTTGGTGTGCGGGTGCGCGGCGTTGAACGCGGCGATCTCGCGCTCGCGGTCGGCGAAGCCCGCCTCGTCCAGGACCTGCTGCCAGGCGGCGGAGATCCGCTCGGGCTGCGTGACGGGCTGCCCGTACGGCGTCGTCTGGCCCTGGCCCGGCCGGTAGAAGTTGCGTTCCCGCAGCCGGCGGGGGTCGAGGCCGAGCCGCGGTGCGCAGCGGCCGAGGATGTCCTCGATCACCAGCATGCCCTGCGGTCCGCCGAAGCCGCGGAAGGCGGTGTTGGAGACCGTGTTGGTCTTGGCGATGCGGCCGGCGACCCGCGCGTTGGGGATCCAGTACGTGTTGTCGATGTGGCACAGCGCCCGGGCGAGCACCGGCTCGGACAGGTCCAGGCTCCAGCCGCCGTCCGCGGTCAGCGTGGCGTCCAGGGCCTGGATGCGGCCCTCGGCGTCGAAGCCGATCTTCCAGGTGGCGTGGAAACCGTGCCGCTTGCCGGACATGGTCAGGTCCTGGGTCCGGTTGAGCCGGAACCGGACGGGCCTGCCGGTCAGCTTGGCGCCGAGCGCGGCGACGGCCGCGAACCCGTGCGGCTGCATCTCCTTGCCGCCGAAGCCGCCGCCCATCCGCAGGCACTGCACGGTCACCTCGTGGGCGGGCACCCCGAGCACGTGCGAGACGATCTCCTGGGTCTCGGACGGGTGCTGGGTGCTGCTCTGGATGAACACCTGCCCGTTCTCGTCGACCTGGGCCAGCGCCGCGTGCGTCTCCAGGTAGAAGTGCTCCTGCCCGGAGAACTGGAACTCGCCGGTGAACACGTGCGCGGACTCGGCGAAGCCCGCGTCGACGTCGCCGTGTGTCATGACGGGCCGGGCACCGTGGTAGCTGCCCGCCGCGATGGCCTCCGGCAGCGTGATCAGGGACGGCAGCTCCTCGATGTCCACCTCCACGGCCGCCGCGCCGATCCTGGCCGCCTCCAGCGTCTCGCCGAGCACCCAGGCGACCGCGTGGCCGTGGAACATGACCTCGTCGGGGAAGAGCGGCTCGTCGTGCTTCATACCGGCGTCGTTGACACCGGGCACGTCGGCGCCGGTCAGCACCCGTACGACGCCCGGCACCGCGAGGGCGGCCTCGGTGCGCACCGCCGTGACCCTGCCGCGGGCCTTCATGACCTGGACCGGGTGGGCGTGCAGGACGTCCTTGGTGCGCTGGACCAGGTCGTCGGTGTACAGCGCGGTGCCGGTGACGTGCTGGACGGCACTCTCGTGCGGCATCGAGACGCCGACGACGGGCTTCTCGGGACGTTCGGACAGTTGACTCATGACGGCACCGCCTCGGTGGTCTGTGCGTACAGCTTCAGCAGGCTCTGGCCGAGCATCGCGGCGCGGTAGCCGGCGCTGGCGCGGTGGTCGCTCATCGGTGTGCCCTCGCCCCGCAGCACCTCGGCCGCGGCCTCGGCGGTCTCGGTGGTCCAGGCCCGGCCCTCCAGGGCGGCCTCGGTGGCGAGCGCGCGGACCGGGGTGGCGGCCACGCCGCCGAGCCCGATGCGCGCCTTGCGGACGGTGCCGCCCTCGACGTCGAGCGCGAAGGCGACCGCCACGCTGGAGATGTCGTCGAAGCGCCGCTTCGCGATCTTGTGGAAAGCCGCGACCGGCGACAGCGGCAGCGGGAGGCGCACCGCGCGGATCAGCTCGCCGGGCCGGCGCACGCTCTGCCGGTAGCCGGTGAAGTACTCGGCCAGCGGGACCGCGCGCTCGCCGTCGGCGTCGGCGAGCACGAGCGAGGCCTCCAGCGCGAGCAGCACCGGCGGACTGTCGCCGATGGGCGAGCCGGTACCCAGGTTGCCGCCGAGGGTCGCGCCGTTGCGGATGAGCCGGGACGCGAACTGCGGGAACAGCTGCGCCAGCAGCGGCACGGTGCCGTCGAGGCGGCGTTCGATCTCGGTGAGCGTCAGCGCCGCTCCGATCTCGACGTGGTCGGACTCGACGCGCAGTTCCCGCAGTTCGGGCAGCCGGTCGACGGCGACGACGCAATCGGCGCGGCGGGAGCGGATGTTGACCTCGACGCCCCAGTCGGTGCTTCCGGCGACCACCACGGCGTCGGGCCGCTCGCGCAGCAGCCGCAGCGTCTCGGCCAGGGTGTCCCTGCGCACGAAGGCGCTGTCGTCCTGGCGGTACTCGGTGGCGACCGGGGCGGGCGGGGCCTGCTCGCGGCGCCGGGCCAGCGGGTCCTCGTCGGCGGGCGCGCCGACGGCGTAGGCGGCGTCGCGGATCGGCCGGTAGCCGGTGCAGCGGCACAGGTTGCCGCTGAGCGCGTGCAGGTCGAAGCCGTTCGGACCGTGCTCGGCGTCGGCGCCTTCGCCGTCGGCGGCGCCTTCGGCCGCGTCCGGGACCCGGTCCGCGTGGGCGCAGCGGTCGGGCCGGTAGTACTCGCCCGCCATGCTGCAGATGAAGCCCGGCGTGCAGTAGCCGCACTGGGAGCCGCCGCGGACCGCCATCTCCTCCTGCACCGGGTGCAGGACGGGCGGGGTGCCCGGCGCCTCGACGGTGGCCAGGCCCTCCGAGGTGACGACCTCCTGGCCGTCGAGCGCGGCGACCGGGACCAGACAGGCGTTGACGGGCACCCAGTCGGTGGGCTTGTTCACCCCGGGGCGGGCCACCAGGACCGAACAGGCGCCGCACTCGCCCTCGGCACAGCCCTCCTTGGTGCCGGTCAGGCCGCGCTCGCGCAGGAAGTCGAGGACCGTGGTGTGGGGCGCTGCCGGTGCGATCGGCGCTTCTTTTCCGTTGACGGTGATCCGTGCCGCTACCATGACCGACCTTCATTTCGACTCGGGACACGTCGATTCATCATGTTCGCCAATTTCAGGCAGCTTTCTGTGTTCGGACGCGCCGCGTGGAAAAAGCGAGCGCAGATCGGCACGCGACAGGGGCATGCCGTGAAGTGGTGAAGTGGTGAAGGGAAAACCCGAGACGTTCCCCGTCAGGGCGGGGACACAGGGGACGTGCCGCGTCGGGGCACAGTGGTACGGCGCGTCAGCAGCCGTGCGCGACCCGACCCGAAACCCACACGGTGCGGCGGGCGAGGAGGCTCAGATCGGAGTTCGTGTACATCCGCCGGTCGCCTCCTGTCGGTAGTCATGGGTCTGCTTCCTTGGCAAATTAGTGGCATCGCCCACCGGGGTCAAGAGCGGAATTCGTCGAATTTCCCCGGCCGAAGAGGTGCGGACGCGAAGCCGGTGACGGCCGCCTCTCCCCAGGGTCTCCTCGGCGCAGGACACTTGACCCACGCACAACCGGGGAAGGACCCGGGCACGGGCCGGGAGGGCTCTGGGACGCCCGGGGCCACCGGGGCGTCCGGGGCGACCCGGCAGGACACCGATGCCGCCGGAGGGGGCGCGACATGCGGGACAGTCATCGGGCGGAGGCCGAAGGGCTGCTCAGGCGGGCCGTGGAGGAGGAGGTACGGCGCTCGGGCGGACGCACGGACGGGAACGTACTGCTCTCCCGGGCCCGAGCGGCGCTGGACGCGATGGCGGGGACGGCCGGCGAGGAGTACGCGGCCTACATCCACGCCCTCGACGAGGCCGCCGCCGGACAGCTCACCTTCCGCCAGCGCTACGCCCGGGAGGGAGCGGGTACGCCTCTGCTGGTGGCCGCCGTGGCGGCGGTCGCCGCGGTGGTGGCCGACGTGGCGCTCGGCACCGGTACGGGTACCGCGGTGGGCGCGGGTGTGACGGTCGGGGTCGTCGGCGCGGCGGCGACCGTGGTGAAGGTGGTCGGGGCCCATGTGCCGGCCGCCCACCACCGTGCCGGAGCGGTGAGCCAGCCCGGCGGCCCCGAGCAATTGCGGCTGCAGTGGCTCACCGCGCTGGAGGTGCGCGGCATCCGGCCGTTCCTGGACCAGCAGCGGATGCTCGCCGCGTCCACCGGGCCGGCCAAGACCGGGCCGAAGCTGCGGGGCGCCGACAAGAGCGCGGCCGCTCGGGGGCGCAGCGCGCTGGAGCAGTCGTTCGGGCAGCTTCCCGTGGCGGACGGCCCGTTCGCGGGCCGGCGGCAGGAGATGGCAAAGCTGCGGCAGTGGGTGCAGGCGGCCCGCGCCAGTACGGAGACGAAGCCGACGGTGGTGGTGCTGCACGGGCCGCCGGGCAGCGGCCGTACGACGCTGGCGGTGCGGGCCGTCCACGAGCTGCGGGACTACTTCCGCGGGGCGTGCCTGGTCGACCTGCGCGGTGACGGGTCCTCGGCGGGCGGTCCGGGGACGGGTACCTCGGGCGCAGGCCCGGCGGCGGGCGGCTCGGGGACGGGCGGTGACTCGCCGCTGAGCACCCGGGACGCCCTGCTGCACCTGCTGAACCGGCTCGGGGCGCCGCGCGAGCAACTGCTGTTCCGGGAGCGGTCCTCCGCCGACCAGCAGGTCAAGCGGCTCGGCGAGCTGTACCACCAGCATCTGACGGGCGTACCGGTCACCGTCGTCCTCGACGACGCCTCGGACCCCGAGCAGGTGCGGGCGCTGGTGCCGGAGCGCTCGGACAGCCTGGTGCTGGTCACCGCGCGCCAGGCGCTCCGGCTGCCGTCCGACCTGCCGGCGCGGGTCTACGACCTGCCCGTCGAGGCGCTGGACGCGGCGGGTGCGGAGGAGCTGCTGGGCGCCGCCGCCGAGGACGCGTCGGGGCCGTACGACGCCGAGTCGAGCGAGCTGATCCGGCAGCTGTGCGGCGGGCTGCCGCTGGCGCTGAGGATCGCCGGGTCGGCGCTGGGCCCGCGCTCCCCGCGCGTACTGGCGTCCGACCTGGGCGCCTACGGTCCGGTGGAGCCGGTCGAGCGGGCACTGTGGCTGCGCTACACCGACCAGTCGGAGCCCGCCCGGCGGCTGCTGCGCCGGCTGGCGCTCGCGGGGCGCACCTCGCTGGGTGCCGCTGCCGCCGCCGCGCTGCTGGCCACGGACGAGACGGAGGCGACCCGGCAGCTGGCGGCGCTGTCGCGGGCGGGTCTGATCGACCACGTCCGGGGCAGCCGTTACCGCCTGCACGACGTGGTGCGCGCCTTCGCCCGCGCCCGGCTCGCCGACGAGGAGGAGCCCGGCGAGCGGACCGCCGCGCAGGAACGGCTCATCGCGAACTACGCCGACCTGGCCGACTCCGTGCTGCGCCTGGTGGACGGGAACATGTCGACCCGCTCGAACCAGTTCGGGCAGTACGGCTTCACGTCCCTGGACGAGGCGCTGCGCTGGCTGGACGACGAGTCGAGCTTCATCACGGCGGCGCTCAGGCACGCGGAGGGCGTCGACCAGGGCGCGGTGCTCAATCTGCTGGGCGCGCTGTGCGACTACTGCCTGCTGCGCGGCGACCTGTACCGGCTCGGTGAGATCAGCGAGCTGGCGCAGTCCGTGGACCAGGGGCTGCTGGTGCGCTCGGTGCAGTGGCGCACCGGCATCGCGGCCCGGCAGCTGGGCGAACTGGACAAGGCGCGTACGACGCTGGCCTCCGTGGTCGACCTGTACCGGGACGCCCACCACGACGCCGGTGCGGCGCGCGCCCTGTGCTCGCTGGGGATCACGCTGCACCACCAGGGCAACCTGACCGACGCGGCGGCCAAGCTCCAGGAGGCGCTGGACCTCCAGGCCCCGCCGGAGCTGGCGACCGACCGGGCGTGGACGCTGCACGCGCTGGCGGCGGTGCAGCGCGACCGGGCCCGGCTCGCCGAGGCCATGGAACTGCTCACCGAGTCGCTGGTGCTGCACCGCGCGGGCGAGTCGGTGCACGGCCAGGCGTGGGCCCACTTCCAGCTCGGCCAGCTGCACCTGCGCATGGGCGACGTGCCGGGTGCGGAGTCGGACCTGCGGGCGGCCCTCGACCTGTACGGCCGCACCCAGGACGTCCGCGGGGAGGCGTGGGCGCTGACGCAGCTTGCCCGGGCCCGCCTGGTGGACGGCGACGCCTCGGAGGCGGTGGACGAGCTGCGGCGGGCGGCGGCCCGGCACCGCGAGAACGAGGACGCCCGCGGCGAGGCCTGGACGGTGTACTACCTGGGCCAGGCGCTGGAGGAGACCGGCAACCTGGACCAGTCGGTGCGCGAGCTGGAACGCTCCCGCACGATGTTCTCCCGGATGCGGGACGTGTACGGCCTGGCCTGCGCCCGGCACCACTCGGCGCGCGTGACCCGCGACCAGCGGGCCGCCCAGACGGGCTCGCTGCGCAACTCCGGCTTCGCCCGGCAGCTCCTGGTCGACGCGCGCGCCGACTTCCAGCGCATCGGCGTCGGGCACGGCGAGGCGTGGACGTGCCTGGAGCTGGCGGTCGTGGACGCGGGCAACGCCCGTACGCCGCAGGCGCTGGCCCTGTGCGACGAGGCCGCCGCCCTCTTCGCGGGGTACGGCGACCGGCGGGGCGAGGACTGGGCCCGCTTCCTGCGCTGCACACTGCTGCCCTACGCCGCCCCCGGCGGGGTGGAGATCGGCACGGCGGTGGCGCAGGAGGAGCTGGCCCAGCTGTCCCGCGCCCGGCACGGTGCCCGCGACGCCAAGCTGGACGACTACGTGGACGCCTACCGGCTTCTCCTGGAGCGCGGCGTGCAGCTCGAGGCGGGCTGGCAGGCCTGGCGCCTGGGCATGGTCCCGGGCCGCCAGGCCAGGGAGGTGATGGGCGTGGCGGTGACGGCCTGAGACAGGCCCTAGCCCTGCTGGGGCTTCGCCTCACCGCCACCGGAGGCGTCCTGCTCGGCCGCCTCCCTGAAGTCCACCTTGCCCATGTGCCGGTTCATGGACTTCATCAGTCCCCACACCGCCAGAGCCATCACCGCGAACACGATGAAGCCGAGGACGCCGGGGGTGACCTTGTCCTCGTCGAGCTCGGCGAGAGTGACGAGGTGCGTCATTGCCAGGCTTGCGCTTGCACTCATGTCAGGCATTGTCCCGGATGCCCGCGAAGAGGTCGTCCTCGGGGAGGGAGGTTTCCACGAGGGACTTGGCCAGCTCGTACTCCTCGGTGGGCCAGACCTCCTTCTGGATCTCCATCGGCACCCGGAACCAGCCCCCCTCGGGGTCGATCTGCGTGGCGTGCGCGATCAGGGCCTTGTCCCGGGTCTCGAAGAAGTCCGCGCAGGGCACGTGGGTGGTGAGGGTGCGCTCCTTGCGCTCGAACTCCGCCCAGCGCTTGAGCCAGTCCCCGTAGGGCGACTCCAGGCCGCGCTCGAGCAGCGCGTTGTGCAGGGCCTCGGTGCGGGGTCGGTTGAAGCCCTGGTTGTAGTAGACCTTCAGCGGCTGGTACGCCGGTCCGTACTCGCCCTCCGGGTACTTCTCGGTGTCGGCCGCGCCCTCGAACGCCACCATCGTGATCTTGTGGGTCATGATGTGGTCGGGGTGCGGGTAGCCGCCGTTCTCGTCGTAGGTGGTGATCACCTGGGGCCGGAAGGAGCGGATCTTCCGCACCAGCTCGCCGGCCGCCTTGTCGACGTCCTCCAGGGCGAAGCAGCCCTCCGGCAGCGGCGGCAGCGGGTCGCCCTCGGGCAGGCCGGAGTCGACGAAGCCGAGCCACTCCTGCCCCACGCCCAGGATCTCCCGGGCCTCGTCCATCTCCTTCCTGCGCACCTCGTGGATGTTCTCCTCGATGTACGCGTCGCCCTGGAGCTTCGGGTTGAGGATGGAGCCGCGTTCCCCGCCCGTGCAGGTCACCACCAGCACGTCCACCCCCTCGGACACGTACTTCGCCATGGTGGCCGCGCCCTTGCTCGACTCGTCGTCGGGGTGGGCGTGGACGGCCATCAGTCGCAGCTGGTCAGTCAAGACTCAATCCTCGGTCAGTCGGCGCCCCGGCATGCAGCGGCGCAATCGCGGGCTTCTATAGTGACCGAATCGGGAGCGGAATAATTCCGGGGCCCGGAAGACCGGCTCCCGCGGAGAGGACGATCATGAGTACGGCGAGTACGCGGACGCCTCAGGGCCGCTACGGCCGCTCCTCGGACGAGCAGGCCGACCGCACGCTCAAGGTCGTCGGTGCCGTGCTCGGCGCTCTCCTGCTCGCGCTGATCGGCTGGTTCGGCTACCACTACGTCGGCCAGAACAAGATCAGCGGTGAGCTGATCGGGTTCGAACTCGCCGAGGACTCGGTGCAGGTGCACCTGGAGGTCCGCAAGGACGCCGGTGTCACCGGCTACTGCACGGTCCGCTCCCAGGCGGAGGACGGCGACGAGGTGGGCCGGGCCGACTTCCGCTTCGACGGGGACGACACCCGCATCGACAGGGTCGTCACGCTCCGGACCAAGGCCGCGGGGACGTCGGCCGAGCTGCTCGGCTGCCATCCGGAGTGATCCAGCGAGGCCCGCTGACGCCAATACACGTCGCCTGACCTGCGGCGACATGAATCTGGTGGCTTATGTCCTCCCCCTTTGGCCACTGAATTGTTAGGCTCGTGGTTTCGCCCTTCCGTGAAGGAACATCCTTCTGGGTAGGGCGTTGATTTGTATTCCCAGTACCAACGAGGAGCACCCGTGACCCAGACCAGCGAGAACGTCACCTGGCTGACCCAGGAGGCGTACAACAAGCTCAAGGAGGAGCTTGAATACCTTACTGGTCCTGCGCGCACCGAGATCTCTGCCAAGATCGCCGCGGCCCGCGAGGAGGGGGACCTGCGCGAGAACGGCGGGTACCACGCGGCGAAGGAAGAGCAGGGCAAGCAGGAGCTCCGCGTGCGCCAGCTGACCCAGCTGCTCGAGAGCGCCAAGGTGGGCGAGGCCCCGGCCGCCGGCGGCGAGGTGGCGCCCGGCATGGTCGTCACGATCGCCTTCGACGGTGACGAGGACGACACGCTGACCTTCCTGCTCGCCTCGCGCGAGTACGCGAGCTCGGACATCGAGACGTACTCTCCCCAGTCCCCGCTGGGCTCGGGCGTCATCGGCCACAAGGTCGGCGACGAGGCGCAGTACGAGCTGCCCAACGGCAAGCCGGCCTCGGTGAAGATCCTCAAGGCGGAGCCGTACAACGGCTGACGCGCCGCCCACCGCCGACGAGCCCCCGGTGTCCCCGTGACACCGGGGGCTCGTCGTCGTCTCGCCGCCTCACCGTCCGGTCGTCCCCGCCGTCAGCCGGCCGCCGAGCGGTACTTGCGCACCGCCAGCGTCCTGAAGATCAGGACGATCACGATCGAGTAGGTGAGCGTCGCCCAGACCGGGTGCTGCATGGGCCAGGCGTCCGACTGCACGACGCCCGGATTGCCGAACAGCTCGCGACACGCCTGGACGACCGCGCTGAACGGGTTCCACTCGGCGACGTGCCGGAGCCATGGCGTCATCTGGGTGGGGTCGACGAAGGCGTTGGACACGAAGGTGACGGGGAACAGCCAGATGATCCCTCCGGAGGTCGCGGCCTCCGGCGTCCTGACGGACAGTCCGATCAGGGCGCCGATCCAGGTGAAGGCGTACCCCAGGAGCAGGAGCAGGCCGAAGCCCGCGAGCACCCTCCCGATGTTGGTCGGCTCCGCCGACCCCGTACGCCATCCCACGATCAGGGCGACGATCGCCAGGACGAGCAGGGTGATCGACGTCTGCACCAGGTCCGCGACCGTCCGGCCGGTCAGCACCGCGCCCCGCGCCATGGGGAGGGACCGGAAGCGATCGACGAGCCCCTTCTGCATGTCGTCGGCGATGCCGGCCGCCGATCCGGCAGTGGCGAAGGTGACGGTCTGCGCGAAGATGCCCGCCATCAGGAAGTCTTTGTAGACACCCGAATCGGTGGTGCTGCCGACCTTGATGGAACCGCCGAAGACATAGGTGAACAGGATGACGAACATGACCGGCTGAATGATCCCGAAAAGGACCATCTCAGGAATCCTGGTCATCCGGATCAGGTTCCTGCGGGCGATGACCAGCGAGTCCCGGACGGACTGGCCGATGGGGTTGGCGGACGCCGTGACCGGCGCGGCGTCGGTGGCGGCGCTCACTTCGCGGTCTCCTTCTCCTGGTCGTGGCCGGCGTCGTCCGCCGAGCCGTTGGCCTCGTCCTTCGCCTCGGCCAGGTGGCCGGTGAGGGAGAGGAAGACGTCGTCGAGGGTGGGGCGGCGCAGACCGATGTCGTCGATCTCGATGCCGCGGGTGTCGAGCTCGCGGATGACCTCGGCGAGCAGCTTCGCGCCGCCGGTGACGGGGACGGTCAGCTTGCGGGTGTGCTCCTCGACGGTGGTGGATCCCTTGCCGAATCCGGCGAGCACTTCCGAGGCCGTCGCCATGTGGTCGCGCTCGTGGACCACGACCTCGACGCGCTCTCCCCCGGTGCGGGCCTTGAGCTGGTCGGAGGTGCCGCGGGCGATCACACGGCCGTGGTCGACGACCGCGATGTCGTGCGCGAGGTGGTCGGCCTCCTCCAGGTACTGCGTGGTCAGCAGGAGGGTCGTACCGCCGGCCACCAGCTGCTTGATGACCTCCCACAGCTCCTGCCGGTTGCGGGGGTCGAGGCCGGTGGTGGGTTCGTCCATGAACATGACGGGCGGGGAGACGACCAGGGCGGCCGCCAGGTCGAGCCGGCGGCGCATGCCTCCCGAGTAGGTCTTCGTCGGGCGGTCGGCGGCGTCCGAGAGGTGGAACTGGTCGAGCAGCTCGCCGGCCCGGGCCTTCGCGGCCCTGCCCTTCATCTGGTAGAGCTGGCCGACCATCTGCAGGTTCTCCCGGCCGGTCAGGTATTCGTCGACCGCGGCGAACTGGCCGGAGAGGCCGATGGAACGGCGTACCTCGTTGGGCTGCCTGAGGACGTCGATGCCCGCGACGACCGCCTTGCCGCTGTCGGGGCGCAGCAGGGTCGTGAGGCAGCGGACGGCGGTGGTCTTGCCCGCGCCGTTCGGCCCGAGCAGGCCGAGGACGGTGCCCTCCGGCACGTCGAGGTCGACGCCGTCCAGAGCCCTTACGTCACCGAAGGTCTTCACCAGACCTTCGGCGTAGATGGCGCCTGGCATATGAGTCTCCACGTCGTCGGGGATTCTTCGGAAAGCCTAGATTTGTACGTTTCGCCGCGCTCAGCGAGCGATTTACGACACACCATAACGCGATGTATCGCGTCCGACAACGGATTTGCCCGAACGAGTGACGGACGAGTAGGCGGCGGACGAGTAGGCGACGGACGAGTGGTGAAGCGGCTGCCGCCCCCTGCCCGGGGGTCAGGCGATGACGGTGTAGCCCGCCTCCCGCAGCGCCCGGCCGACCTCGGCGCAGTGCTCCGGGCCCTTCGTCTCCAGGTGCAGTTCGACCTCTGCCTCCGTGAGTCCGAGCCGCGGGTGGGTCCGGACGTGGCTCACGTCGAGGACGTTGGCGTCGACCACGGACAGCACCCCGAGAAGCGTGGCCAGGGCGCCGGGCCGGTCCGTCAGCCGCAGCCGGACCGCCAGGTAGCGGCCCTGCGCGGCCATGCCGTGCCGCAGCACGCCCTGCATCAGCACCGGATCCACGTTGCCGCCGGACAGGACCGCCACCACCGGCCCCTCGAAGGAGCCGGGCGCGCTCAGCAGCGCCGCCACCGGGCTCGCCCCGGCCGGTTCCACGACCAGCTTGGCCCGCTCCAGGCACAGCAGCAGAGCCGTCGACAACTCGTCCTCGGAGACCGTGCGGACCTCGTCCACCAGCTCGCCGACGATCCCGAACGGCACGTCACCCGGCCGCCCCACCTTGATGCCGTCGGCCATCGTCGCCGGGTTCTCCACGGCCACCGGGCGCCCCGCGGCCAGTGAGGGCGGGTACGCCGCCGCGCCCTCCGCCTGCACGCCCACGATCCGCACGTCCGGGCGCAGCGCCTTCACCGCGACCGCGATGCCGGCCGCCAGTCCGCCCCCGCCGACGCCGACCACGACGGTCCGTACCTCGGGGCACTGCTCCAGGATCTCCAGCCCGACCGTGCCCTGGCCCGCGATGACGTCGGGGTGGTCGAAGGGGTGGATGAACACCGCGCCGGTCCGCTCGGCGTACTCCTGGGCGGCGGCCAGGGTCTCGTCGACCACCTGGCCGTGCAGCCGCACCTCTGCGCCGTACTCGCGGGTCGCGCTGATCTTCGGCAGCGGCGCCCCCTTCGGCATGAACACCGTCGACCGCACCCCGAGCAGCGACGACGCCAGCGCCACACCCTGCGCGTGGTTGCCCGCGCTCGCCGCGACCACGCCCGCGGCCCGCTGCTCGGGCAGCAGCCCGGCGATCCGCACGTAGGCGCCGCGCAGCTTGAAGGAACCGGTCCGCTGGAGGTTCTCGCACTTGAAGTGCACCGGCGAGCCGACCAGCTGCGAAAGGTGCCGGCTGCCCTCCATCGCGGTCACCCGCGCCACGCCCGAGAGCATCTTCTGGGCTCCGCGCACGTCGTCGAGGGTGACGGGACCGACCAGGGCCGCTGTGCTGTAGCTCATACTCTCCAGCATCGCAGTTCCCGGACGCCCGGTGCCGTTGTGACCAACCTCCGAGACCCGCTTTGTCCGGCGCAGGTACGCCTTGCCGCCCGGCCGCGTACCCTGTCCCCCAATTAGCAGCCCTCCACGAAGTGAGCCCCCGGCCATGCCCACAACACCTGAAATGTCGATGGACATGACGACCGCCGGTGACACCGGTCTTCTCGAGACGCTCCAGCACGAGGTCGCGCTCTTCGCCCGGCGTGCCGAACAGACCCGGCTCGGTGGGGTCGGGCAGGTGCGCAACTCCATGGACCGCGCCGCCTACCTGCTGCTCAACCGCCTCGACACAGAGGGCCCGATGGGTGTGAAGGCGCTCGCCGCGAGCATGGGGATCGACTCCTCGACGGTCACCCGGCAGGTGGCCCCGCTCGTCGACACCGGACTCGTCAAGCGCACCTCTCACCCCGAGGACGGACGCGCGGTGGTCCTCCAGCTGTCCCCGCGCGGCCTGGCGCGGCTGGAGGAGGTCCGCTCGTCCCGGCGTCAGCTCATGGCCGAGCTGACGCGCGACTGGGCACCGGAGGAGCGCGAGACGTTCTGCGCGCTCCTGTCGCGCTTCAACGGCGCTCTGTCCGCCCGGATGGCCCCGTCCGGCGTGGCGGCCACGGACGCGTCGTCGGGCTCCTGAACCCTCCCGTGCCGGGCTCCTGAGCCTCCCTCCGCGCGTCTCGCGGAGCTTTCCGGAGCCTTCGGAGGCTTTCCGGGGCTTTCGGGAGCGTGGTTCGCGCCGAACCCTTGACCGGCGGCCCGCCCCTGGCCTGATATGAGACCTCAGGGGTCGTCGCCGTCCGGGCGGGAGGCGCGGTGCGAGACCGGCATGCGTCCCACAGTGCCCGCCGGGCCCGCGAGTTCGAGGCGTTCGTCGCGGGCGCGGCAGGGCGGCTGCTGCATGCCGCCACCCTGCTCACCGCCGAGCCCCCGGACGCCAACCCGCGCGCGCGGCGCCTGCTGGCCCTGAGCCTGGCCCACACGTACGCGTACTGGGACCGGTTGCACGGGGAGGACCCGTACGACCGCACTCGCCAGTTCCTGGCCACCCGGTTCGCCCGCGAGATCTGGCACCGGTACGGCGTGCTCGGCCGGGCCCGCCGGCGTCCCGTGGGTCCCTTGGCCGGGCTCGCCCCGCACGAGCGACTGATCCTGGTGCTCAGGCTGTACGAGGGTGTCGCCGAGGAACAGGCGTCCGCGCTGCTGGGACTGCCCGTGGACCGGATCCGGACGATCTGCGACCGGGCGACGGCCACCGTGCTGCACCCGCGGCCCGCCCCGATCCGGCCGGCGGCGGCGGCGGCGGCGAAAACAGCGGAGGCGAAGGCGGCGACGCCATGACGGGCGAGGTGACCGGCCGGAGCGCGCGTACGGCGAAGTGGGCGACGAGCAGTGCTACGACCGTCACCGGCAGCGGTACTGCGGAGATCGCGGGCAGCGCCACCGCGACCGTCGCCGGCAGCGGTCCTCCGACCGCCACGCAGGCGTGGCGTGGCGGGAGGTGCCGGTGAACCGCCCCGGGCGCGAGGCCGCCGTGCGGCAGATCATGGAGCAGTCGCCGCCGCGGGTGCCGCCCGACCTCTACGCGGAGGCCGTTCGCAGGGGCGCCCGCATACTGCGGCGCAGGAGGGCCGCCCGGCGCCTGATGTGGCTGGTCCTGGGCGCCGCCGCCGTGGCGTTCGCGGTCTGGGCGCTGACAGTGCAGCCGTGGGTGGAGCCGCCCTCGGAGACGACCCCACCCGTGACCGGCTGGGAGGGCTGGTGAGCCGCGCCCTAGCCGAGCGCCTGCTGGAGGTCCGCGAGCAGGTCGTCGGCGTTCTCGATGCCGACCGACAGGCGCACCAGGTCGGCGGGCACCTCCAGGGCCGAGCCCGCCGTGGAGGCGTGCGTCATCCGGCCCGGGTGCTCGATCAGCGACTCGACGCCGCCCAGGGACTCGCCGAGCGTGAAGACCTTCGCGCGGTCGCACACCTCGACGGCGGCCTGCTCGCCGCCCTCGACGCGGAAGGAGACCATGCCGCCGAACGCCTTCATCTGCTTGGCGGCGACCTCGTGCCCCGGGTGCTCGGGCAGCCCCGGGTAGAGCACGCTCGTCACGCGCGCGTGCCGGGAGAGCATCTCGGCGACCTTGGTCGCGTTCTCGCTGTGCCGGTCCATGCGCACCGCGAGGGTCTTGGTGCCGCGCAGCACCAGCCAGGAGTCGAACGGACCGGCGACCGCGCCCATCGCGTTCTGGTGGAACGCCAGTTCCTCGCCCAACTCCTGGTCGTCGACGATCAGCGCGCCGCCCACGACGTCGGAGTGCCCGCCCATGTACTTGGTCAGCGAGTGCACGACGACGTCGGCGCCGAGCGCCAGCGGCTGCTGGAGGTAGGGGGTGGCGAAGGTGTTGTCGACGACGAGCCGGGCGCCCGCGTCCCGGGCCACCTGGGCGACCTGGGCGATGTCGGTGATGCCGAGCAGCGGGTTGGAGGGCGTCTCGACCCACACCGCCTTGGTCTTCGGGGTGAGCGCGGCCCGCACGGCGGCGGCGTCGCTCGTGTCGGCCACGGACCACTCCACGCCCCACCGGGTGGCGACCTTGGCGAAGAGGCGGAAGGTGCCGCCGTACGCGTCGTTCGGGATCACCACGTGGTCGCCGGGCCGCAGCAGCGTGCGCAACAGGCAGTCCTCGGCCGCCAGTCCGGACGCGAACGCGAGGCCGCGACGGCCGCCCTCCAGGGCGGCGAGGTTCTCCTCCAGGGCCGTGCGCGTCGGGTTGGCGCTGCGGCTGTACTCGTAGCCGCCGCGCAGCCCGCCGACGCCGTCCTGCTTGTAGGTCGACACCTGATAGATCGGCGGGACGACCGCGCCCGTCAGGGGATCGGCGGTGTTGCCCGCGTGAATCGCGAGCGTCTCGAAGTGCTGACTGATGTGCCTGTCGCTCATGGGCACCGAGGGTAGCCGTGCGGAACGCCTCGCGCGTTTTCCACAGGGCGCGGGACGGGTTGGCCAATTGTCGGCGGCGTCTGGTTCGCTTGAGACATGGAGATTCTCTGGGTCCTGATGGCACTGGTCATGCTCGGCTTCGTGCTGCTCCAAGTCTCGCGGCGCCGGCGCGGCGCGGTCGGCCTGGTCGAGCCCGGTCACCCGGACGCCGCCGACCCCGCGAACTACGGCTTCGCCCGCGAGGAGGAGCTGGACGTCCGCATGCCGGGCCCCGACCAGGACCTGCTGGACGTCCTGGACCTGGTGCAGCGCACCCAGGACTACCGGGGGGCGCAGCAGCTGCTGGCCGGCACGGAGGCGCGGGGCGAGCGGCGCTGGCAGCGGATCCAGGCCTTCGCGGGCGCCGCGTCGCTGGAGCTGCGGCAGCGGCCCGGCGGTGTCGGGGAGACGCCGGGCGGGCAGTGGCTGCGGGTGTGGCGGGCCGAGGCGCCCAAGGACGCGGGCGGCGCGGCGGTGCACGCCGAGTTCCTGGTGCAGCAGGCGTGGCGGACGGCGACGCCGGGCACGGACGAGTTCCGGATCATCATGGAGGAGGCGAGGGCGGCCTGCGGCGAGGCGGCGCTGCTCGCCCCCGGCGACCCGGTGCCGTACATCGTCGAGCTGTCGGTGGCCCGGGGCCTCGGCTACCCGCGCGAGGAGTTCGAGCAGCTCTGGCTGAAGATCCTGGACCGCGCGCCCCATCACATGGGAGCGCACCTGGCCGCCCTGCAGTACTGGTGCGAGAAGTGGCACGGCTCCAGGGAACTGGCGTACTCGTTCGCCGAGGCGGCCGCCGCCCGCGCCCCGCGTGGCTCGTTGCTCGCGGCGATGCCGCTCTTCGCGGTCTTCGAGCACCTGCCCGAGGTCAACCTGGTCAGCGGCTTCTACCGGAGCGAGGTCGTCACCAAGGCCGTCCACGGCGCGCTGTACGCGGTCCACTCGGCCGGCCCGGACGACCCGATGCAGGCGCACGTCCGCCATCTGCTGGTCTTCTTCCTGGTCCGCGGCGAGCGCTGGGCCGAGGCCATGAACCAGCTGATGGCCATAGACGGCCACGTCGGCGCGCTGCCCTGGACCCTGTCGGCCGACCCGGCGGCGGAGTTCGCGGTCTACCGCGCGCTCGCGGTGGCGGGGTACGAGGCGAACGGCGGGAGCCCGGCGACACTGCCGCACTGAGCGCCGGGCGCCCTCGTGCGGACGGTCCGGCCGGTCACCCGGCCGGACCGCGTCCCGCTCACCGCGTCGTGTCCGTCAGCCCTGGGTACGGGCGGGCAGCCGCCAGCCGGGGCGCGGGAAGTGGCAGGTGTACCCCTCCGGGTAACGCTGCAGGTAGTCCTGGTGCTCGGGCTCGGCCTCCCAGAAGGGGCCGGCCGGCTCCACCTCGGTGACGACCTTGCCGGGCCACAGTCCGGAGGCGTCCACGTCGGCGATGGTGTCCTCGGCGGTCCGCTTCTGCTCGTCGTCCACGTAGTAGATCGCCGAGCGGTAGCTGAGGCCGATGTCGTTGCCCTGGCGGTTGTGGGTGCTCGGGTCGTGGATCTGGAAGAAGAACTCCAGGATCGCGCGGTAGTCGGTCACCTCGGGGTCGAAGAGGATCTCGATGGCCTCCGCGTGCGTGCCGTGGTCGCGGTACGTCGCGTTCGGCACATCACCCCCGGTGTAACCGACCCGGGTCGCGGTCACGCCCGGGAGCCGGCGGATCAGCTCCTCCATCCCCCAGAAACATCCGCCCGCCAGTACGGCCCTCTGCGTCTGCGCAGCCATCGCGCTCCTCCACATCTCTCACGGCTCGGTCGGTCGGGCTTGCTCGGCCCGCGCATCACCGGCCTTCCACGCCCACCTGCGTCAACGCATGAGGACTCCCGGCGATTCCGCATCCTCCCGGCGGGCCATATGATCACCGCGCACAGGGAGGGGAGTACATCAGTGAGGAATGGTTTCACCCGAGGGGTGGCGACGCTCGTCGGCCTCGCGCTCGCCGGCGGGGGCCTGGCAGCCGTGGGCACCGCTCCGGCGGCCGCGAGCTCGTACGACTGTCCGTCGGGCTACTTCTGCGGCTGGACGGGCGAGAGCGCGGGCGGCTCGATGTGGAAGACGAACAAGGACGTCGCCGATCTGGGCGGCTGGGACAACAAGATCCGCTCGTACGTCAACCGCACGACACGCTTCGCCTGCGTCTACGAGGACAAGAACTTCACGCCGTGGGGCGGTTACTGGGCCCAGAAGCCGGACGGGCCCGGCGAGTACAGCGGGTACCCGGTGGCGACCACCAGCTCGGTCAAGTTCGTCCGGACCGAGCGCGAGTGCAGTCAGCCCGCCTACCCCGAATGGTCCTCCGAGACCTCGCCGAAGGCCCTGGGCTTCGGGGACCTGAACGGCGACCGGAGGGCCGACGTCGTCACCCGGGACGATGCCGGACGGCTCTGGTTCTCGCCGGGCGACACGACCGGCCGGCTCATCGGCACCGGCGGCTGGAACGCCATGAGCGCCCTCACCAGGCACGGCGACTTCAGCCGCGACGGCCGCGAGGACGTGATCGCCCGCGAGGCCTCGACCGGAAAGCTGTGGCTGTACCCCGGTACGGGCACCGGAGCCCTGGGTTCCCGCAAGCTGATCGGCACGGGCGGCTGGAACGGCATGAGCCGGATCACCGCGTTCGGCGACCTGACCGGGGACGGCCACTCCGACCTGGTCGCCGTCGAGAAGGCCACGGGCAAGCTGTGGCTCTACCCGGGCGCCTCCGCCGGCCTCGGCGCGCGCAAACTGATCGGCACCGGCGGCTGGAACGCCATGAACGCGCTCGTCGGCATGGGCGACGTGAACGGCGACGGCCGCCCCGACCTCTACGCGCGTGAGGCCTCCACCGGCAAGCTGTGGCTCTACCCGGGCGCCCCCGCCGGCAAGCTCGGCTCCCGCACGCTCATCGGGAACGGCGGCTGGAACGCGATGGCGCACTTCCTCCCGGTCGGCGACTTCTCCGGCGACGGGGTTCCCGACCTGGCCACCGTGACCAACGAGAAGTACGTGCTGGACGGTTACCCGGGCAACCTCGGCTGGCTGGTCACCTACCGGGGCCGCGGCAACGGTTCCCTGACGTCCGGCACGCCGACGCACGGCGAGTGGTGGGGCCTCAACGGCTTCCTCTAGGAGGTCCGAAGCCCCCGATACGGGACCCGCTTCACCCGGCCCGGGCCACGAAAACCACTGGCCGGGCGAAGCGGGGTTGCCCCAGGCTGGACGCCATGCCCCGGCCCCAGCACGAGATCCGGGCGGCCCACACACCGTCCACCGTCACCGTCTACCAGGCGTACTCCCCGGAGATCGGCCTCCCCGCCGCCCGCGAGGGACGCTTTCCCGCGGCCTGGAAGCGGGACAGGATGACGTGGATCAAGCCGTCGTTCCTCTGGATGATGTACCGCTGCGGGTGGGCCGCCAAGGCGGGCCAGGAGATCGTCCTGGCCGTCGAGATCAGTCGCGAGGGCTTCGAGTGGGCCCTGCGCAACGCGTGCCTGTCGAGCTACGTGCGCGGACTGCACACCGACCGGGCCGCCTGGCAGCGCGAGTTGAAGCGCTCGCCCACCCGCGTCCAGTGGGACCCCGAGCGCGACCTGGGTCTCCGGCCCCTGCCGTACCGTTCCCTGCAACTGGGACTGTCCGGCGAGGCCGCCCGCCGGTACGCCGACGAGTGGACGGTCACCGTCCGCGACGTGACCCCGCTCGCGCACGAGATCCACGCCCTCGTACGGGACGGCGCCCTCGACGCGGCCCGGAGCCTGCTGCCGCGGGAGCAGCCGTACCCTGCCGCGGAAGAACTGCTGAGCGGCCTGCGGGCGGGTCAGTCCACCTCGATGCCGAAGTCGCGCACCAGCTCCTCCAGGCCGCCCGAGTAGCCCTTCCCGCCCAGGACGAAGTCCCAGTCGCCGTTGGATCTGCGACGGAAGGAGCCGAGGACCAGGGCGGTCTCGGCCGGGCGGCCGTCGGAGACCTCGAGTTGGCCCAGTTCCGTCAGGGCCGGGTCGAGCAGGCGGATGCGGGCGTCCGTGAAACCGGACAGATCGGCGTCCGGGTTGACCTCCGGGTCGACGGCGGCCACCAGTACCAGACGGTCGGCGTCGTCCGGCAGGGTGTCGAAGGAGGCGCAGATCGCGGCCTTGTCGGGTGCCGTGGCGGGCAGCGCCCGTACCGAGCCGTCCGGGGTCCGCGGGTTGTTGTAGAAGACGAAGTGGTCGTCGCTCAGGACGCGGTTCCCCCGGCACACGAGGGCGCACACGTCCAGCGCGACGCTCCCCGTCCAGGACATGCCGAGGACGTTGTAGTCGTCGGGCAACGACGGTTCCGGTGCGGGTGAGGGGACCGGCGGGGCGGCGTTCCGGCGACCGCCTCCACCCAGCCGGCCGCGCAGGCCGTGGCGGCGCAGCAGGTCGACGAGTTCGGGTCCGGCGACGAGTTCCAGCGGCTTGCCGTTGGCGAAGGTGTGGGAGCCGGGGCCGAACCCGGACGTGGTGACGAGGACGCCCTTGTTCGCCCCGGCGTCCTGCACGGTCCCGTACAGGTCGCGGACGGCGGTGGGCGGCACGGTGTTGCGGTACCGCTTCACCTGGACGACGATCTGCCCGCCCCGGATCGGCGTCGGGTCCAGCGCGTGGACGTCCACACCGCCGTCGTTGGAGCGCTGCGTGGTCACCGCCTGCATCCCCATGGCCTCGAACAGCTCGGCCACCAGGCCCTCGAAGGCGATCGGGTCCATCTCGTACAGGTCGGGTTCCTCGTCACTGCCGTGGGCGGCGACGCGCTGGCCGACCTCCTCGGGGCGTCGGCCCGGCCTGACCGGGGCGAGTTGGTCCGGGCGGGCCGACAGCTGCCCGCGCAGCGCGTCGGCCAGGCAGCTTCCCGCGTCCACCTGGGCCAGGTGCAGTGCGCGGAACGCGGAGCGCTCGGCCATGACGGTGGCCAGGAAGATGTGGTCCCGCCGGCCGGTCGTGGGGTCGTGTGCGTCGACGAACCCGTTCAGGGCGACCGACTCCAGCGCCCCGGTCTCGTCGGCGGCGAACAGTTCGTGCAGTACGAGCAGCACGCACTGCGCGAGGACGTCCTTGTAGAGCGTCCTGCGCTGGCCCACGGGGCGGGGGGTTTCCTTGTACTGGTCGGCCGCGTACATGTACCGGACGTACTTGGACCGGGGGACGACGTCGTCGGCGGGCAGCTCCCAGTCGAGCACCAGTTGCCGTGCTGCGGGGTCGTAGGCCATCGCGACCCGGCGCGGGAAGCCCTCGGGCCACGCCGCCGAGGTGTAGAGAGCGGCCGAGAAGTACTCGACCACGGAATCGGGGTTCCTGCGCGCGACCCCTTCGGCCGCCGCGGCCACGCCGGCGTTGTGGCGGCGTATGCCGGCCAGCTGCGCCTCGGAGCGCTGCCGGTACTCACGTTCGTACGAAGCGAGTTGTTCCCGGCGGCGGGTCTCCGCGGCCTGGGCCGCCTGCCAGTCCCGTTCGAACCGTGCCCGTGCCTCTTCCTGGACCTGTGCCCGCCGGCCGGCGGTCCAGCCGCCCTGCGCCTGGTAGCGCCCGGGGTCCGGCATGGTCACGGGATGCGCGAGCGGCCCCGGCGCGAAGGGCTGGACCTCTTCGGCACGCATGAGGGAGGAGGACCGGAAGGGCGGGGCCTGGCACCCCGCGGCCAGCAGCCCCTGGACCACGGCGACCTGCGCGTCCAGCTCCTCCGTCAGCCGGACCGCCTCCGCCTGCTTGTACTCGCGGCGGCTCTGTGCCGCGCGCCGCTCATGGGCCCGCGCCTGCTGGGCCTCCTGCCTGCGCTGCCGCGCCTCGGTCTCCCGCTGGCGCTGCTGCTGCCGCTGCATCTCGGCCCAGACTCCGACATGACCTGTGGTGCGACGGCTCATGGGCTGTCAACCCTCCCCCCAAGCAATCTGGTTGTCCCCACAACCAGTTGTAGCGGGACGACTCTATCCAGCAATCGTCGCGGCGCACATCCACTCGCCGCCTCTCGCCGAGAGGGGTGATCAGCCCGCCACGCGCAGCCCGGCGATCAGGATGCGCACCAACTGCCTCGCGTCGTAGCGCGGGTCGGGGGTTTCCGCGCCGATGCAGAGGTTGCCGACGCCGCGCATGAGGGCGAGGGCCCGGACGTCGGTGTCGATCTCGCCGGAGGCGGTCGCTGCGGTGAGGAGGTCGGTGCAGACGGGGACGAGGCGGTCGAGGAAGTACGCGTGGAGGGTCTCGAAGCCGGCGTTGTCGGACTGGAGGACCGCGGCGAGTCCGTGTTTGGTGACCAGGAAGTCGACGAACAGGTCGATCCAGTTCGCGAGCGCGGCGTACGGGGTCGGGCCGCCGGCCAGCAGGGCGGGGCCGGCCTCGGCGCAGGCCTCCACCTGGTGCCGGTAGACGCCGATGATGAGGTCGGCCCGGGTCGGGAAGTGGCGGTAGATCGTGGCCGTGCCGACACCGGCCTCGGCCGCGATGTCGCGTACGGGGGCCTCCACGCCCGACCTGACGAACACCGCGGCGGCCGCGTCGAGCAGGGTCTTCTCGTTGCGCCGGGCGTCCGCGCGTTTGGGCCGGGAGGCCGCCTGTCCCGTCGCCGCTTCGCCGTCCTTCACCGTGCTGTTCCCTTCACCGGTTGATAAACGGGACGTCGTTCCGTATCGTTGGGCAAGTAAACGGGACGGCGTTCCGCTTGGTCTCCTCATGATGCCAGAGCCGCGAGCCCGCCACCAAGTCATGTCTCGATCCACCCCCAGCCCACCCCAGCGGAGGAACCGTCATGCAGTACCGCACCTTGGGCCGCACCGGAGTGCAGGTCAGCTCGCTCGCGCTCGGCGCCATGAACTTCGGCAGCATCGGGCGCACCACCCAGGACGAGGCCACCGCCGTCGTCGACGCCGCCCTGGAGGGCGGGATCAACCTCATCGACACCGCCGACTGGTACAGCGGCGGCGAGTCGGAGGAGATGGTCGGCAAGGCGATCGCCGGCCGCCGCGACGACATCGTGCTGGCCACCAAGGCGTACATGCCGATGAGCGACGAGCCCAACCACCAGGGCGCCTCGCGCCGCTGGCTGGTCACCGAGCTGGACAACAGCCTGCGCCGGCTCGGGGTCGACCACGTCGATCTCTACCAGATCCACCGCTGGGACCCGAACACGAGCGACGAGGAGACGCTGTCCGCCCTCACCGATCTGCAGCGCGCCGGGAAGATCCGGTACTTCGGTTCCTCGGCCTTCCCCGCCTACCGCATCGTCGAGGCCCAGTGGGCCGCCCGCGAGCACCGGCTGAGCCGGTACGTCACCGAGCAGCCCAGCTACTCCCTCCTCCAGCGCGGGATCGAGAGCCACGTGCTGCCCGTGACCGAGCGGTACGGGCTCGGCGTGCTGGTGTGGAGTCCGCTGGCCTCGGGCTGGCTGTCGGGCGCGGTACGCGCGGGACGGGACGTCGCCACCCACCGGTCCGCGATCCTGCCCGAGCGCTTCGACACCGCGCTGCCCGCCAACCGGGCCCGGCTCGACGCCGTCGAGAAGCTGGCCGCGGTCGCCGACGAGGCCGGGCTCACCCTGATCCAGCTCGCGCTCGGCTTCGTGACCGCGCACCCGGGCGTCACCGGCGCGCTTATCGGGCCCCGCACCCTGGACCACCTGCGCTCCCAGCTCGCCGCCGCCGACACCGTGCTCTCGGACGACGTCCTGGACGCGATCGACGCGATCGTCCCGCCGGGCACCGACCTGGCCGCGCACGAGAAGTTCGACACCACGCCCGCGCTGCTCGACCCGTCGCTGCGACGCCGCCGCCCGGCGACCCGCTGAGCGGTCGGCGCACCGGCCGGCCCGTCCCCGCCTCCCCACGCCCCCGGAAGCGGTGGGACGACGTACGGGCGCACCGCGTAGGTCCGGCGTCCCGGTACATCTCGACGAGGACACCTCGGGTCAACGGATGGCGAACACGGGTGGGCGAATTGCGAACGGGCCGGAGCAATGCCCGCCGGGATACGGCGGGCATGCCGTGTGCCGCATTCGGCATCTCGCCGCAAAGTGCAGCAGAAACGGTATTCCTGCGGCCTTTGCGGAGGAGGGAGAACTCATACGGCCGCCCTCTCCGCCAGGAATTCGGCCCATGTCAGCTTGCCGACCAGTGCGCCTTCCAGGGTGAGGTTCTCGCCAGAGCGGTAAGCGCGACCCGCTTTGCCGGGAATGCGCACCGGCAGCTTCGGGCGCCGGCGTCCGCCGCGCAGGTCGAGACAGGCACGGGCCAGCGTGGCCAGATCGAGGACCTCGGGGCCGGTCATGTCGGGCACCCGGCCGGACGGCTCGGCGAGGGTCAGTTCGGCCAGGCGTGCGGCGACCTCGCGGGCGGCGACCGGTTGCAGCCGCAGCCCGCCCGGCACCGGGAGGAACGGCAGCCGGGTCAGCTTCTCGACCGTCGTCAGGGTCAGCTCGTGGAACTGGGCCGCGCGCAGCACCGTCCAGCCGATGCCCGAGTCGGCGATCGCCCGCTCCGACTCCAGCTTGGTGCGCAGCCAGGCGAGGGGGACGCGGTCGGCGCCGACGACCGAGATGTACACGAGGTGCCGTACGTCCGCGCGGGCGGCGGCGCGCACCAGGGTGCGGGTCGCCTCGTCGTCGCCCTTGGGACCGCCCGCCAGGTGCAGCACGGTGTGCACGCCGTCGACGGCCGGCTCGACGCCCTCGCCGGTGCTCAGGTCGCCGGTGACGTACGCGACGCAGTCCGCGTCGGGGTGCGGGTGCCGGCTGAGGACGCGTACGTCCCGGCCGGCCGCCCGCATGGCCGCCGAGGGTCCCTGTGCCGCCGGTGACCAGGAGGGGCGTGTGCGAGGTGGAGGGGGTCGAGGGGTGTGTCATGGCTGCTGCTCCCGGTGTCCGTGGCGTCCGGGGAGCGGGGCCGGTGCCGGTGCACGGCCGCCCCGCCCCGGCGTCCGCCGGTGTGTCGTGGCGGTATGACCCGGGGCGGGGCGGCCGTGTGACAGGGAAGGGGAAAGAATCCCGGGATTCTTTCCCGAGTGGGTCAGATCGTCGCGGTATCGATCACGAAGCGGTAGCGCACGTCGCTGGCCAGGACGCGCTCGTAGGCCTCGTTGACCTCGGAGGCGGCGATCAGCTCGATCTCGGCGCCGATGCCGTGCTCCGCGCAGAAGTCCAGCATCTCCTGGGTCTCGGCGATGCCGCCGATCATGGACCCGGAGAGGGTCTTGCCGCCGCCGAGCAGCGCGAACAGGTTGAGCGATACCGGCTCCTCGGGGGCGCCGACGTTGGCCAGCGTGCCTTCCGTCTTCAGCAGTCCCAGGTAGGCGCCGAGGTCGAGCGGGGCCGAGACCGTGGAGACGATCAGGTCGAAGGTGCCGGCCAGCTCCTCGAAGGTGGCCGGGTCGCTGGTGGCGTAGTAGTGGTCGGCGCCCAGCTTCAGGCCGTCGTCCTTCTTGCGCAGGGACTGCGACAGCACGGTCACCTCGGCGCCCAGGGCGTGCGCGAGCTTGACGGCCATGTGGCCGAGGCCGCCCAGGCCGACGACGGCGACCTTCTTGCCGGGACCCGCGTTCCAGCGCCTGAGCGGGGAGTACGTGGTGATGCCGGCGCACAGCAGGGGCGCGGCCTCGTCCAGGGAGACGCCCTCGGGGATGCCGAGGACGAAGTTCTCGTCGACGACGACCTTCTCGGAGTAGCCGCCGTGGGTGGGCTCGCCGTCCTTGCCGATGCCGTTGTACGTCATCACGTTGCCGCCCGTGCAGTACTGCTCCCGGCCGGCCCTGCAGTTGTCGCACTCGCGGCAGGAGTCGACCATGCAGCCGACGCCCACCCGGTCGCCGACGGCGAACCTGGTGACGCCGGGGCCGACCTCGGAGACGACGCCCGCGATCTCGTGGCCGGGGACCATCGGGAAGATGGCCTCGCCCCAGCCCTCACGGACCTGGTGGATGTCGGAGTGGCAGATGCCGGCGAACTTGATGTCGATCAGGATGTCGTGCTCACGCACCTCGCGCCGCTCGATGGTGGTGCGCTCCAGCGGGGCCTTGGCGGCGGGTGCTGCGTACGCGGCGACAGTGGTCATGCCGGGTTCTCCGGGTTTCTCTTGGCGTGACTGGGGATGCCTCCACCCTGCCTGCGACCTGCGGATCCACCCAGACCACGGCTTTGCGTACGCCCGGCGTGCGTACCACCGGCGGGGACAGGCTCGTGTGCGTACGACCGGGAATACGTGCGGCGATACTGGGAGCATGGATGGACAGCTTGACCGGCGGGCCGAACTGAGCGAGTTCCTGCGCACCCGGCGGGCGCGGCTGAAGCCGGAGGACGTGGGTCTGGAGTCGTACGGACGGCAGCGCAGGGTCCCCGGGCTGCGGCGCGAGGAGCTGGCGCAGCTGGCCGGGGTGTCGGTGGCGTACTACACGCGCCTTGAACAGGGCAACGGCCAGAACGTGTCGGCGGAGGTCCTCGACGCGATCGCACGGGCGCTGCGCCTGACCGACGCCGAGCAGGCCCACCTGACCCACCTGGCGAAGCCGAAGCAGCAGCGCAGGCGGGCCGGGGCCCCGCGGGGCAAGCAGCCGGTGCGGGTGGCGCTGCTCCAGCTCCTGGAGTCGATCGACGCGGTGCCCGCGTACGTGACGGGCCGCCGCTCGGAGATCCTCGCCTGGAACCGGATGGCCGCGGCCCTCTTCGGCGACTGGGGCAAGCTGCCGGCCGCCGAGCGGAACTGGGCGCGGATGGTCTTCCTGAACCCGGACTACCGCGAGCTGTTCGTCGACTGGGACCAGAAGGCCTACGACATGGTCAGCTTCCTGCGCATGGACGCGGGCCGGCACCCGGACGACCCGCGGCTGTCCGCGCTGGTCGGCGAACTCTCCGTGAAGAGCGAGGAGTTCCGCCGCCTGTGGGCCACGCACGACGTCAAGGAGAAGAGCTACGGCGTCAAGCGGATGCGGCATCCGCTGGTCGGCGACCTCACCCTGTCCTTCGAGACGTTCCGCCTGGTCGACGACGACGAACAGGCCTTCGTCACGTACCACGCCGAGCCGGGCTCACCGTCGGCGGAGGCGCTGCGTCTGCTGGCGAGCTGGGGGACGGAGGCGACGGCCGCCCTGCGCGCCTGACCCCGGAGGCCGTCGCCCAGGAGCGCAGCTTCTCGGGGTTGCGCATCGCCCACAGGTGGCGGACGCGGTGGCCCGAGACGCCGAAGGAGTACACCGTCACGACGGCGCCGTCCTGGCAGCCGACCAGGCCGGGCCGCCCGTTGACCGTGCGTTCGAGCAGCGTCTGCCCGGACTGCCGCGGGCCGAAGCGGAGCATGCCCCGCACGATCCGCTCGCTGCCCCGCAGCGGGTGCTCCAGGGTGCGCACCACGCCGCCCCCGTCGCCGACCGCCGTCACCTCGGGGTCGAGGAGCCGGATGAGCGCATCGACGTCGTTGGTCTCCCAGGCCCGCTTGAGATCGCGAACGACGGCCGCGTCCTGCGCCGTCGACGTGGCGCCGGACTCGTGCGCGGTGCGGATCCCCCGGCGTGCCGTGGACGCGAGCCGACGGCAGGCGGCCGGCGTACGGCCGACGATCCTGGCCACCTCGGGGAACGGATAGCGGAAGACGTCGTGGAGGACGAAGGCGACCCGCTGGGCCGGGGACATCGAGTCCAGGACGACCAGAAAGGCCATGCCGACCGACTCGTCGAGGGTGATCAGATCGGCCGGGTCGGAGGCGACACCGGGTGCCCGTGCGGCGTTCCGCTCGGCGGGGTCGGCCAGCGGCTCGGGGAGCCACTGACCCACGTAGTGCTCCCGCCGTACCCGGGCGGAGCGCAGGTGGTTGAGGCAGACCCGGCTGACGACCGTCGTCAGCCAGGCCCCCGGGGACCCGACGGCCTCTTGCCGACCCGCGGGCATCGCGTACCAGCGGGCGTACGCCTCCTGGACGGCGTCCTCCGCGTCGGCCAGCGATCCGAGCATCCGGTAGGCCACGTTGATCAATTGCCGCCGCTCGCCGGTGACCGGCGCTGATCGGGTGGTCATGGCTTCCGACGCTCCTTCGGCCGCTTGCGCACGTGTCCTCACTCCCTTACGACGCGACAGCGCGGCCATGTGTGACATGCGGGCCGGGGCCCGCTCCGGGCGCGGGCTCACACTTGGGGGCGCCACGGTGTCGGAGAGGTGGAACGACGTCCGGCCGACTCGAAGGAGCCTCTCCGCCATGACCACCACCGAGGACACGACCACCACCGCACGGCAGGACGGGACACGGTCGCGCCTGCCCGACCCCACCGGGCTCTACCCGGAGTTGACGGCCCTCTCCGGGGCCGTGCAGAAGGCCGTCCGCAACGGCCCGGTCCCGCAGACCACCCTCACCCTGATGCGCCTGCGCAGCGCACAGCTGATCGGCAGCACCTACCACGGCGTCGCGGCGACCGGGGCCCTGCGCAAGGCCGGTGAGGAGGAGCGGCGCATCACGGCCGTGGCAACGTGGCAGAGCGCCCCCTGCTTCACCGAGCCGGAGCGTGCCGCGCTGGAACTCGCGGAGGCCGTCCTCACCCCGAACCCCTTCGGGGACCGGGTGGGTGACGACCTGTTCGCCAGGCTGTCCCGTCACTACGCCACCGACGAGATCTGGCATCTCACCATGGCCCTGGGCCACTTCAGCCTGTTCGTGCCGGTCGCCCTGGTCGCCAAGCCGGTGCCCGGTCGGCCCCCGGGGAAGAACTACACCGACTGACGGGACGACCGGCCGACCCGCCGTCGAGGTCCGCGCACCGGACACGGGACAGCGCCTGCCGCCCCGCTGCGGGGCGGCAGGCGCTGTGCGTGCCGAGGGGGTGAGGGCCGGGGGCGTCAGACCGCCGAACCCGCCTTCCACTGGGCCCAGTCCATGTTCCAGCCGTTGAGGCCGTTGTCCGGAGCGATGGTCTTGTCACCGGTGTTCTGGACGACGACCACGTCACCGACGATCGAGTTGTTGTAGAACCAGGCGCCCGGCGTGTTCGGGTCGCCCGCGCCCTTGGCGTCCTCCAGGCCCACGCAGCCGTGGCTGGTGTTGACGCTGCCGAAGATGCCCTTGCCCCAGTAGTTGCCGTGGATGAAGGTGCCGGAGGTGCTCAGGCGCATGGCGTGCGGCACGTCCTTGATGTCGTACTCGCCCTTGCCGTCGTCGTCGGTGAAGCCGACGGTCGAGCCGTCCATCCGGGTCTCCTTGTACTTCTCGGAGATCACCATCTGGCCTTCGTAGGTCTTGTTGTCGGGGGAGCCGGCGGAGATCGGGATGGTCTTGACGGTCTTGCCGTCCTGCGTGACCTTCATCTGCTTGGTCTTCGCGTCGACGTAGGAGACCTGGTTGCGGCCGATCTTGAAGGTGACCGACTTCTGCTGGACGCCGTAGACGCCGTCGGCGCCCTCGACCCCGTCGAGCGCCAGCTTGAGGGTGACGGTCGAACCCTCCTGCCAGTAGTCCTTGGGGCGGCAGTCCATGCGCTGGGTGGAGAACCAGTGGCAGGCGACCTCCTGGCCGCTGCTGCTGTTGACCGTGATGCCCTTCTGGACGGCGGCCTTGTCGGTGATCTCCTTGTCGAAGCTGATCGACACGGGCATCCCGACGCCGACGGTCTTGCCGTCGTCCGGGGTGAAGGTCCCGATGAAGCTGTTCTGCGGGGAGACCGTGGTGAACGAGGCGTTCTCGTGGGCGGCGCGGCCCTCGGAGTCCTGCGCGGTCGCGGTGATCTGGTACTTGGTGGCGCGCTCCAGCTGACCGCCGGGCTTCCAGCTGGTCTTGTCGGCGGATATCTCGCCCTTGACCTCGGTGCCGTCCGAGGCGGTCATCTTCACCTCGGTGAGCGTGCCCTTGCTCACGGTGACGCCGGCGGAGTTGTTGATGGAGGCGTTGTCCGAGCCGCCCTTGGGCGTGATCTTGATCTGGGCCTCGGACGTCTTCTTGGCCGCCGCTTCGTCGACCTCGGCCTGCGAGGTCTTGTTGTCCCCACCCCCGGAGGTGTCGGCGTCGCTACTGGAACATGCCGAGAGCACCAGCACACCGCCGAGCAGTGCGGACGCGGCCGCCAGGCCCTTGCGCCGCTTACCGTCCGTCATCACACGCTTCTCCATCGTTGCCGATTCCCGAAACCCCGAGATACCCCGTCAATAACTTTCAACGCTACGACCGGTTCGTCCCGTTCCACATCGCTCACGGGTGTGGGGCATACCACGTTTGCCCCAGGGGGCGGACGCCATGCGGAGAGGTGTCGGTCAGTGCGCACCGTGAGACGACGAAACCCCGGACGGCGGTTGCCGTCCGGGGTCAGGAATTTCCTCACACCGCGTCAGCCGACCGTCATTTCATCGTCTTCCGGGTCGTTCTCGTCGCCATCATCCTCGTCGAGGTCCCACTCGGGCGAGTCGGGGTCGTAGTCGATCTGCTCACTGCTCCAGGAGGCCTGCCGGAGCTCGACCCCGGGCACGGCGCCGACCAGGTCGAACGGGTCCACCAGGTGGGCCAGGGCCTCGGCGGTGTCCTCCGTCACAGCGCGCTCGGAGTCGGCCCGTTCCGCTTCGGAGAGGTCGGCGTCGCCGGCGAGGGCCTGCAGCGCGGCTCCGGTGACCGCCTCCTCGTCGTCGACCTCGAGAACCAGCTCGACGCGAATCCGTACAAACCGTGATGTCTCTGGAGTGCTCATGCCCGGAGCGTAAGGCCGACCCCTCCCGTGACTTTCCTGTGACCCGCGCCTTTCACTAACATCTGCCCACACGGCCAATTCGCCAGCGCCACAAGGGGATCGATATTCCGTGTCATCCGCTCGCCGTTCCTTGCTGACCGCCGCCGCCGCGGGCGGCCTGCTGTGTGCCCTGTGGTTCGTCCCGTCGGCCAACGCGACCACCGAGACACCGGTGCTCGAGTCCGCGGCCGCGACACCGTCTGCGCAGGTCACGGCCCAGGCGAGAGCCGCATCCGCGGACACGGCCGCCGCCGCGTCCACGGACACCGCGGCGTCCGGCGAGGGCACGACCCGGCTGGCCGACACCGGCAGCTTCGACAGCACGCCGTACGTCGTCGGCGGCGCCCTCTGCCTCGGCCTCGGCGCCGGGTTCGTGGGCTACTCGGTCCGCCGGGAACGCCTCGGCTTTTGAGAGAACTTGACGTTCTTTTGGCTTTCTTGACGGTCCGGGGCATCCCCGGCCGTTGGGAGCGTCCGGAGCGTCCGGGAGCAGCACGAGGGGCCCCGGCGTCATCCAGCCGGGGCCCCTCGGACACGTCGCCGTCCGCTAGCGCAGCGGCCCCGTGACCGTCTCCGCCGCCGCGACCAGGTGCCCGGCGCGCACGAACGCGTCCGCCGCGGCGAGGTCGGGCGCCAGGAAGCGGTCCGGGCCGGGGCCCTCGACCCCGGCCGCCCGTACGGCGTCGATGACGGCCTGCGACGCGGGCGCCGGGGTCAGGCCCTCGCGGAGCTGGATCGCACGCGTGGCGGCGTACAGCTCGACGGCGATCACGCGCGCGAGGTTGTCGACCGCCGTGCGCAGCTTGCGCGCCGCCGACCAGCCCATCGACACGTGGTCCTCCTGCATGGCGGAGGACGGGATGGAGTCGGCGGAGGCCGGTACGGCGAGCCGCTTCAGCTCACCGACCAGGGCGGCCTGGGTGTACTGGGCGATCATCAGCCCGGAGTCGACGCCCGCGTCGTCGGCGAGGAACGGCGGCAGTCCGTGGCTGCGGTTCTTGTCCAGGAGCCGGTCGGTGCGCCGCTCGGCGATGGAACCGAGGTCGGCCACGGCGACGGCGAGGAAGTCCAGGACGTAGGCGACCGGGGCGCCGTGGAAGTTGCCGTTGGACTCCACGCGCCCGTCGGGCAGGACGACCGGGTTGTCGACGGCCGCGGCCAGCTCGCGCTCGGCGACGAGCCCGGCGTGGGCCATGGTGTCGCGTCCGGCGCCGGCCACCTGCGGCGCGCAGCGCACCGAGTAGGCGTCCTGGACGCGGGGGGCGTCGTCCTGGTGGTGCCCGGTCAGGCCGGAGCCCTTGAGCACGGCGGCCATGTTGGCGGCGCTCGCGGCCTGTCCCGGGTGCGGGCGGATGGCGTGCAGCTCGGGGGCGAGCACCTTGTCGGTGCCGAGCAGGGCCTCCATGGTCAGCGCGGCGGTGATGTCGGCCGACTTGTAGAGGGTGTCGAGGTCGGCGAGGGCCATGACCAGCATGCCGAGCATGCCGTCGGTGCCGTTGAGGAGGGCGAGGCCCTCCTTCTCGCGCAGCTCGACCGGGGCGATCCCGTGCGCGGCGAGCAGCTCACCGGCCGGCCGTACGGTGCCGTCGGGGCCCTCGGCGTCGCCCTCGCCCATGAGGGTCAGCGCGCAGTGCGACAGCGGGGCCAGGTCGCCGGAGCAGCCCAGGGAGCCGTACTCGTGCACGACCGGGGTGATCCCGGCGTTGAGCACGTCGGCCATGGTCTGGGCGACCTCGGGGCGGACACCGGTGTGGCCGGAGCAGACGGTCTTCAGCCGCAGGAACATCAGCGCGCGCACCACCTCGCGCTCGACGCGCGGGCCCATCCCGGCGGCGTGCGAGCGGACGATGTTGCGCTGCAACTGGGCGCGCAGGTCGGGGCTGATGTGCCGGGTCGCCAGGGCGCCGAAGCCGGTGCTCACGCCGTACACGGGGTCCGGCTTCGCGGCCAGCGCGTCCACGATGCCGCGGGCCGCGGCCAGGGCAGCGACCGCGTCGTCGGAGAGCTCGATCCGGGCGCCGCCGCGCGCCACGGCGAGAACGTCGGAGGCGGTGGCCCCGGACGTCCCCACCACCACAGTGTGCATATCCATATTCAGGAGCGTACGCAGTGAATTCGATGATGTCACGAGGGGATGCGTCACGGATGCGCACGGGCTGCACCCCTTACCGGCTCGGCGTCACGGCGAGTGCCGCCCGCGGAACCTCCTCCGCTCCCCGTCCTCCTCCCGGGAGGGCTCGTCCGCGAGCCGCACGACGGGGTCGTCGGGCCCCTCGCGTCCCGCGACGACCGGCCCGACCGCCCGCTCGGCCTTGGCCCGGTACTGGGCGGCGTCGGCGAGCCGGAACAGCCGCCGCGCGGAGCGCACCGGCCCGACGGGGTCCTCGGTGGACGCGACCCCGCAGGCCACGCCGTCCCCCAGCTCCAGCTCGGCCGCCCGGCGGCACAGCTCCTCGGCCGCCTTGACCACGGCGTCGGCGGGCGGCCCGACCGCGAGCAGGCAGAACTCGTCCCCGCCGAGCCGCGCCGCGAGCGCCCCCGGCAGCATCGCCCCGCACAGCGACAGCACCGACCCGAACCGCTCCAGGAGCCGGTCCCCGACGGCGTGACCGTGCGTGTCGTTCACCCGCTTGAGGCCGTTCAGGTCGCACACGACGAGGCTGACGACGATCCCCTCCTCGCGGTGCCGCTCGACGGCCTCGTCCAGCGCGGAGTCGACGGCGCGGCGGTTGGCGAGCCCGGTGAGCGCGTCCGTGTACGCGAGACGCCGGACCTCTTCCAGCCGCTCGGTCTGCGCGATCCCGGCGGCGACGACGGAGGCCAGCACGGTGGCGAAGTCGGCGTCGCCCCGCTCGAAGACCCGCTCCCCCACCGGACGGGCCACGTACAGCTCGCCCCACGCGCGCCCGTGCAGCACGATCGGCGCGACCACGCAGCAGCCGCGACCCCGGCGGCGCAGGGCGGCGACGCGCTGATGGACGTACCCGGGGCGTCCGGCGGCGGGGCCCTCGGCCGTCTCGACCCAGGCGTCGGGCTCGCCGCCGCCGGCCCAGCGCTCGTGCAGGAACTCGGTGATCTCCGCGAACTGGTGCACCGGGTAGGACTCGTTCTCCGGGAACTCCTCCTCGTCCTCGGCCCGCCGCCCGACGTTCACGAGCACCCGCAGCCGTCCCAGCTCCCGCTCCCACACCGACAGCGCGGCGAAGCTGCCGCCCAGCGCCAGACATCCCCCGACGGCCGCCGCCCGCCACGCCTCACGCGCGCTGTGCGCGGCGGCCATCCCCTGCGCAAGCGCCACCACGGCCGCGAGCCGCCTGTCGTCACCCATCACTCCAGGCTAGGGAGATTCCTGAAGAAACGTTACTCAAGCAGGGCGAACCGGGCGAGTGTCGTCCGGACCCGGCACCCCGCACCGGAAACCCCGCCGAAGCCGACCACGCCGGACAACGACCGACAGCTCCCCCACCGCCCCCGACCACAGCGGGCGGCACCGGACGGCCGACGGCTCACCCGGCCACGTGCCGGACGGCGGCCCCGTCCGGCCGGCCGGCGTCCCGTCAAGGGCAGGCACAGGGCCTGCGAACGACCGCTCACGCCGCACGGCGACGAGGGTCGCCGACCACGGCCGAGGCACCGGACCGCACCGGGCACCGACACCGGAGTCCGCCATGCCGGACCACCGCCGACGGGTCGCCACGCCGCGCCCGACCACGGCGGGCCACGCAGGGCGTACGGCCGGGGCTCACCCGGTCACACGCCGGACGGCGGCGGTGTCCCCTCGGTCCACCTACTCGCCCGGCCAGCGCGGTGCCCTCTTCTCGTTGAACGCCGCCACGCCCTCCGCCCGGTCCCCCGAGAAGGCCACCGACCGCCACGCGGCGTCCTCGACCTCAAGGCCCGCCCGCAGGTCGAGACCGTGCCCGAGGCGCAGCGCCCGCTTGGCCGCCCGCAGGCCCACGGGCGAGTTCGCGGCCATCCGGGAGGCCAGCTCCAGCGCGTCCTCCCGGTCCCGTCCCTCGCCCACCAGCTGGTCCACGAGCCCGAGCTCGCGCGCCTCCTCGGCCGCCACCCGCCGTGCCGTGAACACCAGCTCGGCCGCTCGCGCCGCCCCCACCCGGCGCGGCAGCAGCTGCGTACCGCCGCCGCCCGGGATCACGCCCACCGACACCTCGGGCAGCCCCACCACGGCCGTACGGTCGGCCACGATCACGTCGCACGCCAGCGCCAGCTCGAACCCGCCGCCCAGCGCGAAGCCGTGCACGGCCGCGACCGTGGGCTGCGGCAGCTCGAGCACCGCCGTGTAGGCCCCCCGCGTCACCGGCCGCTGGCGCAGCAGGTCGGCGTCGGAGAAGGAGTTGCGCTCCTTCAGGTCCGCCCCGACGCAGAACGCCCGCTCGTGGGTCGAGGTCAGCACCACCACCCGGACGCTCCGGTCCTCCCCCAGCGCCGCGCAGGCCGCGCTCAGGGACTGGGCCATGGCGGTCGAGACGGCGTTCATGGCCTTCGGCCGGTCGAGCGCGAGCTCCGCGACATGCCCGTCCCCGTGCCGCCGCACCAGGACGAACTCTCCGAACCGCTCCTCGCTCATGACACCCTCCGGTTAACGCGTGTTAACAAGTCGACCGCCCGATCATCGCAGGCGGGCCCGCGCGGGGGAAGCCCGGACGCGCCCGCTCCGCACGCCGACCCCGCCCACCCGTTCGAGTGACATACGGCCGACCGCCCCACTCCGGCCGACGGCAGACCGTAGCCTCGCTCCGCCACGGCGCAGCGGGGGCGCGTGCGCACCGGGGAGGGACCATGACGACGACCGGCACACCGACGACCGGCGGACCGACCACCGGCACGACAACCGACGCGGCGACGGAGCCGCGGTACGCGTGGTGCCGCCGCGGCCGGCACCGCAGGCCCCGTCCCCGCAAGGTGCTGCTGATGGCCGGCGGCCTCGCCCTGGCGGCCGGCGCGCTGAGCCTCGTACGGCTGCTGCCCGAGCCCGGCGCCGACGCGGGCGGCGGCTTCGGCGCCGGGGCGGGGCCGCGCGTGGAGGGCGGGGGCACGGCCTCGGACCGGGCGACGGGGGCCGCCGCCGCGGACGCGGGCGGAGCACCCGGAGCGAGCCCTTCGGCGACGTCCGCCATGGGCGGACTGAGCGGCTCGCCCGGACCGGGGCTCATACCCGGCCTCGTGCCGGGCCCGTCCGCGAGCGGTCCCCCGGGCCCGCTCCTCACGGCCACCACCGCACCCGCGCCCGGCGACCCGGCAGGACCGGACACCTCCGACGGGCGGAGACCGGGAACAGGGGGAGACGGCCACGAAGGGGAAGGGGAGAGGGGGCGGGAGGACGGCGCCGGCGACCCGGCTCGGACCGCGGCCCCGGACACTCCGCGGCCGTCGCGGTCCGACGGCCCCGCGCCCCGTCCCACACCGACCCCGCCACCGGTCCGCAGCACGCCACCGGCGTCCGATCCGGCGCCGGAGCCCGACGATCCGGGCCTGTGTGTGCCCGTCATCGGGCTCTGCGTCGACCTGCCCGGCGGATGAACAACTGGGCTCCCGGCGCTCCGCGACCCCCGGGGGCGCCCTACGACTCCCGGCCGCCCTCTCCCCGCCGAGTGAGCAGCCACGGCTCGACCACGCCGAGACCGCGTACCGGACGCTGCCACATCGGCTGGAGCGCGAAGCGGTACACCGGCGGCTCCTCGCCCTCCTTCTCCGCGGCGGCCGCCTCCTCGGCCGCCGCCGACTCCGAGGCGGGGGCGTCCCCGGTGCGGATCAGCTCCTCCGCGAAGGCGGAGTCGACGAGCACGGCGTCCTTGGGGGCTATCGAGGTGAGCCGGGAGGCCAGGTTGACGGTCGTGCCGAAGACGTCGCCCATCCGGGTGGTGACCGTGCCGAAGGCGATGCCGACGCGCAGCTCCGGCATGGTCTCGTCGTTGGCCATCGTCTCGACGAGGAGCAGCGCGATCTCGGCGGCCGTACCGGCGTCGTCCGCGGCGTAGAGCACCTCGTCGCCGAGGGTCTTGACCAGCCGTCCACCGCGCGCGGCCACCAGGTCGGCGGAGGTGGTCTCGAAGGCCTCGACCAGTTCGCCGAGCTCCTCCTCCTCCATCCGCCGGGTCAGCCGCGTGAAGCCGACCAGGTCCGCGAAGCCCACCGCGAGCCGCCGGTCCACCATCTCCTCGTCGTCCCCGGCCTGGATGACCCGGCCGGCCGAGGCGGCGAGCTGGCGCCGCCAGACGTAGACGAGGAACTCCTGCAGCTCGGGCAGGAGCAGTTCGACGATGGGATACGTCACCTCGGTGCGCGTCATCCCCGGCTCGGGGGGCTCGGTGAGGCCCTCCAGGAACGAGTCGATCTGCCACTCGGCCAACCGGGCGGTGGTCTGTCCCGTGGACCGGGCGACCTGGACGGCCATCGCCTCGCTGAGCAGCCCGGCCTCCACCAGACCGGCCAGTCGCCGCAGGGCGAGGACGTCGGCCTCGGTGAGCGCCTTGGCCTGGCCGATGTCGGCGAAGCCCATGGCCCGCCAGAAACGGGAGGCCAGTTCCATGGAGACACCCGCGCTGCGGGCGGCCTGGAAGGGGGTGTAGCGGCGCTCGGCGCCCAGGATGAGCCCCTCGAGGCGCAGCGCGAGCGGGTCCTCGCCGGGGTCGGCGGAGTCCGGGGCGGGCTCGGGGTCCACCCGGCCGTCCCCGTCCGCGCCGGAGCCGGTGTCGTCGACGGTCACGCCTGTTGCCTTTCCGATCTGCCGCGGTCAGGTTCGACCGGCCCCAACTTTACGTCAGGTGTGCCCCAGCTCACTCCGGTGCGTCCCGCACTCCGAGAGTGCCCCGGGACCGCGCTCACGCCAACCGCAGATGCACGATGTCACCCGCTCCCACCGGCTCCTGCACCCCCTCCTCCGTCGCCAGCACCAGCCGCCCGTCGCCGTCCACGGCCACCGCCTCCCCCACCAGCGACCGGTCCCCCGGCAGCTCCGCGCGCACCATGCGCCCGAGCGTCGCGCAGCCCGCCGCGTACGTCTCCTGGAGCCCGCTGGCCGCCGGGTCGCCCCCGGCCTCGCGCCAGCGCCCGTACCAGTCCTCCAGCGACCGCAGCACCCCGCGCAGCAGCGGGTCCCGGTCGGTGTTCACGGCACCGGCCAGCGCGAGCGACCCGGCCCGCGGGACCGGCAGTTCGTCGGCGCGGAGCGAGACGTTGATGCCGACGCCGATGACGACGCCGTCGTCCCCGGCCCGCTCGGCGAGGATGCCGCCGGCCTTGCGTTCCTCGTCGCCGACGGTCACCAGCAGGTCGTTGGGCCACTTCAGGGCGGTGTCGACGCCCGCGACGCGGGACAGCCCGGTCGCCACGGCGACGCCGGTGAGCAGCGGCAGCCAGCCCCAGCGGGTCACCGGGACCTCGGCGGGGCGCAGCAGGACGGAGAAGAACAGCCCGGAGCGGGCCGGTGCCGTCCACTGCCGGTCCAGCCGTCCGCGCGCGGCGCTCTGCTCCTCGGCGACGAGGACGACGCCCTCCGCCAGGTCCCCCTCGGCGGCCCGGGCCACGAGGTCGGAGTTGGTGGAGCCGGTGCGCTGCACCACGTCCACCTCCCGCCACAGCCCTCCCTCGCGCACCAGTCCCCGGCGCAGCGACATACGGCTGAGGGGCGGCCGGTCCAGGTCGGACCACCGGCTGTGCGCGGAACCGGGGGAGTCGGAGGAGTCGGAGGAGTCTCGGGGCGTCATGCAACCCACCCTAGGTGTGGGAAACACCGCACTGCCGATCGGAAGGCCCCCTACTACTCTACGAACGAGTAACCGTCCCCCCCTTTTGAGCAGGCAGGGAGCCGCATCCCGATGTCCGAGCCGGAAGAGCAGCAGCCCGACATCCACACGACCGCGGGCAAGCTCGCGGATCTCAGGCGCCGTATCGAGGAAGCGACGCACGCCGGATCCGCACGCGCCGTCGAGAAACAGCACGCCAAGGGCAAGCTGACGGCTCGTGAGCGCATCGACCTCCTCCTCGACGAGGGTTCCTTCGTCGAGCTGGACGAGTTCGCCCGGCACCGCTCCACCAACTTCGGCCTGGACGCCAACCGCCCCTACGGCGACGGCGTCGTCACCGGCTACGGCACCGTCGACGGCCGCCCGGTCGCGGTCTTCTCCCAGGACTTCACCGTCTTCGGCGGCGCGCTGGGCGAGGTCTACGGCCAGAAGATCGTCAAGGTCATGGACTTCGCGCTGAAGACCGGCTGCCCGGTCGTCGGCATCAACGACTCCGGCGGCGCCCGCATCCAGGAGGGCGTGGCCTCGCTCGGGGCGTACGGCGAGATCTTCCGCCGCAACACCCACGCCTCGGGCGTCATCCCGCAGATCAGCCTGGTCGTCGGGCCCTGCGCGGGCGGCGCGGTCTACTCCCCCGCGATCACCGACTTCACGGTCATGGTCGACCAGACCAGCCACATGTTCATCACCGGCCCCGACGTCATCAAGACGGTCACCGGCGAGGACGTCGGCTTCGAGGAGCTGGGCGGCGCTCGCACCCACAACTCCGCCTCGGGCGTGGCCCACCACATGGCCGGCGACGAGAAGGACGCCGTCGAGTTCGTCAAGCAGCTCCTGTCGTACCTGCCGTCCAACAACCTCTCCGAGGCCCCGGCCTTCCCCGAGGAGGCCGACCTCTCGGTCACGGACGAGGACGCCGAGCTGGACACGATCGTCCCGGACTCGGCGAACCAGCCCTACGACATGCACTCCGTCATCGAGCACGTCCTGGACGACGCCGAGTTCTTCGAGACGCAGCCGCTGTTCGCGCCGAACATCCTCACCGGCTTCGGCCGGGTCGAGGGCCGCCCGGTCGGCATCGTCGCCAACCAGCCCATGCAGTTCGCCGGGTGCCTGGACATCACCGCATCCGAGAAGGCCGCCCGGTTCGTGCGCACCTGCGACGCCTTCAACGTCCCCGTGATCACCTTCGTGGACGTCCCCGGCTTCCTGCCCGGCGTCGACCAGGAGCACGACGGCATCATCCGCCGCGGCGCCAAGCTGATCTTCGCCTACGCCGAGGCCACGGTGCCGCTCATCACGGTCATCACCCGCAAGGCCTTCGGCGGCGCCTACGACGTCATGGGCTCCAAGCACCTGGGGGCCGACCTCAACCTGGCCTGGCCCACCGCCCAGATCGCCGTCATGGGCGCCCAGGGCGCGGTCAACATCCTGCACCGCCGCACCATCGCCGAGGCCGGGGCGAGCGGCGAGGACGTCGAAGCGGTCCGCGCCCGCCTGATCCAGGAGTACGAGGACGCCCTCCTCAACCCCTACACGGCGGCCGAGCGCGGCTACGTCGACGCGGTGATCATGCCCTCCGACACCCGCCGCCACATCGTCCGCGGTCTGCGCCAGCTGCGCACCAAGCGGGAGAACCTGCCCCCGAAGAAGCACGGCAACATCCCCCTCTGATCCCCCCGGAAGGAGCCGCTGTGACCATCAAGGTCGTACGGGGCAACCCCACCCCGGAAGAACTGGCCGCCGCCCTGACGGTGGTCAGGGCCCGCGCGGCGACGGCAGCCTCGGAGCCGTCCACCACCGACCGCCCGCGCGACGCCTGGTCCGACCCGTCCCGCATCGCGACCCACCGCCTGCCACACCCCGGCCCGACGGCATGGGGCCGCACCTACTGGCCGAGCTGAGAACCGAGGCCAACCTTCCAGGGGCGCGGGGAACCGCGCACAGCACTGCAACCCCGCGCCCCGATATAGGTACTCATACTCAAGCGCGCCCCCCGGCCAAGCCCCACGCTGGTGGCATGCTGTGGTCCGACCCCGAGAACGAGCCGCCCGAGGAACTGCGCGACATGCAGGTCATGCTGCGGCGGCTGAGCCTCTTTCTGGCGCTGGCCATGGTCCTGGCGATGATCGTGCTCGGCCTGCGCTGAGACGTCTCGCTCCCCGGCAGCGCCGATACCCTGGCCCCATGACCGACCAGCAGCAGCCCCGCCGCCGCCTCGTCCTCGCCTCCCAGTCCCCGGCCCGGCTCGGCCTGCTGCGCCAGGCCGGACTCGCCCCCGAGGTCCTCGTGAGCGGCGTCGACGAGGAAGCCGTCACCGCCCCCACCCCCGCCGAGCTGGCCCTCGCCCTGGCCGAGGCCAAGGCGTCCGTGGTGGCCGCGAAGCCCGAGGTGCACGGCGCCCTGGTGATCGGCTGCGACTCGGTGCTCGACCTGGACGGCCAGGCGCTCGGCAAGCCGGCGGACGCCGAGGAGGCCACCGCCCGCTGGAAGGCGATGCGCGGTCGGGCGGGCACGCTGCAGACCGGCCACTGCGTCTGGGACACCGCCTCCGGCCGCCACGTCTCGGCGACCGCTTCCACCGTCGTCCGCTTCGGCGAGCCGACCGACGCCGAGATCGCCGCCTACGTGGCCTCCGGTGAACCCCTGTACGTCGCGGGCGCCTTCACCCTGGACGGCCGCTCGGCGCCGTTCATCGACGGCATCGAGGGCGACCACGGCAACGTCATCGGCCTGAGCCTGCCCCTGCTGCGCCGCCTCCTGGCCGAGTTGGGGACCGGTATCACGGAGTTGTGGGCGCCGGCGGAGGGCTGACCGGGGAGCCGTCCCCGCCCTTGCCGCCGTTGTCGCCCTCGGGCCGCGGCCCGGCGGCGGGCTCCTCGCGGGCGTCGTACGTCATCAGCAGCAGCACGATGAGGCCCAGTACGACGATCATGAAGACGAAGGCGCCGGGCCCCACCAGCCCCCAGGAGAACGCGCCGAGCAGCCCGTGCACCACGGCGGCGCTGATCAGCAGGATCCGGCCGAGCCCCGCGGGTGCGCGGTCCCGCAGCGCCACGAGCAGCGCGACCAGGCCGCACAGCGCGAAGTACAGCCCGAAGACGACCCCGCCGATCTTCGAGGAGAGGGACATCGTGTCCGGGTCGAGACCGGCCAGGGACATGTCCTGGCGGTCGACGACGATCCCCAGGAACCAGTTCAGCGCCGCGACACCGACCGCCTCCACGAAGAGCACGACCGCCACGATCCACGCCACCGGCCTGCGCACTGACACCGGTCCCCACCCACTTCCGACCGCTGCCGCACAGGACAGCTGTTACCCCAAGTACGTTCGAGACACGGGGAACGCTACTAACGGGTAAACCTCGCCACAAGGGTTCCGGCACGAGCAAAGAATCATTGGGCCATTAGTAGGGACTCCACAAAGAAACGGAGTGGCCCGCAGCACGCCCTTACAGAGACCTTGACCACACGGGAGGGCTAGGGTTTCCCCCAGGAGTCCTGCGTAGCGCGGTACCGCATGGGCTTCCGGGGGTCGAGCGAGCCTCGAATCACGCTCCGTGTGGGCAAGCTCACCATTGGGGACGGGTCGTAGTGCCGTGTCGGCAGTCCCTAAACTCGGCTTGTTTCAAGGAGGGAGCCTCAATCGTGCGCAAGGTGCTCATCGCCAACCGTGGCGAAATCGCTGTCCGCGTGGCCCGGGCCTGCCGGGACGCCGGGATCGCGAGCGTGGCCGTCTACGCGGACCCGGACCGGGACGCATTGCATGTCCGCGCCGCTGATGAGGCGTTCGCCCTGGGTGGTGACACCCCCGCGACCAGCTATCTGGACATCGAGAAGGTCCTCAAAGCCGCGCGCGAGTCGGGTGCGGACGCCATCCATCCCGGCTACGGATTCCTTTCCGAGAACGCGGAGTTCGCGCAGGCGGTCCTGGACGCCGGTCTGATCTGGATCGGCCCGCCCCCGCAGGCCATCCGCGACCTGGGCGACAAGGTCGCCGCCCGTCACATCGCCCAGCGCGCCGGTGCCCCGCTGGTCGCCGGCACCCCGGACCCCGTCTCCGGCGCGGACGAGGTCGTCGCCTTCGCCGAGGAGCACGGCCTGCCCATCGCGATCAAGGCGGCCTTCGGCGGCGGCGGACGCGGCCTCAAGGTCGCCCGTACCCTCGACGAGGTCCCCGAGCTGTACGACTCCGCCGTCCGCGAGGCCGTGGCCGCCTTCGGCCGCGGCGAGTGCTTCGTCGAGCGCTACCTCGACAAGCCCCGCCACGTGGAGACGCAGTGCCTGGCCGACCAGCACGGCAACGTGGTCGTCGTCTCCACCCGCGACTGCTCCCTGCAGCGCCGCCACCAGAAGCTGGTGGAGGAGGCCCCCGCCCCCTTCCTGTCGGACGCCCAGCTGGCGGAGCTGTACTCGTCCTCCAAGGCGATCCTCAAGGAGGCCGGCTACGTCGGCGCCGGCACGGTCGAGTTCCTCGTCGGCATGGACGGCACGATCTCCTTCCTGGAGGTCAACACCCGCCTGCAGGTCGAGCACCCGGTCACCGAGGAAGTCGCCGGCATCGACCTGGTCCGCGAGATGTTCCGCATCGCCGACGGCGAGGAACTCGGCTACGACGACCCCGCGCTGCGCGGCCACTCCTTCGAGTTCCGCATCAACGGCGAGGACCCCGGCCGCGGCTTCCTGCCGGCCCCCGGCACCGTCACCCGCTTCGAGGCGCCCACCGGTCCCGGCGTCCGCCTGGACGCCGGCGTCGAGTCCGGCAGCGTGATCGGCCCGGCCTGGGACTCCCTGCTGGCGAAGCTGATCGTCACCGGCCGCACCCGCAAGGAGGCGCTGGAGCGTGCGGCCCGCGCCCTGGACGAGTTCCAGGTCGAGGGCATGGCCACCGCCATCCCCTTCCACCGCACGGTCGTCCGCGACCCGGCCTTCGCGCCCGAGCTCACCGGCTCCACCGACCCCTTCACGGTCCACACCCGCTGGATCGAGACGGAGTTCGTCAACGAGATCAAGCCCTTCACCGCGCCCGCCGACACCGAGGCGGACGAGGAGAGCGGCCGCGAGACGGTCGTCGTCGAGGTCGGCGGCAAGCGCCTGGAGGTCTCCCTCCCCTCCTCGCTCGGCATGTCCCTGGCCCGCACCGGCCTGGCGGCCGGCGCCCGTCCCAAGCGCCGCGCGGCGAAGAAGTCCGGCCCCGCGGCCTCGGGCGACACCCTCGCCTCCCCGATGCAGGGCACGATCGTGAAGCTCGCCGTGGAAGAGGGCCAGGAGGTCCAGGAGGGCGACCTGATCGTCGTCCTGGAAGCCATGAAGATGGAACAGCCGATCAACGCCCACAAGTCCGGCACCGTCAAGGGCCTGGGCGCGGAGGTCGGCGCCTCCGTCACCGCCGGCGCCGCGATCTGCGAGATCAAGGACTGAGGGACACCCGCACCGCAGCAGCACGCCGGGGGCGCCCGGCGGACCGCATCACACGGTCCGCCGGGCGCCCCCGTCGCTGTCCTGCGGACGGGGACCGCCGGACGATTCGGAGCCCGGCCTAGCGGCGGCGCATGTCGGCGACGCGCGCCCGTTCCGTCCCGCCGTTCTGCTCACTCAGGGCGGTGGCCGACCGCAGCCCCGTCGCCGCGCCCGGAACCTGTCGGCGTGGCCCCGGAAGCGGCACGTCCCGGCGCTGCTGACGCGCGACGGATTCACCCCCCGAGGCCCCCGGTGTCCCGCTGCCGTTCGCCGCACCACCCCCCGACGCCCCGGCCACGGCGATCTGCACGCCCTGGTCGGCCAGGGCCTGGAGCTCGGTGGCGGCGCGGTCGTCGTGGGCCGGCGACTCGTCGGTGACCAGACGGGTGATGACGTCGGTGGGCACGGTCTGGAACATGGTGTCCGTGCCCAGCTTGGAGTGGTCGGCGAGGACGACGACCTCGGCGGCGGCCTGGACCAGCGCCCGGTCGACGGACGCCGACAGCATGTTGGACGTGGACAGGCCCCGCTCGGCGGTCAGCCCGCTCCCGGACAGGAAGGCCTTGGAGACCCGCAGCCCCTGCAGGGACTGCTCGGCGCCGGACCCCACCAGGGCGTAGTTGGACCCCCGGAGCGTGCCGCCGGTCATCACGACCTCGACCCGGTTGGCGTGGGCGAGGGCCTGGGCCACCAGCAGCGAGTTGGTGACGACCGTCAGCCCGGGCACCCGCGCGAGCCGGCGGGCCAGCTCCTGCGTCGTGGTACCCGCCCCCACCACGATGGCCTCGCCCTCTTCGACGAGGCCCGCGGCGAGATCGGCGATGGCCGTCTTCTCGGCGGTCGCGAGATGGGACTTCTGCGGAAAGCCGGACTCTCGCGTGAACCCGCCCGGCAGTACCGCACCGCCGTGCCGGCGGTCGAGGAGTCCTTCTGCCTCCAGTGCGCGCACGTCCCGCCGTACGGTCACTTCGGAGGTCTGGACGACGCGGGCGAGCTCACGGAGCGACACGGCCCCGTTCGCTCGCACCATTTCGAGGATCAATTGGCGACGTTCTGCAGCGAACACGAAACTGACAGTAACCCCAACGACCGTCTGCTTTCAGCAGTATGCGCCGAATAACAGAAGTTGTTCGCATGCCACCACGCGAAGTGGTATACGGGCCTACCCCGGCCGCCTATGCCGTACGCAAGGGCCGCAACTCCCCGTGACCAGCGGGGAGTCATTTCCGGCCGCGGGCCGCCGGGCTAGCCCTCCCCGCCGGCCTTCCGGGTGTGCAACTGCCGCGCCACCTCCGCGATCGACCCCGAGAGCGAGGGGTACACGGTGAAGGCGTTGGCGATCTGCTCGACCGTCAGGTTGTTGTCGACCGCGATCGAGATCGGGTGAATGAGCTCCGAGGCACGCGGCGCCACCACGACGCCCCCCACCACGATCTCGGTACCGGGCCGGCAGAAGATCTTGACGAAGCCGTCCCGGATGCCCTGCATCTTGGCGCGCGGGTTGCGCAGCAGCGGCAGCTTCACCACGCGGGCGTCGATCTTGCCCGCGTCCACATCGGCCTGCGAGTAGCCGACGGTGGCGATCTCGGGGTCGGTGAAGACGTTGGCGGACACGGTCTTCAGGTTCAGCGGGGTCACGGCGTCGCCGAGGAAGTGGTACATGGCGATCCGCCCCTGCATCGCCGCCACCGAGGCGAGCGCGAAGACGCCGGTGACGTCACCGGCGGCGTACACGCCGGGGGCCGAGGTCCGCGAGACCCGGTCGGTCTTGATGTGCCCGGAGTCCTTGAGCCGGACCCCGGCCTCCTCCAGCCCCATCCCCTCGGTGTTGGGAATGGCGCCGACGGCCATCAGGCAGTGCGACCCGGTGATGACCCGCCCGTCCGACAGCGTCACTTCCACCCGGTCGCCCACCCGCTTGGCGGACTGGGCCCGGGAGCGCGACATGACGTTCATCCCGCGCCGCCGGAAGACGTCCTCCAGCACGGCCGCGGCGTCCGGGTCCTCGCCGGGCAGCACCCGGTCGCGCGACGACACGAGCGTGACCCGCGACCCGAGGGCCTGATAGGCACCGGCGAACTCGGCACCGGTCACACCGGACCCGACCACGATCAGCTCTTCGGGCAGCTCCTCCAGGTCGTAGACCTGGGTCCAGTTCAGGATCCGCTCCCCGTCGGGCCGCGCGTCCGGCAGCTCCCGCGGATGCCCGCCGGTGGCGACGAGCACCGCGTCCGCGGTCAGCGTCTCCTCGCTCCCGTCGGCGGCCCGCACCACGACCTTGCGGGAGCCGTCCAGTCCCTGCATGCCCTCCAGCCGCCCGCGCCCCCGCATGACCCGCGCACCCGCGCGGGTCACGGAGGCGGTGATGTCGTGCGACTGCGCCAGCGCCAGCCGCTTCACCCGGCGGTTGACCTTGCCCAGGTCGACCCCCACCACCCGGGCGGCCTGCTCCATGGGCGGGGTGTCGTCGGCGACGATGATCCCCAGCTCCTCGTAGGAGGAGTCGAAGGTGGTCATCACCTCAGCCGTGGCGATGAGGGTCTTGGACGGCACGCAGTCGGTCAGCACCGACGCCCCGCCCAGGCCGTCGCAGTCGACGACGGTCACCTCCGCGCCGAGCTGAGCGGCCACCAGCGCCGCTTCGTATCCGCCGGGTCCGCCGCCAATGATCACGATCCGAGTCACGTACTCCATTGTCCCGCACCCTTCAACGACCGGCCGCCCGGGGCCACCACCGTTACAAGAGCGGCGCGTACCCTTCCCCCATGTCGCTCTACGCCGCCTACGCCGGCAACCTCGACGCGCGGCTGATGACCCGCCGCGCCCCGCACTCGCCGCTGCGCGCCACCGGCTGGCTGAACGGGTGGCGGCTGACCTTCGCGGGCGAGCACATGGGCTGGGAGGGCGCGCTCGCGACCCTCGTCGAGGACCCGCTCTCCCAGGTCTTCGTCGCCCTCTACGACGTCGCCCCGATGGACGAGGACTCCCTCGACCGCTGGGAGGGCGTGGGTCTGGACATCTACCGCCGCACCCGCGTCCGCGCCCACACCCTCGACGGCGAGGAGGGCGCCTGGACCTACGTCCTGAACGCCTACGAGGGAGGTCTGCCCTCCGCCCGCTACCTGGGCGAGATCGCGGACGCCGCCGAGTCGGCCGGCGCGCCCCACGACTACGTGATGGAACTCCGCAAGCGCCCCTGCTGAGGGCACCCCCGTCAAAACCTCCAACCCAAAAACCACCATCCCGTGACCTCCGCCATCTACGCGCGTAGCCGCAAACCGGCTACCCTCTTCGGCGTGAACGCATCTCTTCTTCCGGACGACATCCAGGGCGACCCCTACGCCGCCGCCGACGCCGCCGCGGCCCGCCTGCGCGAACTCACCGGCGCCGAGACCCACGACGTCGCCCTGGTCATGGGCTCCGGCTGGGCACCGGCCGTGGACGCCCTGGGCGCCCCCGAGGCCGATCTCCAGGTCACCGACCTGCCGGGCTTCCCCAAGCCGGCGGTGGAGGGGCACGGCGGCAAGGTCCGCTCGTACTCCATCGGCGACAAGCGCGCACTGGTCTTCCTGGGCCGCACCCACTACTACGAGGGCCACGGCGTGGCCGCCGTCTCCCACGGCGTCCGCACCGCCGTCGCCGCGGGCGCCAAGACGATCATCCTGACCAACGGCTGCGGCGGCCTGCGCGAGGGCATGCGCCCCGGCCAGCCGGTCCTGATCAGCGACCACATCAACCTCACCGCCACCTCCCCCGTCGTCGGCGCCAACTTCGTCGACCTCACCGACCTCTACTCGCCCCGTCTGCGGGCGCTGTGCAAGGAGGTCGACGCCACGCTGGAGGAGGGTGTCTACGCCCAGTTCCCCGGCCCGCACTACGAGACTCCGGCCGAGATCCGCATGGCCCGGGTGATCGGCGCCGACCTGGTGGGCATGTCCACGGTTCTGGAGGCGATCGCGGCCCGCGAGGCCGGGGCGGAGGTGCTGGGCATCTCCCTGGTCACCAACCTCGCCGCGGGCATGACGGGCGAGCCCCTCAACCACGAGGAGGTCCTCCAGGCGGGCCGCGACTCGGCTGCGCGCATGGGGACGCTGCTGACGCAGGTGCTGGGCCGGCTGTAGCCGAGGCCCAGTGGTCCGGCGTGGGCTTGGCACCCGGCGCGGATCTGGCCGCGGGGGTGGGTCGCGTGACCCGGCGCCGCACGCGGTGCCCGGCGCGGGGGTGGGGAGCGCGGCCCGGCGTTGCGGGGTGCCGCTGCGCCCACCCTCCCCCACTCTCGGCTTCGCTCGAGCGGGGCCCCCATCGCCCCAGCGGCACGACTGCCCGCAGCGACGGCGGCACGGCGGCTGACCGCAGCCGGAGCGACGCGGCGGGATAGTCGCGTACGGCGGGAAGGGGGCGGGTCGGGGGGGTGTCCGCCCGCAGCGGTTGGCGCGTCAACGCCGGTCAGATCTGTGGCCGACCGATTCCGCGCCGTTCCGAGGACGGACACCCCCCCGGCGGGCCCCCGGCCCCCCCCCCCCCGGCGGGGGGCCCGGGCCCCCCCCCCCCGGCGCCCCCGGCCCGCCCGGCCCCCCCCCCCCCCCCCCCCCCGCCG